>DAOTWP010000225.1:0-3624 GCA_034435675.1 Anaerolineae bacterium
GAGGCGACAGCGGAGGTCACGCCCGAAGCAACGCCCGAAGCAGCGCCCGAAGCAACGGCAGAAGCAACGGCAGAAGCGACAGCCACGATCACGCCAGAAGTCAGCCCAACGCCGCGCCGCCGTCGTTAGCGTCCGGTGCTGCACAACGCAGGGCAAACGCAGGCTAACGCTGGTTGTCAGCCTGACCGCCTGACCGTACAATTGAGCAGTCAGGTATCTATCCAACCGGGAGGGTCCCTATGCACAGATTGATTCTGCTCCTGCTGCTGCTGGGAGGGATCGCACCACTTGCTGCACAGATGGCGGCGGCGTCCCCCGCTGCCCAGCCAACCTGTGCCACGCGCATCGCGTTTGCCAGCAACAGCGAAGGCAATTACCACATCTACACAATGAATCCTGATGGCGGTGACGTGCAGGCACTGACCAGCGGCGGTTCGTTCAACTCCGCGCCGGACTGGTCACCGGACGGCACGCGCATCGCCTTCACCAGTGACCGCGAGGGCAGCACCGATTTGTATGTCATGAACGCCGACGGCAGCAATCTCCAGCGCCTGACGGATTACCCTGCT
This sequence comes from Anaerolineae bacterium, assembly GCA_034435675.1. GTDB lineage: Bacteria > Chloroflexota > Anaerolineae > Aggregatilineales > Phototrophicaceae > DAOTWP01. The sequence continues at coordinate 570 of DAOTWP010000225.1, forward strand.
GAGGAGTTTCAGCCCGCCTGGTCGCCGGACGGCACGCAGATCGCCTTCGTCAGCGATCTGGACAGTGTTGAACGCGAAATCTATGTGATGGACGCCGATGGCAGCAACCTGCGCCGCCTGACGGATAATGACGCCGCAGAATTTGCCCCGGCATGGTCGCCGGACGGCACGCAGATTACATTCACCAGCGGGCGTGACGCCAACGAAGACCGCGAACTGTATATCATGGATGCCGACGGGGGCAGCCAGACGCGGCTGACCGTGCATGAAGGCGGCGACTCGGCGGGGGTGTTTTCGCCGGATGGCACGCGCATTGCCTATAACGAATTTGACGGCGACACCTGGAATATCGTTGTGATCAACGCGGATGGCAGCGGACGCCGCCAGTTGACCGATAACCCCGATGCACAGGACTTCCAGCCGGACTGGTCGCCGGATGGAGCGCAGATTCTGTTCATGCGCCGCGATTCTGCTGCTACGGAAGAATTGTGGATTATGGATGCGGACGGCGCCAACGCAGCACAAATCACCTTCAATGGCGTGAGCAGCCTGTTTGCGGACTGGAGTCCCTGTCTGGATGGCAGCGCGCCGGTGGTGGTGACAACGCCAGCAGACCAGTGCAAGCTCAACGCGCCGCAGGTGGTCGAACTGTTTGGCGAACCGGATTTCAACAGCAGCACGGTTGGCATGCTGCGCGCCGGGCAGAGCGCCTATGTCAGCGGGCAGTACACCACCAGCCAGAACAACCGGTGGTGGCGGCTGCTGGATGGGGCGTGGGTGCCGGACGCGATGGTCTTCAGCGCGGGGAACTGCGCAGCAGTGCCGCCGGTCAGCCCGTAGACTGCAACAGGTTCTTTACACACATGGAGACCAGTCTGGCAGTATCATAGAGAAGCGTTTTTTCATTCAAGGAGTTCAATATGAATAGCTGGTTGCGCATTGCTTTGGTGCTCGTGTTGCTGGCGCTGGGGGCAGTCGGTGTACTGGCGCAGGATGCCGACCTGTCCGAAGAATACACATTCGAAGATTTTGGCGTCACGTTTTTCTACCCGGACGACTGGACGGTTGACGACAGCGGCGACTTTATCTTCCTGAGCAACGATACCACACAGTTGTACCCCTATTGGTTCCCCATTGAGGATCTGGAAGCCGACGACATTGACGCCAGCGACCCGGCGGCAGTGCTGCGCTATTACTACGAAAGCTATGATGGGCAGGAACCCTTCAAAGAAGATGATGTTGAACTGATTGAACTTGACGGCATTGAAGTCGCCCAGTATATCTTCGTCTTTGAGGGCAACACCACGTTTGAAAATGCGCTGATCGTCACCGTGCTGGAGGACGGCGCGTTCCTCGCGGATGTGTTCCCGCTGCGCGGCGAAGAAATCGACATGGACGCGGTGGAAGTGGCGCAGCAGATCGTCGCGTCGGTGCAGAGCGAAGGCAGCGCGGACGGCGGCGACGACACCGGCAAGGGCGGCGGCGACAGCGGCAGCGCGGACAGCGATCTGACCGAGAGCTACACCTTTGAAACCGACGAGGGCGACCTGACGTTCTTCTATCCCGAAACCTGGGAAGTACAGGAAACCGACGACGGTCTGGTGTATTTCACCGGCGAAGACACCGGCTTGATCCCCTTCTATTACACCCCGGGCTATCTGGACGACGAGAACGTTGACCCGGAGAACATGGAAGACCTGCTGGCGCTGGATCTCGCCGCGCTGGACGACTCGCTGGAGCTGGACCCCGACGAGATCGAACTGGTTGACGTGGATGATGTTGAAGTGGGCTTGTACGTCTTCGATTTCACCAACCAGAGTGACCAGACCTACGAACTGGCGCTGATCGGTGTGGCGGCAGACGGCTTCGGTGTGGTGGGCGAGGCGTACCCGCTGGATGACGACACGTTGAACACCGACGAGCTGGAGATGGCGCTGCGCATCATCGCGTCTGCCACCGTCGAGTAAGGCAGGACTGATTCACCCCCGCCGGGCGTGCTGTGCAAGCTGCCGCACGCCCCGGCAGGGGTCCCTCGCGCTATCCTCTACCCATCCGCAGCAAGCTCCGCCTCAATTTCGGGGATGACCTGCTGCACTGCGGGCGGCAGTTCGTAACCCAGTTCCGCCGCCCTGCGCCAGTCCGCCAGCGCGTGGCTCACTCCGCTGGCGCCAGGTGGTAGATGTCCAGCCTCCCGCCATGCCCGCCGGGGCGCATGACTGATGTTTGTCGTGTACCGGGCACATTGGTCGCCACATACACATTGTTGCGTTCCAGCACCACGTAGACGCCGTCCTGGCGGTTAGTTTGCAGCAGGCGCTCCTGCGCGGGGATCGTCGAACCGTCCGGATTGAGACGCGGGCAGAGCACCTCATAATCGTTCAGCGCCAGCAGTCGCAGCCCCTGACAGTTGGACAGCAGCCCGATCACCCGCACTGGCGCGAGCGCGGACAGGCTGGCAGCCGTTTCGGGCAGCCCAAAGCCGCTCGAATCGGCGGTAATATATTCGCGGCGATCCAGCGGTGCCAGGGGCAGTGTTTCGGGCGTGGTGTACGCCGTGAAGGCAAAGCTGCCCCAATGGAGCACGCCCCACAACAGCAGCACTGCCAGCGGCAGCGCGCGCCACCGCTCCGTCAGCCTTGCGCTGAGCTGTGCCAGCACCACCGCCCCACACAGCAGCAGCAGCGCCAGCGCCACAAACGAATGGCGACTGCTGGAACGCTGCGACAGGTACACCACCAGCAGCGGCGCAGCGAGGCATAACGGCAGCAGCCAGCGGCGCTGAACCAACAGCACAAGCACTGCCGCCACCAGCAGCAGCAAAACACCCGCACCCCAGTAATGCGCCGCCATGTTCAGCGCGCGTTCGGCGTTCATCAGCACCTGCCCCAGCGCCGTGCTCAGGCTCGTCAGGCGGTCGCCATCTGCCCCGGCAATGCTCAGCGCGTCATAACCAAACAGCCGCTGCACAGCAAGCAGCGCCACCGCCAGCAGCCCGCCGCTGCCCAGCGCCAGCAGCAGCCAGCGCAGCCGCCGCCCCGCCGCGCCCCACCAGGGC
>DAOTWP010000226.1:0-12800 GCA_034435675.1 Anaerolineae bacterium
AAGGGGTTACCCTCGGCGCGGGCTGCGTGATTGGCGCGGGCAGCGTGGTCACGCGCAGCATCCCGCCGGGGGTGATTGCTGCGGGAAGCCCCGCAAAGGTTATCAGAGAATTATGACTCAGTCATCTTTGCCAACAGTGATCAGTCATCGTGCTGCTGATGTGCCCATATTCTGGAAGTGGGCAGCGGCAGGGCTGCTGCGCCTCTGGGGCTGGCGGGTGGTGGGTGAACTGCCGGATATCCCCAAGCTCCTGTTCATTGGTGCGCCGCATACCAGCAATTTCGATGGCATTTTGACCGTTGCTGCTGCCTGTTACATGCGCGGCAGGGTGCGCTGGATGGGCAAAGTCGAACTGCTGCGCACGCCGCTGGCACCGATTTTCCGACTGGCGGGTATTCTGCCTGTAGATCGGCGTGCCCCGCAGGGTTTTGTGGAGCAGGTCGCGGCGATGTATGCGGCACATGAGCGCCTGATGGTTGCTGTGACACCGGAAGGCACGCGCAAAAAGACCGACGGCTGGAAAAGCGGTTTCTACCGCATTGCGCTGGCGGCAAAGGTGCCGATTATCTGTGTTGGTTTCGATTACCAAAACAAACTTGTCCATGTCGGGCTGGTACTCTATCCCAACGGCGATATTGAAGCCGATATGCAAAAAATTGCCACATTTTATCAAGGAATTGTTGGGCGTTTTCCTGACCGCACCGCCCCTGTGCGGCTGCGCTCCGGCGAAATGCTTGAGACCACTGCATCCAGAACGGACTCTGACAGTTAAGGGGCAGCCACTGCTTATGCTTGATCGCCATGCTGTAGATTTTTATGATGCAGTGGTCGGTCTGGTCGAACGGCAGCGTGCCAATTATCAGGGCACGCTTGAACTGTATTTGCGCGCGCTGCTCACGCTGCTCAACGACGAACAGGAAAGCGTGCCGACCTGTGAGCTGCTGCTGCGACTGCTGGAGCAGGCGTTTAGTGCGAAGGCGGTGGCTTTTGATCCAGCGTGGGATGCGCTGGTCGCCTTGCCCGATCAGGACGGCTCATTCGAATCGGCACACGATACTCTGTTGTTCCTGATTGCTGACCTGCACCGACTGCATGAGGATATCGAGCGCACCGCCGACAAACACCTCACCGGGTTGTGGTCCGCCGTGACCCAGTGGCACTGGTACAATTTCGATCCGTTCAACTTCCTTGAACGCGGCGCGGCAGGTGTGCGCAAGTCCCGTGATAGGTTATCCGGCGAGGATGCCGCCTGTGATTGGGACACACTGGCACATTTGCTGACGATGGGCAGCTGCTACGAATGAGCGATCAGGATTATCAGGCGCAGCTTGCCGCAGAAGCGGAATTATGGGGGGCAGATGCCGAGCAGCAGGCGCGCCAAACCCCGCCGGACTGGCGTTTTCATCGCGCGCTGCGCCATAATGTCATCATGCATACGGCAGATATTGAGGCGCTGCTGGCGCGGGTGCAGCCTGGGATGCGCACGCTGGAACTGGGCTGTGCTTCCGGTTGGCTGACGCTGGCGATGGCACAGCGCGGCGCGCACGCCACCGGGTTGGACATCAGCGAGAAGGCGCTGGCGCTTGCCCGCGCCTACTACCAGCGCGTGCGGCTGAGCATCCCCGGCACAGCCGAATACCTCGCAGCAGATCTCAACAGCGTGCAGCTTGCGCCGCCGCAGTTCGACCTGATCGCCGTAAAGGGTACGCTGCATCATCTGGTCAATCTTGAGTCGGTGATTGACCAGCTTTACGCCGCCCTTAAACCCGGCGGGCTGCTGTGGGTTTCCGACACAGACGGTGATGAACACCCCCGCACGGTGCTGCTGGCGGGCGCGCTGGCGTTTCTGCTGCCAACTGAGATGCCCTACCGCGCCAAATTCGCCGCGCTGCGCCGCTTTGGACTGCGTTCAGCAGAGCGTGTCCAGGCGAGTATTCAGGCAGAGGGGTTGTCGCCGTTTGAGGGGGCAGGGCGCGAACATGACTGGCTTAAGCTCATCGCCGCGCGTTTTGCGATTGAGCAGCGTTTGGATGCCCCAGCATTCACCGGGTATATCACGGCGCAGCTGCGCGCGCCCGCTGCGCTGGCGCTGCCGTTTCTACGCGGGCTGCGCGCGCTGGATGCGCTGCTGGTGCGGCGTGGGGTACTGCGCAGCACTGGCGTAATTGTCTATGCCCGTAAACCCGCCTCCTGAACGCTGTGTTCCGCTGAGTTTACTCTCGATTATCAAGTCTTAAGGCTGCTGGCAATTGATGCAACCTGCTTATGCGCGCCTGGGCGGTTCGTGCCTGCGGGGCAAACATGCCTGAGATGGAGCAATACAGGCGCTTTTGCGAGGTTGTTAAAGGAAACATTTGACGTCAGACCAATTGTTCGGTTACAATCAGAACAATAATTCTGCATAGAACAGACCGTAAAGCGTTCATATTCTGAGCGAGGGACGAAAATGAAGAAGTTCGATAAACTTTCTGAACGGCAGCGCAATATTCTGCGCTTCATGCAGCGGTATATGGATAAGAATGGCTTTCCCCCTACAATTCGGGAAATTGGGGAAGCTACTGGCATCAATTCAACATCGGTAGTCAACTACAACCTGAACAAGCTGGTGACTGAGGGCTATCTGGAGCGTTCGGATCGCGTTTCGCGTGGGCTGCGGCTGGTGGGCGAAATTCCCGGCACGCGCAGAGCCGTGAAAACAGCGATTGCCGCTGTGCGTGTACCGGTGGTCGGGCAAATTGTTGCCAGCGCCCCCGTGCCTGTGCCGGAAGACGCCTACTTCAGCGATGAAGATATGCTCGAAGTCACGCAGGATATGCTGCGCGGCAATGATCCCACCCAGACCTATGCCCTGCGCGTTAAGGGCGATTCGATGATTGACGCGATGGTGCGCGATGGCGATGTAATCATTCTGCGCCGCCAGGAAATCGCCTACGATGGCGATATGGTGGCAATCTGGTTGAAAGGGCGCGGCGAAACCACATTGAAGTATTTCTACAACGAAGGCGGTGGGCGCGTGCGCTTGCAGCCTGCGCATCCCAGCATGCAGCCGATCTATGTCAGCGCTGAGGAATGTATGGTGCAGGGCAAGGTACTGTCAATTCTGCGTCAGGTGGGCTGACGGCGTCAGGTTGCGAACAGCGGCAGCAAATGGGGGCGGATTGATCTCATATCAGGTAGCAGCAAGGGTACACCGAACGAGTGTACCCTTGCTTTTTGTGCAGTGGGTTTATTGTTTCAGCACGTCTGGGTTGCAGACATTGCTGTATTCGCCATTTTGCAGCGCCGCAACGACCAGGCGCGCCGCATCTACGGCGACCGTTATCTGCGCGTCAGAGGTGCTGGCGGCGAGGTGCGGGGTATCAATCACATTGGGCAGCCCAATCAACGGGTGATCTGCCGGCGGCGGCTCTTCCGCGTAGACATCCAGCGCCGCCCCGGCAACATGGCCACTTTTCAGTGCTGCTGCAAGGTCGGCATCATTAATCAGCCCGCCGCGTGCCGCGTTGATAATCCGCACGCCTTTTTTCATCTTCGCCAGGCTTTCGGCGTTAATCATCTCGCGGGTTTCCGGCGTAATCAGGCTGTGCAGCGTGATGAAGTCGGACTCTGCATAGAGGGTGTCCAGTTTGACCAGTTCCGCGCCCAGATCGGCGGCGATGTCGGCGGCGATATAGGGGTCATATGCCAGCACACGCATTTCAAATGCCAGCGCTCGTTTTGCCACTGCCCGCCCAATGCGCCCGAAGCCGATCACACCGAGCGTTTTGCCGCGCAGTTCCACCCCCATGAACGACTTACGATCCCACTTGCCCGACGCCAGTGAAGCATGCCCCTGCGGGATGAAGCGTGCCAGCGCCAGCATCAGCCCCAGGGTATGCTCGGCGGTAGAGATGGTGTTGCCGTCCGGGGTGTTCATTACCACCACGCCCTTCGCGGTGGCGGCATCCAGATCAACATTGTCCACGCCAACCCCGGCGCGGGCAATTACTTTGAGTTTTGTCGCCGCGTTGATCAGTTCGGCGTCCGCTTTGGTGCTGCTGCGGATAATCAGCGCATCGGCATCGGCAAGCGCGGCGAGCGTTTCTTCGCGCTTCATGTTGCCCGGCGCAGTCACCTGCAAGCCATCGGCAGCCTGCAAGACCGCCAGCGCTGCTGGGTCAACGGCATCAGAAATCAGGACATGATAGTTTGTCATCGCTGCGTCCTCAGGGTTTATTGGCTGCTATACGCCCAGAAATTCGTCGAATCCACTCAGCAGTTCTTCCAGCGTGCTTACGCTCATATCACCCATGTGCGCAATGCGGAAGGTTTTGCCTTTGATCTGGCCGTAGCCCTGATCAATGGCGAAATGCTTGCCTGCCATAAACTTCGCCAGGGCGGCAATATCTGCGCCGCGTTCGCGGTTGTCCACCGTCGTGACTGTCGCGGAACGGTAGCCTTCCTGCGCGAACAGCCCAAAGCCGCGTTCCTGCGCCCATGTCATCGTGATGTCGCGCATCTGCATGTGGCGTGCCCAGCGGTTTTCCAGCCCTTCCGCCTGAATATCGTCAAGCTGCTTATCCGCCGCAAACATCAGCGATACCGGCGGCGTCGAGGGGGTGTTGTTTTTGACGAGGTTGCTTTCCAGCTCTACAAAGTCGAAATAATAGCCGCGATATGGAATTTGCTTCGCGCGTTCCAGCACACGGTCGCTGGCTGCCGCGAATGCCAGACCGGGCGGCAGCGCGAATGCTTTCTGCGAAGAGGTTAGCGCCAGATCAATACCCCATGCATCTACGCGCAGTTCTGTGCCCAAAAAGCCGCTGACCGTATCCACCAGCAGCAGGGTTTCGTCATAGGCATGGACGACTTCCGCAATTGCCTTGATGGGGTTGGTGACGCCGGTGCTGGTTTCGTTGTGAACCACGCAGACCGCATCGTAAGGTGTGCCACTTTGTGCCTGCTGTTTCAGCGCGTCGGCGACCATTTCCGGCGTATGCGCGAGTCCCCATTCCAGCGCAATCACGTCAACCTGCTTGCCGTTCGCCTTGCTGATTTCTGCCCAGCGTTCACTGAATGCCCCGGCGACCAGATGCAGTGCTTTGCGGTCATCGCGGATGCAATTGCGTGATGCCCCTTCCCATAACCCGGTGCCGGACGATCCGCTGACAAGAACCCGGCTGCCAGTGAGGAATGCCGCGCGCAGCTTGGTTTGCAGCCGTTCAAACAATGCGGAAAACTCGGACGAGCGGTGCCCGATCATCCACTGTGTTTGCGCCTGCAAAATCTCCGGGCGCACCTCTACAGGACCCGGAATAACCAGTCGTTTATGTCCGTCGTGGCTCATGCACAGCCTCCGTAATCTGAGAATTGGCGGGATTTTTCTATTGTGACAAACAACACAATCTTATATTGTAAACGAGAAAGTTTTTGTGTCACAGGGGTTGCAGGTAAAATCATCAGGATCGGCTCTCCTCCACAGATGCCGCTGCAATTGTCATTATCCAATCGCACTCAGGAAGTCGTCTATGACTACAACAGAACAGCTTCGTTTTGTGCCGCCGGGGGCAGCATGCCTGCTGCTGTCCCCAGAGACTACCCGTCTTCCGCGAAGCCGCCGTCCGGCAAGGTGGTTGTCCGCTGTACAGCGGCGCAGCCTGCGATTAAGCGCATGATCGCGTTTCTGCTTCAGGGAATCGGGTTGGGCTTCACTGCCGGGGTGCAGCCGGGTCCATTTCAGGCGTTTGTCATACAGACCGCCCTGTCGCGCGGTTGGTGGCGCGGGCTACCGGTGATTTTTGCGCCGCTGATTATGGACACACCGTTGATCGTGCTGACGCTGCTCGCACTGGAAACCCTGCGCACGGTGCTGCCCGCGCTGCAAAATCTGCTCTATGTGGCGGGGGGACTGCTGCTGCTGTGGATTGCGTGGGGCGCGTGGAAGCAGTTACGCGCTGGGCTGGGCGCTGGGCTGCGCGTTGGGCTGGACATCCGGCAGCCTGCCGGGGTACAGAGGGCGGTGAACGACACCGCCCCGGTGCAGGCACAGGGCACGCGCGCGCTAGTGTTCAAAGCCGTCTCGATGAATCTGGTCAGTTACGGTCCCTATCTGTTCTGGCTTAATGTCAATGGTCCGCTGCTGCGCGATGCGCTGAGCATTTCAGTGTTTCATGGCATCGCTTTTCTGGTCGGGTTTTATGGCACGTTTCTGCTGATTCTGCTGCTCACGCTGGTTGTCTTTGACCGTGTGGGGCGTCTGAACCCGCGCGTGATGCAGGGCGCAATGCTGCTGACCATCCTCATTTTGCTGGTGCTGGGCGCGTGGCTGCTGTTGCAGGGTGTTACCGGAGTTTTGCAGCTTTAAGGCGCAGCCTGCCAGCGTCTTGACAAGCCCACAATGACCAGTGACGTTAAATTCAGGTTAGTTCACTCAGTGAACAAAGTGATTGTGACCACGCTGGTTCGCGGAAATCGAGACTTAAGCGATGAAGCGCAACCTGCTGCTGAACATCATCCGCAGGGAGCGCAGCGTCACCCGTAAACAGCGCAACGATCTTTCCGGGTTAAGCGTGGGGGCGGTTTCACAGATCATCACCACCAAACTCCGCCAGCAGTTCCTGCACGACGGTATCCAGATCGAGAGATTTGCCGCGTTCGAGAGCGGCTTGCAGTTCGTCGGGCGATAGCGCCGCTTCCAGCATCGGCATGACTTCATCCAGCGTTTTACGCACCTTACTATCTTTAGCAGGGTGATGTTCCGCCAAAGCGATATAACGCGCGGCGCGTTCGTTCTGCCCATCGTGCGCGATAATACTTGCCAAATCAACTACACTGTATAGGGCTAACAAGGTTGCTTGGATATTGTCAGCATTCCGTAATGCTTGCACAAACCAACGGCGGGCTTCTTCATTATGTTTCTGTTTGAAAGCAACGCTACCCAGACCGATGTAATTATGAATAATGAGTGTCTGAAACTTTAATTTTTGGCTAATCGCCAGACTTTGTTGGTAGAGGTCGATAGCACGCGTATAACCGCCCTTGTTAACAGCATTGTTACCTAGGTTGTGAAGACTAATAACAATATCTTTTGGATTGCCCAGTTGTTGGCGAATCATCAGACTTTGTTGCATGAGGTCGGTAGCACGGGCATAATCCCCTTGATGATCAGCAATAACCCCGAGGTTATTAAGACTGTCAGCAATACCTTGTTGCATGCCCAATTGCTGGCGAAGTGCCAGACTTTGTTGGTAGAAGTCCGTGGCACGGGCATAATCCCCTTGACTCCACGCAAGCCCCCCGAGGTTATTGAGACTGCTTACCATGCCGCGTTGATCACCCAACTGTTGTTTAATCACCAGACTTTGTTGAGTGAGGTCGATGGCACGGGCATAATCGCCCTGCTCCCAAGCAATCACCCCAAGGTTGTTGAAACTACTTGCGATGCCGTGTTGGTCGTCTAATTGTTGATTAAGTACTAAGCATTGCTGATGGTAGTCGGTGGCGCGGTCATACTCCTCTTGACAAGTAGCAATAACCCCGAGGTGGTTGAGACTGGTTGCCAGGCCTTTCTTGTCAGCAAGCCTACTAGCCAGTTGTCGGGCTTGTTCAGCATAACCTTGACCTTGATTATATTTGTCCTGCCGTCTCATACTATCCGCCAAACAATTCCAGAGTGCCACACAACGTCCATCATCTTCTGGTAAGCGGCCCAAGAGATGTTGCAAGAGCGTGTCGGCGGTGGTGTATGCACCTGTAGTGTCAATCATATTCTTGACAACGGGCAAGGCGTAGTGAACCATTTTGTCCAAATCGCCAACTTGTTGCCAGTGATTCAGTAATGCTTCATTGTAACCTACATCATCAGGGTACACGGCCTCTATCTTTTCGGCTGCGGTGCGGTGTATAGACGGTAAGGTCTTATCGGGTATATCAGCAATGATAGCTTCACGCAATTTATCGTGGGCAAAGTGCCATGTGTTATCCTGAATGCTAACCACACCATATTCTGCCGCGTTGTTCAGCCATGCGTTTACACTTATTTCATCTTGAGCATATGCCAATAGTGTTACATCAATCTCGCGCCCGATGACTGCGGCGAGAGTTTGTATCTCAATGTACTGCGTATCGACTTTGCTCAGGCGGCGGCGTGTGATGGCTTGCATCCTGTCTGTGAATACGCCTTCGGGTAAGTCACCTTGTCCGATGCGCTGTAAATCACCGCTTGCTTCGGCTAACGCTCGTACTGTTTCTACCAAAAAGAATAAGTTACCTTCGCTTTGACTACGCAATAACTGAACGACCTCCTCATTCTCTCCGACATCGCCCAACATCGCACGACTGAGTTGACTCACCGCATCAGCATCAAGACGCTCTAGTTTGATGTGTGTCATCCCTGCCAGTTTTTGGGGCAAATCAGGGGCTTCGTCATCGCGATAGTTAGCGACGATCATCAATTTGGGCAATTGCTCGGTCACTCTGAGCATTTGTTGAAGTACCGTCAGACTCTCGTCCGTCCATTGCAAATCTTCCAGCAGCAGGACAACAGGTTGTGGCAAATCACGGAATAAGTCAACGATGGTGAGTACTATGCGGTCTTGATGGGCTTTGCCTGTGAGTTCAGGCGCGTTGGCAATGTCGCGCTGTAGCAAGGCATCTATATCAGGCACAATATCTTTCAAAATCCCTGCCTGTAAATCGGTGACTTCGACCATCAGCAACATGCGCCGCACGATGTTTCGCCATAATTGGAAGGGCAAGCCGCCCCCTTCAACCGCCTGCCCACGCAACACGACTGCTCCTTTGACCAGCCCCTGAATACGTAACTCGTCCAGCAAACGAGACTTACCTACACCTGACTCGCCACCAACGAGGAAGAACGCATTCTGTGTACTGATTGTCACCAGTGCATCCGTGAGTTGCTTAAGCTCTGAATCACGCCCTACAAACTCGCTTGCCTGCAAAAAACTCTCGCGGATGTGTGGTGCTTCGGCTGGCATCTCAATCCCAACCGCATCGTAAAATTCCACCATCGCATCATAGGTAGTGGGGAAACGATTAGCGGGGTCTTTTTCGAGCATCGTTTGCAACCAGGGGACAAAATTATCCGGTATGGCAGAAAAATCCGGGGTGTGTGTCATGATCTTCATGATGATTTGACCAACATGATCCGCCGCATAGGGATGCTGACCAACCATGATTTCATACACCATCACGCCGATTGCAAAAAGATCGGAAGCAACGGAGGCTTTTGTACCCTGAAACAATTCGGGAGCCATATAAGCAATTGTGCCTGAAATCGTATCGGACTGTGTGGATTGTGCTTTATCCTGCTTCGCCAGTCCAAAGTCCATCACTTTGACCTGTTCATCTCTGGTGACAAAGACGTTGTCAGGTTTCAAGTCACGGTGTAAAACACCGCGTCGATGCAGGTAATGGAGTGCCTGCAACATCTGCCCCATTAGGACGATGCGTCGGCTTCTCGCTAAGTTGATCCCGTAGGTTTTGCAATCTGTTCCACCTTCTATCAAATCCATCGTATAGAAGGGATGTCCTTTGTCATCGAAGCCAAAGTCTAAAACGCTAAGGATATGAGGGTGGCGCAAAGTAGCCAGAATACTGAATTCCTGCGCGAGGCTCAAACGCAATTTGCCCGTGTCATCTGTTCCCGCTTTAGAGGCGAAATCCAGTTGTTTGTCGGGTATCAGCACCTGTTTAAGTGCAACTTCAGATTTCTCAAGGCGATCATAGACTCGCCATACAGCACCCATGCCGCCCTGACCGAGTTTGCTGATGATTCGATAGCGATTGGTGATTTGTGTCTCCTGCTTCATGCGATGCTCCATCACTTGCATAGCAAACCAACGAATGACCGGTCACGCTGCTGATGCAGCTTTTTCTTTCGGCAACGTATCCGACCACCCACGCGCCTTGAAGCCGAGAATGACCTGCACCGTACCCGCAATAAGCAGGTAGAAGGATGTAATCAGCACCAGCACCTCGATACCTGTGATGGGGCGGCGCAGCAGAATCAATCCGAACAAAAATGCGAATAGACCGTTCAAGGCGAGCAACCACTCGTTGTCGATGTCTCGACGAAGCCGCCAGGCGGCAAACATTTCAACAACACCACCGGCGATAGACCGGAATGCGACAATATAGATCATGACAATGTAAGTCATCACGCCAAACCATAGGGGATTGGCAAGCGCAGCCAGACCGGCAATGACGCTGATCACGCCGAACACTAGCAGCAGAAACCACTGTCCTTCACGTGTCATCAGCGAGCCAACAATGGTGGCGATACCTTCGATAAGCGCATAGATACCAAACAGGATGACAAAACTGAATAGGCCTGTTGCCAGCGTGAGTCCTGGTGCGAAGAGAAGCAGTAATGCGAACAGGATTGCGGTGATGCCGCGCAGGAGCAGCGTCCACCATGTTTGTTTGAGTGTGTTTGCCATTTCGATTCCTTTCCGGGTATAGAGGCTGTTGGCTGTTATACGAGTCTGTTTTTGGGGCAAGAAAACGCTTGCTCTTGCCCCAACCGAACGGTTCATACCAGATTCTGCGGTAATCCGCGTCGATCTACGCGCTATACGTCGCCTGACTGGGCTTCAATGGCTTCAGCAATCGGCTTGTGTTCCAGTGCTTTTGCCAGTTGCTCCTCCGCTTCTTTGGAAAGCGATGTGTGGTACAGGGTGCCGCCATGCTCGCGCAGGGCATCGGCCACCTTGTCGACGGTGATGTTCTCAGTCAGCAAGAACAATGCGGAATCGCCCGGCTTCATGTCATCGCCCACGTTCTTGATGAAGGTATTGTCGATACCCACATCCAGTTTGCGCCCGAACAGCGCGCTCAGCCCCATGCCCAACAGCGCCATGAAGATGGGGCCGCCAAAGATCAAGCCAATCAACAATCCCCAGAACCCACCACTGGCGACGTTGCTGCCCTTAACGGCGGCCTCTAATGTTTGCTGAACCTTGACCTTGCCATTGGCGTTTTTGACGATGACCGCCGCATCCTGCACCTCAATCAGGTGCTGCTTGCTGAGTTCAGCAACGGATTGCAGCACTGTGGCTGCCTTATCTTTGTCGTTGTACGTGAATACGATCAGACTGCTCATTTGTATTGCTCCTTGACCTTGTCATTGATCGTTCAGATTGATGAGGGGCACAGCAAACACTTGCTGGCTGCTCCCTTTTTGTTGCTTTAAGGTGCTTCGCGATCAGCCCACAACAGCCTGTTCCCGGAACCGTTATTCCACTTCAGTGAAGCTGGTGCGCAGAATTTCAAACGCATGCGGGATATCACCAGACCGGAGCGCAAGGAAATTAGCGTGTACCACATAGGGTTCGCCGTTGCGCAGCGTGACGGCGGTTGGGAAGCTGCGTGTGAGCGCCGGCGCGGTCGCCACCACGGTGGCTGTTGCCCAATCGTCCTCGCTGACCACCAGAACGACGCTGTTTTCGCGTGATATGGGTGGTAACTGCCGCACAGCGACAACTTGCAGATCTTCATTCACGACCATGCCGTCAATGGCGAGCGGTTCACTGAGTTCGACCAAGCTGATGTTTGCCGGGTCTTCCAGCGGCACTTTGTACAGTGCATCTTCAGCATTCATTGCGACCAGCAGGTAGCCATTGGGGTGATAGTCAATTCCATTGAAACCAGCCAGGTCAGGCGCTTCCAGGAACACTTCCGCGTTGCCGTTCATATCCACCTTGTAGATCACAGGGGACAGGGTATCGGTGACATAGGCATTCCCCTCGGCATCAACGGTCACGTCGTTGGCAAAGTGGCGACCGTCCGGGTAGAGACTTCCCAGATCGACAAAGTGAAGCTCTGCGCCAGTTGCCATATCATAGATGCCAAGCTGTGCAATACCGGGCAGTTCTTCGTTCATGTTTGCTTGGATATTTCCAACGGCAACCAGCAGGCGATTGGTTGCGGTATCAATGTGAATGCCAACCGAGCTGGTCAGGTTGTCGCTCTCAATGAAGGGGCGTACCACACCATTGTCTTGAACGGAGAAGATGGTGCCAAAAGCAATTGAACCGACCAGGAACTGACCGTTCGCAGCATCCCACTCAATGCTTTCGGGGAACATGCCTGCATTTTGCGCGAGGAGTACATCACCCTGATCGATACTGACAAAAGCCGATCCCGCAGGTCCGTTACGATCAACGCGCATCGGGTCATCCAGGGCATTAATCACAGGTTCCAGGTCAGGTGGACCAGGCGCAGTGTAACGAACGCCTTCAAAGGGTTCCGGGCCGGGTCCACCGGGGTTGTAAAAGGCGCGATAGCCACCTTCAAGGGCAGGGATTTCGACAAACGTCACATTGCGGGCGGCTTCTTCATCACCCACGAGGATGATGTCGATGTAGTTATCGCGGTCTTCGCTGTAGCAATCATCATAGAAGATGCCCGCTTCTGGGTCTTCCGCAACGCCAGTGTCCGCGAGACCTACGACGCGCAGGGTGCCACCAGCGACTTCATAGTCAACGCCAACTTCTTCAAGCAGGACGGTTTCACCATTGGGACCGTTGGCATGAACGCGGAAGAAGTCTTCATAGTCGTCAGGTTGTACAGCGAGAAAACCATCCGGTGAGAACCCGCCCGTTGTCAACACGCGGATACGGAAGTCGCCTTCGCCATACACTGCAATCTCATCGTTGGGGAAAACACCCGTGATTTGCTCCAGTAAGGGTTCACCGCCTTCGCCAACTGGTTCAGGGTCTACGTAGTTGATCTTTGCGCCAACCAGCGACGGACCCATGTCGTAGGGCGTCGCGTCGGTTTCCCATGAAAAGCCGCGTGCG
>DAOTWP010000227.1:0-1690 GCA_034435675.1 Anaerolineae bacterium
GGCAGCATGGCGAACATCACCGGGCTGGCGGTCATGCGCCATGCGCAGACACACGGGCACGTCCGGCTGCACGGCCTGACTGCCGAAACAGCCCCGCTGATCGTTTATACCTCTGAACAGGGGCATTCCAGCCTCCAGAAAGCAGTGGAATTGCTCGGCATCGGCAGTGAAAACCTGCGCAAAGTACCAGTAGACGTGGACTATCGAATGGACGTCGATGCGCTGCGGAGCGCGATTGCAGCCGATAAAATGAATGGACTGCGACCTGTGGCAGTGGCAGCCAGCGCGGGAACCGTCAATACAGGCGCAGTCGACCCGCTGGTCGAAATCGCTGATCTCTGCGCGGAAGAAGGGCTGTGGTTTCATGTGGACGGCGCTTATGGCGCAGTGGGTATCCTGGCGGAACAGAGCGGGGGTCTGTATACAGGGATCGAGCGGGCTGACAGCCTCGCGCTGGACCCGCATAAGTGGATGTACGTCCCGGTAGAATGCGGCTGCGTGCTGGTCCGCGATGCTCAGGCAATGCGCGACACGTTCAGCCTTGTGCCCACTTATCTGCGTGATGACCGCGTGCTGCCCTGGTTCGCAGAATTTGGCCCGCAGCAGACACGCGGGTTCCGCGCCCTTAAACTCTGGATGACCATCCAGCAGATTGGCATTGCGGGTTATCGCGAACTTATCAATCACGACATAGTAATGGCCCAGTATCTGCAACACTGCATCCGTCAGCGGGACGATTTTGAACTGATCGCCGCCGGGCCGTTGA
Organism: Anaerolineae bacterium; assembly: GCA_034435675.1. GTDB lineage: Bacteria > Chloroflexota > Anaerolineae > Aggregatilineales > Phototrophicaceae > DAOTWP01. The sequence goes on from DAOTWP010000227.1 coordinate 767, forward strand.
GCATCACCTGTTTTCGCTACCGGCCAACCGGAGTACAGCCAGATACCCTTGATGACCTCAACCGCCGGCTGCTGGAAATCGTTCAGCAGGAGGGGCAGGTTTTTCTGACCAGCACCACGCTCAAGGATCAGATCGTGCTGCGCGCCTGTATCGTCAATTTTCGGACAACAGAATCCGATCTCGATTTCCTGCTGGACACCCTGGCTGAAGCGGGGCAGCGGGTACTGGCCTCATGACAGCCGTGTGTGAACTGGTATAATGCGTGCGTCTGATACCTGATTGCGAGATGTGATGCGCATTAAAGTTGATGGTCAGCAGCCCCTAAATGGTGTCTATGAACCGTCCGGCAACCCGAATGCAGCGATGGCTTTGCTGGCGGCTGCCCTGCTCACCGACCAGCCAGTAATCCTGCGGAACATGCCGCGCACGACCAGCACCCGCACGTTGATGGAGGTCATCAAGTGGCTTGGGGTCAGCCTGGACTGGCAGGAGGATCACACGCTGCGGGTTCAGGCCGGTCAGGTGACGCACCGCACCCTGTCCGAAACCCAGATTGGCAGTTCGGCAGGTGTGCTGCTGCTGGTTGCGCCGCTGCTGGTGCGCCGCCAGTATGCCCGCCTCGAAATTGATTTTCCCCTCAACCGCGTTCGCACGCATCTGGAAGCCCTGCGCGATCTGGGGCTGGATGTCGTGACGATGCACGGCGCGGTGGAATGCCGCGCTGCCCAGTGGGATTTTAAGGATATTATTCTGTCGCAGGCCAGTGTCACGGCAACCGGTATCGTGATTATGCTGGCAGCCTGCCTGGGTAAGGAAACCATCATCCACAATGCCGCCTGTGAACCGCACATCCGCGAGTTATGCCTGCTGCTGGAAGATATGGGCGCGCATATTGAGGGCATCGGTTCCAATGTCCTGCGCGTG
>DAOTWP010000228.1:0-10899 GCA_034435675.1 Anaerolineae bacterium
CAGCGAATTCATCGGAACCTCGTTTGATGTCGCGCCGCTGCCCGCTGGCGATTCAGGCGTGGGCGCTGCCGCGCTGGGCGGTTGGCACATCGGCGTGTCGCGCTACAGCGAACATCCGGAAGCAGCGGCAGCCTTTGCGGCATTCTTCACTAACGAAGAATCGCAGCTTGCCTACTCGGTTGCGACCTCGTCGCCGCCTGCTATTGCCGCGCTCTATGAGCACCCGGATATCCAGACAGCCATGCCGTTTGCACGCCCAGGCATCGTCGAAATCACCACTGCGCGTCCCTCCACCGTGACGGGCACGCGCTATAATGAAGTCTCGACGCTGTACTTCAATGCGGTGCATTCGATCCTCACCGGCGAAGAAGATGCCGATGTGGCGCTGGAACTGCTGGAACTGGATCTCATCGCGCTGCTTGGTGAAGAATAAGTTACAGGCGTGACTCCTGACTGCGTGCTGCACCGCATGCCCGGACAATGTGCTAAAACGCCGCTAACGCGGGCATGCGGGCAGCATCCTGCTGGAATCAACGTTAGCAACAGCTCCGTTGGGGTGGCACAGACCACCCCACTTGTTCATTCACGCCGCAAAAGCACCAGCATGCGAACCTAAACGCCTATGACCGACAACTCCCACTCACAGATTGCCCCGGTGGATCCCACAGACAGCCCGCCGAACCTATGGGGGCTGCTTGGCGCACTGCTGCTGAGCAGCTTCTTCCTGCTCATCGGGCTAACTGCCATAGGCTTTCTGATCGTTTCTGTCGCGCAGAACCCCGGCATTCAGGCAGCAGTCGGTCAGACAGCGCTGGACTCCGGCGAAGCCCCGCCCTCGCTGATCCTGGCATTTCTGGACAGCTTCGGACTGGTCATCCCGATGCTGCTCGTCGGCATGGGGCTGGTCTTTGTGCTGCTGGGCATGCGCCTGCGCGCCCGCAGCATTAATGCGGCACGCTGGGCACAGATTGCGCTGATCTGGCTCGCCGTTGGAGCAATTCTGCTGATGATCCTCAGCCTGTTGGGTGAAATTCAGCAGATAGGCAGAGTCTCCGGGGCAGTGTTCACACTGGACCGGCTCAACGTTTTGCTGCTGCCGGGACTGGTGCTGCTGCTATCACTGCTGGCGTCCAATTGGTTGGGGCGTAATCTGCGCCGGCTGTACCATGGCGAAGAACAACTGCGCGATGATGCCACCCGGTTGGCGTGGAGTCTGTTGATTCCGACGCTGGCAGTGGTCGTGCTGGTTGCCGCACGGCCCCTTGAGCAGACCTTTATCCGCAGCCTGACCGACAAGCGCTTCGCCAGTCAGGAAGTCCCACAGTTTGTCGGGCTGGACAACTACCTGCGGCTGCTCGGCATCCGCTTTGACGTTGTCGAATGCCGCCGTGAAGACGATGGTCAGTGCTCGCTGCGCGAAAACAGCTCTATCCGTTGGGAGTCGATTGACTCGGTGCTGCTGCGGGAAGGCTATCGCACTGCGTGGAATGTACAGATTCCGCTGCTGTGGGGCAGCGATCACTCGCTGGCAATCAGCAGCCTCGACGACGATTTCCTCCAGGGCATCGGCACGACACTGGTGTTCACCATCGTCTCCGTCTCCATCGAACTGGTCGTCGCGCTGTTTATGGCGCTGACCGTGAATTCCAGCTTTGCCGGGCGCGGTATCATGCGGGCGATTATGCTCATCCCCTGGGCAATCCCCACTGTGATTTCGGCACGCCTGTGGGAGCTGATGCTCAAGGACACCAGCGCCGGGATTATCAACCGCGTGCTAATGGATCTCTCGATTATTGACCAACCGCAGGCATGGCTCTCCAACCCCAGTTTGCAGCTTCCTGCGGCGATTATGGTCGATGTGTGGAAAACCGCACCGTTTATGGCGCTGCTGCTGCTGGCGGGTCTCCAGCTCATCCCAGCGGATTTGTACGAGGCGGCTGACGTGGACGGTGCGAGCAAAGCGCGCCAGCTCTTTTCCATCACCCTGCCGCTGCTGCGTCCCACCATCGTCGTCGCGCTGGTGTTCCGCACGCTGGATGCCCTGCGCGTCTTTGACCTGTTTAACGTGCTGTTTGGACGCCAGCAGCTCAGCATGGCGACATATAACTACGAAACACTGGTCAACAACCAGCAGGATGGCTATGCATCCGCCATCAGCGTGATGATCTTCTTCCTGATCTTTGTTTTTGCGGTGACTTATGTCCGGTTGTTAAAGGTGGAGACAGAGTGATGAGCAAAAGAACCGCCGCCAGACTGCTGCGCCGCCTGCTCTTTTATCTCGCCCTGCTGTGCATCGCTACCTTCGCGCTGTTCCCGTTTTACTGGGCGTTGAATACCTCGTTCAAGTCAGAAAATGAGATGTTCCAGCGGGCGACCTATCTGCCGCAGCAGCCCACACTGCGCAACTACGAATACGTCTTCAGGGACGGCTCCTTTATCCGCGCGCTGGGCAATTCGGCATTCGTTTCCGGTTCCACAGCGGTGCTGTCGCTGGTGGTTGGCTCCTTCGCGGCATATGCGCTGGGACGGCTGCGCTTCAGGGGGCGCACCGTTTTGCTGTATGTCGTGCTGACCATGACGATGTTCCCGATGATTTCGATTCTCTCTGGTTTGTATACCATTGTGCGCGAAGCCGGCACATTTGGCACACCCTTCGCCCTGATTATGACCTATCCGGTGTTCACGCTGCCGTTTACCGTCTGGGTGCTGACCAGCTTCTTTCGTGGGCTGCCAGAAGAGATCGAACAGGCGGCAATCGTGGACGGCGCGACCGCCTTCCAGACCTTCCGCCTGATTCTGCTGCCGCTGACCGCCCCGGCGCTGGTCACTACCGGGCTGCTCGCCTTCGTCAGTTCATGGAATGAATACCTGTTTGCGCTCAATTTCACTGTCACCGCCCCCGTTGCACAGACCGTGCCTGTCGCTATTGCGCAGTTCAGCGGCATCGAAAGCCAGCAGGAACCGATTGCCGAAATTATGGCAGCGGCGATGGTAGTGACGATTCCGCTGGTGGTGCTGGTGCTGGTGTTCCAGAAACGCATTGTCGCCGGACTGACGGCTGGCGCTGTGAAAGGCTAGACGATGATCAACCTCGTGCTGATTGACTGTCACGATCTGGGGCGGCATCTGGGCTGCTACGGGCAGCCGACGGTGACCTCGCCCAACCTCGATGCGCTGGCGGCAAAGGGGGTGCGCTTCGCCAACAGCTTCTGCACCGCGCCGCAGTGCAGCCCCAGTCGTGCCGCGCTGTACACCGGGCGTTACGGGCATGCCAACGGTATGTTCGGGCTGGCGCACGAGCCGTTTAACTGGCGTCTGCACGCTGACGAAGTCTACCTGCCGCGCTATCTCCAGCAGGCAGGCTATGCAACCTGGCTGGTGGGCGGGCAGCATGTGACCGACCCCGGCACCGACGCCATCAAGCAGCTTGGCTTTGATGCGGTGCGCACCACTCGCAATGCGCGCCAGATTGTCGCAGAAGTACGCGCGTTTCTGGAACAGCCGCACGAACGCCCATTTTTCCTCAACATTGGCTTTTACGAAACGCACCGGGACGAAACCGGCGGGTTTAAGGATGTGCCGCCCGATGCCGAAAAAGGCGTACAGGTGCCGCCTTATCTGCCCGACACGCCAGAAGCGCGCCGCGAAGTCGCAGAATTGCAGGGCACGGTGAAATGGCTTGACGCCGCCGTGGGCGATATCTTCACCAGCCTGCAAACATTAGGCTACCTGCAAAACACATGGCTGATTTTCACTACCGATCACGGCATCGCTATGCCGCGCGCCAAGTGTACTATGTATGACCCCGGCATTGAAACCGCGCTGATCATGTACGCCGAATCGCTGGGGCTGAACGGAGGACGCCTGATTAACGAACTTATCAGCCATGTTGACCTCGTGCCTACGCTGCTGGAAGCGCTGGGCATCCCCGCGCCGCTGAACCTGCATGGGCAGAGTTATTTCGCGCTGCTGCAAGGCAAACCGCACACCCCGCGCGACTATGTCTATGCGAGCAAGACGTATCATACCGCCTATGAACCGCAGCGTGCCATACGCACAGACCGCCACAAGCTGATTCTCAATCTGGAAGTGGATATCATCAACGTCCCGGCAGATATTCAACACAGCGCGATTTACCCGCAGATGATTCACGAGCTGACCCAGGAGCGCCCCCCCGTCGAACTGTACGATTTGGCGGCGGACCCGCAGGAACGGCACAACCTTGCGGACGACCCGGCTTATGCAGCCGTGAAACAAATGCTGCTGGCGGCGCTGCACCAGTGGATGCACAATACCGGCGATCCGCTGCTGAATGGACCCGTTGCTTCGCCGTATTATTTCAAGGCGCTGCGCCTGCTGCGCGGGGAACAGGCATGAGCTACGACATTCTCGTCTACGGACCGCTGTTTTGCGATCTCATCTTCACCGGGCTGCCGGCCATGCCCGAACTGGGCAAAGAACTGTTCGCCAGTGATTTTACGGTGGCGGTCGGCGGCAGCGCGATTGTAGCGGCGGGGCTGCACCGCTTAGGCGCGAAGGTCGGGCTGATTGCCGAATTGGGCAGCGACCCCATGAGCCAACTGGCAGCAGCGCTGCTCGATGCGCTGGGCTTAGATCGCAGCTTGATCCGCAGGCACCCGCACCCGCTGCCGCAAATCACTGTCGCGCTCTCGTTTCCGCAGGATCGCGCGTTCATCACGCGCTTTCAGCGCCCGGCGACTCCGCCTGATCTGGCGACGGTGCTGCGCGAAAACCCGGCAAAGCACCTGCACATCTCCAGCTTTCTTGCTGTGTTCGAAACACCGCAGGCGGCACAGATTGCCCATGCTGCCGGGTTGACCGTCTCGATGGATCCTGGCTGGGACGAACAGGCGCTGCGTGACCCGCGCGTGGGGCAGATGATCCCGGCGCTGGACATCTTTCTGCCCAGCCGCTCCGAACTCTGCTGGATCGCCGGGACAGAACATTACGAACAGGCGCTGGCGCAGGTCAGCGCGCGTATGCCGCAGGGCATGATTGTGATGAAAGACGGCAAGAATGGCGCTGTGGCACACCGGGCAGACGTGCGCGAACGTGTCACGGCGCTGCCGGTGACGCCTGTGGATACCACCGGCGCGGGGGATGCTTTCGACGCGGGCTTCCTGCATGCCTTTGTGCAGGGTATGCCGCTGCAAACGTGTTTGCAGTTTGGCAGCATTTGCGGTGCATTGACGACAACGGCTGTCGGTGGCGCTACTGCCGCCCCAACCCTGGAGGAGGTTCAGACGTGGCTCTCAAAATTGCCATCATAGGCGGCGGCAGCGCTTATGCGCCGGGCTTGATCAACGCCTTCATTCACCATGCTGATGTGTTTGCCGGTGCGGAACTGGCGCTGATGGACATCGCCGCGCCGGAACTGGAAATCGTCCACCAACTGGGCAGCAGGCTGGCACACTGTGCGGGCGCAGACCTGCGGCTGACCGCCACCACCGACCAGCGCGCGGCGCTTGACGGCGCAGATTATGTGCTGACCACCTTCCGCGAGGGCGGTTTCGAGGCGCGGCATCAGGACGAACGCATCCCGCTGCAATTCGGCGTCATCGGGCAGGAGACGATTGGTCCCGGCGGCTTCTTCTTTGCCATGCGCACACTGGCGGTGATGAAAACGCTGCTGGCAGACATCGCCCAGACCGCGCCGCATGCCGTGCTGGTCAATTACACCAACCCGACGCAAATTGTCGCCGAGGCAGTCACGCACTTCAGCCGCGTGCCGTGCATCAGCATTTGCGACCAGACGGTAGATGACCGGCAAAAAATCCTGCACGCGCTGGGTATCCAGCCGGAGTCGGTGGAGATCGAGTCAATTGGGCTGAATCACGCGACGTGGAGCACGCGCTTTGTGATTGACGGGCAGGACGGCGTCGCGCTGATGATCCGCGACTGTGACCGGGTGCTGGCGCGCCCCGATATTTCCGAGCGTGTGAAACGGCAGTTCCGGTTGACCCGCGAATACGGGCGCGTGCCGAACAGCTACCTGCAATATTACTACTACCGCGAAGAAACCGTCGCCGAAGCGCAGGCAGAACCGAAAACGCGCGCGCAGGTTATCCTTGAGGCGCTGCCCGGTTACTACCAGCATTTCCGCGAGCAGATTGCGGCGGATGTCCCGCATCTGACGCATGTGCGCGGCGGATCCGTCTTCGGCGACATGGCGGTGGAGGTGCTGTGCAGCCTGATCCAGCATGATGGCAGCATCCACACGCTGAACATCCCCAACCGCACGGCGATTCCCGGCTTTGCGCCCGACCGCATTGTGGAAGTGCCCGCGCGGCTCGAACAGGCTGGCGCAACACCGCTGGTGCAGAACGCCCTGCCAGCCGAGGTCGTTGGCATGCTGCATATGCTGGCGGAGTACCAGTGGTTGGCGGCGGACGCCATCTGGAATGGGGATCGACGGGCGCTGGAACGCGCGCTGGCATCGAACCCGCTGGTGCTGTCGCTGCCGCTGGCAAAACGCCTGCTCGACGCGATCTATCCGTTCCAGCAGTCCTATTTTCCGCACAACCTGCTATAGTGGTAGGACACTACCCTGGTTAGACCGGAAACAGACTGATGAACGACTATCAACCACTCTGGCAGCTTGCCACACGGGCAGCCGCTCGCATTGTTACGCGCCAGAACGCCGAAACCGAGTCCGTCCTGCGTGAACTCGGCTTTCCGCCCGGCGGCGTGCTGCTGTTTTACGCGCTGGATTTCGCGCCGGAGCCAATTTCTGCCGCACGCCTCAGCCGCCGCATGCCCTACACCAACCCCGCCCTGCTGGAACGCGCGCTGGCGGCGCTGGAAAAAGACGGTTGGTTGGAACGCGCCCCCCGCCGCAGCTATACGCTGACCGGCAAAGCACATTCCGCGCTGGAACGGATTCTCACCGCACGCCGGGCAGAAGTTGCCGCGCTCAGTCCACTGCCGGAGGACGAACTGCACCGCCTCGCCGCCCTGCTGGCTGGTCTGGTACAGGCAAGCCTTGCCGCGCCCGATCCGCCGGGGACCGCCGCCCTGCGCGAGAACCGCAATTCAGCAATTCCCGACAACTCGCCGCCGCTGGCGCTGGTCGTGCAGTATCTCTCCGACCTGACTACCTTCCGCGAAGCATGCACGGCAGCGGCATGGCGCTTACACGATGTTGAGGGCTATATGTGGGAAGCACTGGCGCTGGTCGCGCGCAATGAGGCGTATACGGCGGCAGACCTGGCGCAAAAGCTGGGCGAACGCGGCTACGGCGAAAAAGACTATGCCCGCGCCATCACGCGGCTGAACGAACGCGGCTGGGTCGAAGTGCTGGACGGTGAGGCAGTCGTTACTGAGGCGGGCCAAAGCACATGGGACACTGCCGAAGCCAACCGCGATGCGTATTTTTTCGCGCCGTGGGCAAACCTGACGCCGGACGATGCGCAGCAGCTTGCCGACCTGCTCACCCGCTTAGACGCTGCCCTGAGCAGCTGAGCGCCAGGCACAGCCTTCTGAACGGGGCTTGTGCATCCGTAAGGAAATAACGGGTCACGGGCGAGGCGTGCCCCGCCCTCGTGAACCATGTCCGCCGATGAAATCCTTAACCAGCAGATCTCCGCTGGCGGAATCAGCGAATAGGCGGCTTACCCACCCGCCATCGCCCCAATCACCCGAAACGGCTCCTTGCCGGACAGGACTTCCTCCGGCACAACGCTGTCTGCTGGCTCGTGAGAAAGGTCTTCTCCACAGGCGAAGAAGCGGATGAACGGGCGGCGTTGTCTGGTGCTGATGTCGCGGATCGTGCCGCGCAGCATCGGGTAAGCCGTCTCCAGTGCATCCAGAATTGCCCGCTGCGTGACCGGTTCACGCACATCGAGTTCGATTGGACCGCTGACCTGCGCCAGCATGCGTAGGTGTGTAGGCAGTGTCACGCGAATCATGGCAGATGCTGCACCTCGACAGACAGCACCGGCGGCAGATCATGGACAATCGGCATCCAGTGATCGCCTGAATCGGCGGACACATAGACCTGCCCGCCTGTCGTGCCCACATACACGCCGCACGAGTCCAGCGTATCGACTGCCAGCGCGTTGCGCAGCACGTTGACATAGCAGTTGCTCTGCGGCAGCCCGCTGGTCAGGGCTTCCCATGTGTTGCCCCCGGAACGGCTGCGATAAACGCGCAGCTTGCCATCCGGCGGGAAGTGATGCGAGTCACTGGTAATCGGCACGACATAAATCGTTTCCGGTTCGTGGGCGTGAACGGCGATGGGAAAACCAAAATCGGTGGGCAGGTTGCCGCTGACCTCATGCCATGAGTCGCCCGCATTGTCCGAGCGCATCACGTCCCAGTGCTTTTGCATGAACAGGGTGTTCGGGCGCGTGGGGTGCATGGTGATGCTGTGCACGCAGTGCCCCACTTCGGCGGCAGCGTCGGGAAGCTCACCCCCGGAGTGCAAGCCCTGATTAATCGGTCGCCAGGTGCTGCCGCCATCATCCGTGCGGAATGTCCCGGCAGCGGAAATCGCTACGAAGATACGTTTGGGATTGTCCGGACTCAACACGATGGTGTGCAGACACATGCCGCCCGCGCCGGGCTGCCACAGGTTACCCTTCACTGCGCGCAAACCAGACAATTCACGCCACGATTTGCCGCCATCGCTGGTATGAAACAGCGCTGCGTCCTCAACCCCTGCATAGACCGAGTCGGGGTCGGTGGGTGAAGGCTCAAGATGCCAGACGCGCTTGAACTCCCAGGGATGCTGCGAGCCGTCGTACCACTGGTGCGTGCCGGGTGTCCCGTCATAAGTGAACTCATTGCTGATGGGTTCCCAGGTTTTCCCCCCATCGTCGGAACGCTGCATCACCTGCCCAAACCAGCCGCCGGACTGCGACACGTACAGCCGGTTGGGGTCGGCGGGCGTGCCGGTGATGTGAAAAATCTCCCAGCCGGGAAAATGCGGACCGTCCACCGTCCAATCTTTGCGCCGCTCATCCGAACGCAGGATGAACGCGCCTTTGCGTGTGCCGACGAGTACACGAACTTCACTCATGGTTATATCCCCTGTGGTATCCCCTTTAGCTGCTCTAAGGATAGAACTTTTGTTCCGCAGAGTCAAGTGGTTGGCAACAAAGCTGTTTCGAACATTTGGACTAAAAAGTGCTTGACAGAATCGAAAATCTGTTGTATATTCAAATTATGCATTTAAATGGGTAAAATGCATAAGACACCTTCTACTCCTTAGAAGACCCTGCACCTGTCCAGTGCGGGGTTTAACTTTTCCTGCCCCGGCCATATTTCAGGGCTTGACCCGGCGATAATCCTTGCGCGTACAATTCGCCGCTGCTTGACACAGCACAGACTGGAGGCACAACCGCATGGAGCAAAATGCTACACTCTATGACCTGACCCAGACAATGCAGGGTGTTGTGTTTCACGCCGCCATGCTCGTCTGGCGCACTACCCCGCAAGGGCAGGAAGCCGCGCAAACACTGGCGGCTCCCCTGCTGCAACTGCGTGGCGGCTATGCCGAAAGCCCCGGCTGGATGCTGATCCAGGCGGCAGAATTTGACCCCGAACCGCTCAGTGTGGAACGTTTTCGCGTGCGCGCCGTCTATTCCGCCCCACGCCTGACCGCCGCGCTGCTGGAACTGCTCGCCAGCGAAGGCTGGTTTGACCGGCAGGGCGAAGACTACACGCTGACCACCAGTGGGCGGGCGGTGCTCGCCCGGATACGCGAACGGCGCGTGCTGCCCTTCGCCCACTTCGCCCCGGTGGATGCTGCACAGATTGCGCGCCTCGCCGGGCTGCTGCGCCGGGTGATTGACAGCAGCCTGCAAGCGCCGAAACCGCCGGGCACATGGTGTCTGGCGCATTCACGCAATCGCACACCCGACAGCGCTGCTTCCCCGCTGGCACAGATCATCCAGTATGGTTCCGACCTGAACGCCTTTCGCGATGACTGCCACATGGCGGCGTACCGTCCCCATGCCATTGAGGGCTATTGCTGGGAAGTGTTCAGCATGGTCTGCGACGCCAGCGCGACTACTGCCGATGCCCTGTTTGACCAGCTCGCCTATCGCGGCTGGACGCGCAGCGAATATGCCGCCGCACTGGACGAACTCGCGCGGCGCGGCTGGATCGCCTTTGACACAGCAGGCTGTACCGCAGCGCCGGACGGACTAGCAGTACGCGCGGCTGTCGAGCAGCAGACCGATGCCTATTTTTATGCCCCTTGGGACTGCCTGACTCCCGTAGAATTTGACGAGCTGGTCGCGCTGATGACTGCGCTGCACGACGGTGCCGTACAGCGCATCAACAGCACAGCGAACTGACGATACCCGCGCATTACAGCATCAGAACACCCGCTGAGAGCCTGGTGAGCATTTACCAGGCGCCGGCGCAGCCCTGCCCAATTCTAAGCCGACTCACACGTAATCTGCCTATACTGACAGCGCAATCTGGTAATTGCCATAAAACACCCGTTCGTGTAAAATACGAACGCACGTTCAAACTTCTTCTCCCCCAGTCCGTGCAGATTAAGGGTGAACCATGACTCAGGAAGTCATTTCCGTCAGGGGCGCACGCGAGCACAACCTGAAGAACATTAACGTCGATATTCCCCGCAACAAACTCGTCGTCATCACCGGGCTTTCCGGCAGCGGCAAGTCGTCGCTGGCATTCGATACCATCTTTGCCGAAGGGCAGCGGCGCTATGTCGAAAGTCTCAGCGCGTATGCCCGCCAGTTTTTGGGGCAAATGGAAAAACCGGATGTAGACCAGATTGAAGGTCTCAGCCCTGCCGTTTCAATTGACCAGAAGGGTGTCAGCCACAACCCACGTTCCACCGTCGGCACCGTCACCGAGATTTACGACTACCTGCGCCTGCTGTTCGCGCGCGTCGGCACACCG
>DAOTWP010000229.1:0-2571 GCA_034435675.1 Anaerolineae bacterium
GTGCGTCGTTTTGTCATGATTTCTGGTCTCCCTTTCGTTATGATACTCCACTATTGGGTTGTCCAGAATTCCCGCCGCACTACACGCAATGATGGAAGAAAAAGCAGCAGCAATAGCCAAATGTGAACGACGGCTTGTGGCAGCGCGCCATCTGTTTGAGGTTGGTGACATCGGGAGAGAGGAATACTTGCGTCGGAAGGTCGTAATTGAGCGAGACCTGGCATATTGGCAAAACTACACGACAGAAACTGAGAGACTGAATTCCCAGCTTGCCATGTGTGTTGACGCGGTAACAAAGATCAGCAATGTGTGGGAAAACGGTACCGACGAAGATCGTCGAGGACTTGCCCACACACTCTTTGAAGAAATCGTCTATGATCTCGATACGCAGCGAATTGTAAGCTTTCAGCTCAAAGCGTGGGCAGATCAATTCCTCGTACTGTGTGGAACTCTTTACGAGGGTGGAAATGAGGGGTACAAATATACCCCCAACAGGACTCGAACCTGTGCCTCTGCCTCCGGAGGGCAACGCTCTATCCACTGAGCTATGGGGGCGATTTGCTGACATTGGAATTGTAAAGGATTTTACCCCTACTGACAACCCCTTGCAGTAGACAGTCTGCACACTTCTGGTAAGATACGTCACAGATCAGAACTCTAAATGCATCGTTGAGGATGATTGTGCTGCGAAAAATCGTTTCGTCCTTGCTTGCGCTGCTGCTGTCGGCATGTGGGGTATTCAACCAACAGGACGTACCCGCCACGTTGGAGGCACAAAATGCCGCCTACACGACAGAGGTCGCGGCGCTTCCGGCAACTGTCGCCGTGGAAAGCACACGAATGGCAGTTACCGTTGCCGCAGCGAATACCCACACTGCTGAAGTCCAAAGCATCAATCAGCAGCTTTTGGGAACTGTCGCTGTCGGGCAAACTGCCACGCTTGCCCGCGTTGCTGGCGTCGCCCCTGAAGTGCGTGTTGAAGGCGATACAGGTGAGCCGATGGAGCAAATGGAAACACCCGGCGCCGCCCCCATAGCCGCATCAGGAGATACTCAGCTCGCACAGATCACCACCGCCAGCAGCATTCGCGCGTCCGATGGCTGCGCGGATGTGGTGCAGACACGCTTTAGCACCAGTACGGAACGCATCTACATCACCGCTGTAGCCCTCAACCTGCGGGCAGGACAGCAGATCAGCACTCTCTGGTATTATGCGCCATCGCCCAATGTTGTTGCCAGCCTCGAATGGCTAGTGCCGCAGGATTACACCGAACTCTGCATCTGGTTTTATATCAGCCCTGCCGAAACGCCCGATCTAAACCTTACGCCCGGAAACTGGCTGGTGCAGTTCACGCTCAATGGACAGTCACTCGGTTCTCCGGCGACTTTTACGGTGGAATAGCCCCATCTCGAGATATGCGTGTTTCCAGGATTGGTAGATGGCACGCTCTATGCTAAGATTTATCGCCGTCCGATCAGAAAGAGATGGTTTTCGGGTGCAAAGGCGGCTGTTGTTATCTCGATTAATGCTTATGCTCGTTTGGGGGTGGGCGATGCTTCCCACGCCTGCCCATGCGCAGTCGCTGCAACCTACCCCATCAACGCCGACACCTGCGGGAAATTATGTTCTGCGTGATGATATTATCGTACGTGGCGGACCGGGAACTGACTACACGATTATTGGCTTTCTAAACGAAGGTGAAAGCCTGCAACCGCTGCGCCGGGATCTTAGCGGTGAATGGATTTTGATTGCCTATGGTCGGGGCTACGGCTGGATTCGGCGCGATCTGGGCTTTTGGGTGGACGATCTAGATAGCCTATCTGTCCAGTCCCCGGACAATCTGACCCCAGAGTTCATCGTTCCTCAGCCAACCCGCACCGCCGTGCTTCTCGCCACTGGAACCCCAGACGGGAACTGGGTCAGTGTTGATGCTGAAAGCGCGATTGTCCGTGCCGGTCCAGGTAGAGGCTACCTGCGCATCGGAACACTGGCGCCGGGACAACTGGTCGAACCGGTTGGTCGTAATACCGATACATCGTGGGTACTTATTCGGTTTACGCGCGAAGAAGACCCGGCACTTGCGTTTGGATGGGTTTCCACCAATCTTGTGCAGTGGCAAGACGATCTTGCCACACTGCCAATCCTTGAAGAGAATGCCTTGACTCCCACAGTCACATTCACACCTTCGGCAACACCCACCAATACGGCGACGGCGACCAGCACCGCGACAGCAACCACTACGCCCACCAATACGGCGACTGCGACCAGCACCGCGACAGAACGCCTTGCCCAGAGCATACGTCGACGCCGCCGCCAACGCGCCTCCCGCGACGGTGCCCAGCGCTGTTCCCACGATAGGAATCGCCTTGATCAGACTTCGCCCCGCCGATCGCGTCAGCAAGCCCAACCCCAGCGCACCAGCCAGCTCGGTGAGTCGCTGCGTCGTGATCGGCTGGCCGTACATCTTCGACAGATCCTGCAACATCTTCGTTTGCACACCCGAGATCAACGCCAGATCCACCAGCGGGATCGGCACCGCACCGGCTGTCCCCGCCATGATGGTGTGTGCCA
>DAOTWP010000230.1:0-11732 GCA_034435675.1 Anaerolineae bacterium
CGGCACCAGCCCGCCGTAAGCGTACAGCGGCTCTGACACGCCGTAACTGCACCGCAGCAGCAGCGCCGCCGCCAGCAGACTCAGCGTTTGCCGCCCCTGCGGACCCAGCACGCTGCCATCGTGCGCGCCGAGCAGCGTCAGCGCCAGCCAGCCGCCCGCCACCAGCCCCACCAACGCGAACAGCACGCCCAGGTCGGCGTCATCGCCCAAGCCGCCGAGCAGCGCCAGCAGCAGCGCCCCGCTGAACAGCGCAGCCAGCAGGGTTTCCCATGCCAGGGGCTGCCCACCGACCCACGCCGTGACCGCAGGCACCTGCCCCACGAAGCCCAGCGCAGGCACACCCAGCGCCAGCAGCAGCGCCGCCGCGCCAAACGCGCTTGCCGTGCGCCGCAGACTGCGCGAGTCGTGCTGCACGGGATAGGCGCTCAGGTTGTCCGGCGCGAAATAAACCCAGCGCACCAACCGCAGCCAGTCCAGCGGGTGATAGGGGCGCAGCAGGGGCAAATCAGTCACTGTCATAAAGGTTTCAACTCGAAAACGATCACCTGGCGAATATTGTGGTCTTTGTCTTCACCCTTTACTAAACGGTGATTGTGATACACGAATTGTCCGACGTAGCTTACCTCGCCGGAGCGCGTATATTCGAAAAGATGCAATTCCTTTCCATTTTGCAGATGATCCCGAATTGCCGCATTCCCGCGGACGAACTTCATATCGCCCGTCTGCCCCTCGCCGGTGTAGAAATAGAGACCGTTTTCGTTCCATCCATCTTTGTAGCCATATTGCTCGCCCGTATGACTGGCAAACAACAGCACTATTTTGTGCATTGATGGCGTACAGATGCCGCCTTGTTCTTGCCCTCCATACTGCTCATGCAATTGTTTTCGTCTGTAATTTGATCCCTTGGTAAACATCAAGCATATCCTTTGATTCGATCAATGATCCTTGATTGACTTTACGCAGGCAGTTCAAAACTCCGCGCTAACCCTGCCGGAAACCCGAAAACGGGTTCGTTCGAGCAGCCTACCAACCCGTTCACGGGTTTACAGGCTTATGTTGTAGGCAGCGGTTTTAAACCGTTGGCAGCAAACTGAGTAATGTCACATTAGAAATGGCGTCACGGGCGGGCGGATATACGTGTTGGAGCGCTAATCCGCCCCTACGACAAATCGCTTCGCAGGTGTTACCATCCTTGACAGAACATACGCCGCAGCTCTCCCCAGCGCGAGCAGCGAAATCACGATAGACACTCACTTCCAGCCCTTTCAGCGGGCTTGCCTCTAGCTGGCAGATGGCATGTCGCCTGCCGCGCCGCTACTTCACGCGCAGGACACTGTCGGTCATCCAGCAGCCGTCATAGGGCGGGGTCGTCTGCCGCGAGACAATCCACACGAACCCGGCAGTCTCGCCATACGTGTGGCGCACATCCACATACAGCCGCGCCTGTTCCGCATTGACGCCGATCAGCTTGACCTGCGCTTCCTGAAAGCCGATCACGCTGCGATACAGCGGGTTTTTGACCATGTGGATATAGCGCTCAATCGGTCCGGTCACCGCCCGATTCGCCGGGGACGCATATTTGAAGGCGAGGCGAATGCCCGCATTGTTGGCGTAAAGATCGTTGTTTTGCAGCGCTTCCAGTTGCAGCATAACCACTGCCAGCGGGGACAATTCCGGGCTGGGATCGGGGAGCACAGGGGCAGGCAGATAGTTACTCACAGGGTTGGCTTTCTGGTTAGCAGCCGCAGCGCGTGCATGTTCGGGCGCGCCTTTCACGCGAACGTTTCGGGCGGGTACAGCAGTCTGCGCGCGGCTTTCAGTGTGGGGGTAAAGCGAACATTGTTCATCACACGCGGGTCGAGCAGTTGCAACTGCGCAGCGACGGTCTGGATCACCGGATGCGCACCAACAACCACGACCGGTCCGGTGCCGTTTGCCGCCATCTGCACAATGCGCCGCGCGTGATCCAGCGTTGCCGGGTCGAGCAGCGAGGTCGGCAGATTGGTGCCCTTGCGCAGGTCAATAATCGCGGACAAATCCACCGTGCTTTTGTGGACGACCTTACGGATTTTCTCCAGCGTGCCGTACAGCTCGTCCCAGGTCCAGGCTTCCTCAAATTCCGCCAGCAGGATCGTCTGTGCTTCGTCGTCCCAGTATAGTTCAATGCCCATCATCACGTCCTGATTCGTCTGTGCCGCTGCTTTTGGGGCGGCAGATAACCGGGTTGCTGACTGCGGCTGTTCACGGTGGGTGCGGCGGGCAGCAAGAACCCTGCCGCCCGCCTGCCAGACCCTGTGCCTGCCTAATTCGGGCGGCTGCCCAGCGTCACCTGAATATCAAGCCGTTCGCCGTTGCGCAGCACCGTCAGCGTCACCTCGTCACCGGGGCGCGTGTTACTGCCCAGATACGAGATGATCGAGTTCATGCCCGTCACTGGCACGCCGTCAATGGCAATGATGATGTCGATCGATGAATTAGTCGCCGGGCGCAGTCCCGCGCGGTCTGCCGGACCATTGCGCACTATCTCCAGCACCACCGCGCCGCGCGTGTTGTTGGGGATGTCGTAATTTTCGATCACATCCAGGTTGATCTCGGTCCCGGTGATGCCCAGGAAGCTGTAATCCACGCGCCCGGCGGTAATCAGTTCGGTTGCCACGCGCTTAACCAGATTGCTGGGCACGGCGAAGGCAATGCCAGAATTGCTGCGCGTCTGGCTGATAATCTGCGAATTGACGCCGATCACCTGCGCGTCAAGATTGAGCAGCGGACCGCCGCTGTTGCCGGGGTTGACTGCCGCGTCGGTCTGGATCACCGAGCCAATCGAGAAGTTGGTCAAGCCGAAAATCGTGCGATCCAGCGCGCTGACAATGCCCGTGGTCATCGTCCAGCGCTGCCCAAAGGGGCTGCCAATCGCCAGCGTGGTCTGCCCAATCACCAGCGCGTCCGAATCGCCAAATTCAACCGGGATGAGCTGTTCGGCAGGCAGGTCTACACGCAGCACGGCAATATCTGCGCCCAGATCAACGCCGACAATCTCCGCGCGGACAATCGTGCCGTCAAAGAAGTTGACCGCCACACGGGTTGCGCCGTCCACCACATGCGCGTTGGTGACAATATGCCCCTGGCGGTCGATCACAAATCCGGAACCGCTGCCTTCCTGCAAATCCTCTTCGCTTTCCGCATCTTCGTCCTGCGTGCCCGTGCTGACCAGTACATCAATCGCCACCACCGACGGACTGATGCGGGCGTAAATATCCGCGAAAAGCTGTTCCTGATCTGTCAGCGCACGCGCCGGGGCAGCCGCCACAGGTCCAGGCAGGTTCGCCGCCGGAATCGGCTGTACTGCGCCGCTGTCGCCTGCGGGCGCGTCTACCGGGGCTTGTGCCACC
This sequence comes from Anaerolineae bacterium, assembly GCA_034435675.1. Lineage (GTDB taxonomy): Bacteria > Chloroflexota > Anaerolineae > Aggregatilineales > Phototrophicaceae > DAOTWP01. The sequence continues at coordinate 3,390 of DAOTWP010000230.1, forward strand.
GGCGCACCTGCCGGCTGGGTTGCCATGCTGGTGAGTACACTGGTGCCCAGCACAAACCCAAATGCCACCAGCAGCAGCGCCGCCCCCAGCAGCCAGAGTCGTTTCCACCAATGAGTTGCCACAGTCGTTTATCCTCAAAAGTTGTCTGAACATTGCCATTAAACAGCATATGATTATCGGCTGAGAAACGCAATAGCGGGAACTATATAGGCAATAAACCCCGGCGCCAGCAGCGCAACTCATGCCCTGCGCCTGCGTATAAGCAAGCAGAAGGCTGACACGACACAGCAGCCGGGGCAGCGCTGGGCAGTTGACCACCCTGACCGGCGGCAATAGACCCTGTTTCAGGGGGTTGTCTTCACCTGTATTTGGGGGACTTTGCTAGACAGCGCGGTAAAATCACACTACAGTGGGTATGATCAATAAGCATCACAGTAGTGTGAGGAGTTGTGCGCGATGTCTGGTCTTTGGTGGGGAACACGCCGAAATGTCTCTCCGCGGCTGCGGCTGGAAGTAGCTGCGATGCGCGCGACATTTGACGACACATTTAAACTGGTAGTCCCGTCTGCCGGGCTGCTCTACTGGGAAGGCGTGGTCGAAATCAACCTGGCACGCCTGCGCTCGCCCAGCCATGTGCTGAAAATCGTCTACCCGAACGAGTATCCTAACCGTCCGGCAGAGGCATATGTGCTGCAACCGCGCATTTACAGCGAAAAACACCAGTATGAGGACGGGCAGTTGTGCCTGTTCAACCCGAAAGACGGCGAACAGTACGGCTGGAACCCCAGCCGCTCGACAGCGGTCACGGTGGCGGGCTGGGCGATTCAGTGGTTATATGCCTATTACACATGGCGAGCGACGGGCGAGTGGCCCGGTATCGAAGAACGGGCGAACCCCAGCAGCCCGCCGCGCAGGCGCTAGAATCCTGCGGCAGCGGGCGGATGCCGGGGCAAATCCGGTCAGATCAACCAGCATCGTCATGAAGTGCAGCGTTGGCTGATGGCGGGAAAGTGCGGTGCAAATGCAAATGTGGAGGCGCGTCATGAAATCGCGGAACAGCGTGGTGCCCAACCTTGTGCTGGCACAGCGCGTAGTGGATAAAATGCTGCTGGCGGCACAGAGCTTTCTGGAAGACGAAACCGGCGAGGCGATGGTCGGGCTGCTGCTGGATGGCGATCATGCCGGCGGCGTGCCGACCATTTATATTCTGGATACCATCACGCCGGACCCGGAACTGGAAAGCACCGTGCGTGAATTGTATACCTTTCAGCAGGGTGATGATTTTCAGGATGAAGTGATTTTGTGGCTGCAACTCAACTGGGGCGTAACACGCGAACAAAAGCGTCTGCTCTCTGGCAAGGCATTACAGCCTAAATGGAATGTGCCGCTGCGCTACCTGGGGGACTGGCACAAACAGCCCGGCTTAATGATTCAACCCAGCGGCGGCGACCTGCAAACCGCGCTTGACTGGCTGGGCGACCCCAGCAATAAGGCAGATTTTTTGCTTGTGCCGATTGTCACGCTGGGGCACGAGGCAACCACCATAGAAGAAGATGCGGCGGTGAATTACCTGTCCGTGCCGCTGGGGGATGGCACAACCATGCGCGTGGACTGGTGGTTTGTTGACCGGCAGGTGCGCGCCTTCCGCCCGATGACCCCGGCGCTGTATCCCAATGACCAACTGCCCGAACTCGCGCCGTATCCCTGGCATCTGCTGCATTACAGCCGCATGAAGACCGAGATGGCGCAGCTTGAGGGCGACGGCTGGTTTACCGGGCTGGTCAACTGGGATGCCGACGGCAAGCAGCCGCTGGAAATCTGCTGTCTGGTCGGGCGGGTGGGGTCGGACAAGCTGCTGGTGATTGTCACCGATTGGGATTACCCGGCGCGCCCGCCGTATGCCTATGTCATGCCCTGGGCGACCCTGGCACCCAACGAAGGGCTGTACGATCTGCTCAAGCGCACCTGGTCCAGCGCCAAGCCGGTCAAGAATCCGCCCGGCTGGAAATGGACGCCGGACACCTACCTGATTGATTATGTTCACGCGCTGGAAACCGCGCTGGGGCTGCGCCCGGCGGCTGCCACTGCTGGTATCGGCGGGGGAGCAAGCGAAAACGACCTGCCGCCGGTCGGAAAACCGCCCGAAGAGACAGAGATTATCCCCCAAAACAAGGTGGCAGAAGCCCTTGCACGCCTCGAAAAAGACACGGGCAGTGCGGATGACGACGACGACGACGAGGAGCTGGGCTGATGGCGTGGGATCGCGTGGAACGGCTGATTGGCACGGACAATTTGCAGCGGCTGGCACGGGCGCATGTTGGTGTGGTTGGGCTGGGGTCGGGTGGCGGGTTTGCCGCCGTCAGCCTTGCCATGAGCGGCGTGCAGCATTTCGTGCTGATTGACCATGATGCACTGGAAACGGTCAACGTGGTGCGCCATGTCGCCGACCGGCGTTATGTGGGGCAGAACAAGGCGCAGGCAGTTGCCGACCTGATCCGCCAGCGCAGCCCGAATGCCCAGGTCGAAGTGCGCGAGGGGCGCATTGAGCAGCACCTCGACGCGCTGGACGGGCTGGATCTGCTCATCGTCGGCGTGGATGGCGAAAACGTCAAATACATAATCAACGAAGCCTGCTTGCAGCGCAGCCTGACCGCGGTATATGCCGGGGTCTACGAAAAAGGCGAAGGCGGCGATGTCGTCATCATCCGCCCGTACAACGGACCGTGCTACGCCTGCTGGGCGGCAACCCTGCGCGAAGGCGTGGCTGCTGCCAGCGATATACAGGTGCTGGATTATGGCATGATCGGACCGGAGGGCACGCTGGAGGCAGAACCGGCGCTGTGGCTGCATGTAGTGCGGGTGGCAGGCGCGCAGAGCGATCTGGCGCTCAAAGTGCTGCTGGGGCAAGATGCCAGCCTGCCGGGCAACACGCTGGTGCTGGCGAACAACGCGCTGGAAATCCTGGAAGGGGTGCTGACGCCGCAGTACGGCGCGCTGTGGCTGACGGTAGAGCGCGACCCGGACTGCCTGGTTTGCGGCGATGCGGCAAAGCAGCGGGCAGCACTGGAAGCCGAAAGCGCGGTTTCGCTGGAGGAGCTTGCCAGCCAGGGCGGCAGCAGCATCGTCATTCAGGATGGCGAATAAAGCCAGCAGTCCGACAAGCGAAGACTGCGGGCTGAACAACGGGGTTCAGCCCCTTGTCCACAAACACAGAATTTTCATATGCGCGCGAACGGTTTTCGCTTATACTATGGGCGGGACAAAAGGTGGTGATAACCCTATGGACGAACGAACCAATATCCCGGTAGATAATACAGACGATGCAGACAACGTGCCCGCAGCGGGCACGGCAGCCCCGCCCGACTTTGATGCGCAGCCTCCGGCTGAAGCACCGCTTCCGCTGGACGAAGCCGCAGCGGCGGGTGCTGACGACCGCATGGGCGAACGCCTGGAACGGCTGGGCGGCGAACCCGCGCCGGTGATTACGCCGGAGGAATTTGCGCGTTTGCAGCGTGCCGGGCAGGTGCATATTGATGCGCGCGGGCGTGTAAAGACTGCCCGCCCCAGTGATGTCGAAGCCGGGGTGTCGCTGAAAAAGCGCCGGGCATGGTATGGACAGTAACCGCGAAGTACGTCGTGAAGCACACGAACCCCCGCCGCCGGATGTCAATGCGCTGGTGGCGACGCTCAAGGCTTGTGGCGTGCTCGCTGACTCGCGTATTGAGGCGGCGTTCCGGGCAGTGCCGCGGCATGTGTTTCTGCCGGAGCTGCCGCTGGAACAGGTCTACAGCGATGCCAGCGCGGCGATCAAATACGATAATCGCGGCAATGTGGTGGCGGCGGTCAGCGAACCGAGTACCGTCGCCGTGATGCTGGCACAACTGGATTTGCAGGACGGCATGAACGTGCTGGAAATTGGCACCGGCACGGGCTATAACGCCGCGCTGATGCAGCAGCTTGTCGGCAGTGACGGCACGGTCACCACGCTGGAACTGGACAAGACACTGGCAGAGCAGGCAGTGCGCAACCTGGGTCGCGCTGGGGCATTCCGTGTGAATGTGGTCAATCTGGATGGCGCTGCCGGCTACAGCCCGCGCGCGTCCTATGACCGTATCATCGCAACGGTGGGACTGCTGGACATCCCGCGCCAGTGGGTGCGCCAGCTCAAACCGGGCGGCGTGATTGTTGCCCCGCTGTGGCTGAATGGGCATATCAGCGTGGCGCTGCGCTTGCAGCCGGACGGCACGCTGCTCAGCCGGCGCAACCAGCCCGGCAGCTTTGTGCAGATTCGCGGGGCATATGCCGCGCCGGACATGCGCGAACCGATTGACGGCAGCGGGCTGGTGCTGGCGGCAAACGACCTCAACGAGATTGACGCCATTTCGCTGCATCTGCTGCTGACTCATGATCTGGAAAGCGCCTATCTGGGCAACCCGCTGCTGCGGGACGAGTTACAGCTCAGCTTTGTGCCCTACCTGTTCCTCAACCCGCCGGAAGGCTATCTCTTTGCGCATTACTTCGTCAAAGAGAATATGCAGGCATATGGCATGATTACCGGCACAGGTTTCGCCCTGATTACGCCCGGTGGCGCCTGTCTGGTGCCCTATGATGGGCAGGGCAATGCCTTTACCTCCGGCGGCGCGGACGCTTTTATGGCAGTCCACGACAGGCTTGATGCCTGGAACACCGCCGGACGCCCCAGCATTACCCGTATGCGCATCCGGCTGATCCCCAAAACCGACGGCGACCCAACGCTGACACGCGGGCGCGTGTATGCCCGCAGCGACCATTATCTGCAAGTGTGGCTGGCGGATAGCGATGACGACAGCGCTGATCACGCTTGAAGCGCTGCACAGTGCGCTGGCACTGCCCGATTTCCGCCCTGGCGCGGCACGGGCGCTGGCGGCACAACTGCGCATGTCGCCGCAACCGCGCGGACCGCACCCCGACACGCGGGACAACCCGCCCCGGCAGGCGGGCGTGCTGGTGCTGGTTTACCCGCAGGATAGCGCGCTGCATATCACGCTGACCCGCCGCACCGACACCCTGCGCGGGCATACCGGGCAGATCAGTTTTCCCGGTGGCAGGCGTGACCCGCAGGACGCCACGTTTGTGCAAACGGCGCTGCGCGAAACCTGCGAGGAGCTGGGGGTGTGCGGCGCAGACCTGACGGTTATCGGGGAGCTGACACCGGTTTATATTCCGCCCAGCCATTATGACGTGCATCCGGTGGTTGCCTGCACGCCGGAAAAACCGCAGTTTACACCCAACCCGCACGAAGTCGCAGAGGTCTTTTCGCTGACACTGGATGCGCTGGTTGACCCGCGCACCAAGCAAGCAGAAACCCGCGAGTTGTTTGGTTATACGGTCCATGTGCCGTATTATCTGGTGCAGGGGCATAAAGTGTGGGGAGCGACGGCGGTGATGCTGAGCGAACTGGAAGCGCGGCTGCTTGCCGCCCTGCCGCCGAACACCCGCACAACGCAGCAAATGCTCACCCAACCCTGAGATTATCCTGTCCCGGCGCTTATGCGGCGCGGGGATAGTTGCCTACCGCATGACAGGCGTAAATACCCGGTGCTGGCTGTGCCCTTCGTTGGCGCGGGCGATACACACGGGGCTGCTCCGGTTGTGCTGCGGTTCCTGCCCTGCAACTGCGGCGGGCGGGTGCTTTTCCGATGGCGTGGTTGGGGGTGAAGGGACAGCCCAGTGGACGACGGCTATGTGTTGGTAATTGGTTCTGCCGGAATCGATATTAAAGGGCGGGCGTATGATGATCTGCACTGGGGTGTCGCCAATCCGGGAATCGTGCGTAACAGTGTCGGCGGGGTAGCGCGCAACATTGCCGAAAATCTGGCACGGCTGGAAGTCGAAACGGTGCTGCTCTCCGCCGTCGGCGATGATGCGGAAGGGCGGCGTGTGCTGGAAAAAACGCGGCTGACCGGCGTGAACTGCGAGCATGTGCGCATCGTAGACGGTGCGCATACCGGCGTGTATATGGCGCTGCTCAAAGACGACGGCAACCTGCATGTCGCCATCAGCGATTTTGAAGTGGTTGACTCGGTAGACCCTGACTATTTGCGGCAGCACGAAACGCTGTTTGCGAACGCGACAATGATCGTGATTGACGCTACCCTGACCGTCGAAACGCTGGAAGTGCTGTTCACTTTGGCGGAGCGTTATGCCCTGCGCGTTTGCGCCGACCCGACCAACCCCGCAGTGGCGAACCGGCTTTGCAAGTATCTTGACCGGCTGTTTCTGATTGCGCCCAACGCGGCAGAAATGGTTGCCCTGTGCGGCATTGAAGACCCGGCTAAAGACCGTGAAACGGCAGTGCGGGCGGCGCGGCAGTTGGTGGCATCGGGGGTGGCGATTGCGGTGGTCACGCTGGGGGCGGACGGGCTGGTGTATGCTGACGGCAGCGGCAGCGGGTATATCCGCGCGGTCAAGACCGATGTGGTGGACACCACCGGCGCGGGCGATGCGCTGACCGGCGCGGTGATTTTTGGGCTGCTTAATGCCGTGCCGCTGGACGAAGCGATGCGCCTGGGGGTGACAGCGGCGGCGCTGACGCTGCAAACCAAAGCCACCGTCTACCCCAAGCTGAGCCAGGAACTGCTCTATGACGCGCTGATGGCATAAACGCCGCTGAAAACCGCCGCCGCAGGGGGCAATTTGCTGCCTTTTGTCACGCGCCCCTCGTGATATTATTCACAAATATCGCCGCACAGGTTGTCGGGAATGCGCAACATGCTAAAATGGGAACTGTTGGAGCGAAATTAGAGCGTGACGCTTTTCAGCATGACGTTTTCAAGCAGGGCAAACGCCCGCCAGACGCAGGAACGCTGCCCAGCAGCACGCTGCCCTGAGCGGCGGGGCTAGACTTTGCAGGAGCTACTTAGAAAGCCTGTACCACCAGAGACAGAGCAAGCGTGCGGTGGCTGTGACAGGCAAGCTCAATAGACTTTCATACCAGGCTTCATATCCGCTGGTCGAAAAACATGGAGATGACCAACTTATGCAAACTCCCGCGAATCTCAAGCACCTGGGCGTCATTAAACTCATTGAGGAGATGGTTGCCCTCTGTAAGCCGGACAATGTGCACTGGTGTGACGGCTCACAGGCAGAATATGACAACCTGTGTAACGCACTGGTTGAAAATGGCACCTACATCCGCCTGAATCCAGAAAAACGCCCCAACAGCTTCCTCGCGCGTTCGGACCCGTCCGATGTGGCGCGGGTGGAGGAACGCACCTTTATCTGCTCGCTGAACCACAACGAATCTGGCCCGACCAACAACTGGGTTGACCCCAAAGAAATGCATGCCACGCTGGACAAACTGTTCGACGGCTGCATGCGCGGGCGCACACTGTACGTGATCCCCTTCAGCATGGGACCGATTGGCTCGCCGATTGCCTATATCGGCGTGCAGATCACCGACTCGGCGTATGTGGTGACCAATATGCGCATCATGACGCGCATGGGCGAACAAGTCTGGGATGCGCTGGGAACAGACGGGCGCTTTGTGCCCTGCATTCACTCGGTGGGTATGCCGCTGGAACCGGGGCAGCAGGATATTCCGTGGCCCTGCCAGCCGAACATCAGCAATAAATACATTGTCCACTTCCCTGAAGAACGTTCGATCTGGTCCTATGGCAGCGGCTATGGCGGCAACGCGCTGCTGGGCAAGAAGTGCCTGGCGCTGCGCATTGCTTCGGCAATCGCCCGCAGCGAAGGCTGGCTGGCGGAACACATGCTGATTCTGGGCGTGGAAGCGCCGGACAAGACCAAGACCTATGTCGCGGCGGCGTTCCCGTCTGCCTGCGGCAAGACCAACTTCGCTATGCTGATCCCGCCCAAAGAACTGGAAGGCTGGAAAGTCACCACCGTTGGCGACGATATCGCCTGGATCAAACCCGGTCCTGACGGCAGGATGTATGCCATCAACCCGGAGGCAGGCTTCTTCGGGGTTGCGCCGGGCACGAACTTCAAGACCAATCCTAACGCGATGGAGTCGATGCGCGCCAACACGATTTTCACCAATGTGGCGCTGACCGATGACGGCGACGTGTGGTGGGAAGGCATGACTGACGAACCCCCGGCACACGCGATTGACTGGCACGGCAACGACTGGACGCCGGAGAGCAAGGAAAAGGCGGCGCATCCCAATTCGCGTTTCACCGCGCCTGCCAGCCAGTGCCCCTCGATTGACTCCGAATGGGAAAACCCCAACGGCGTGCTGATCAAGGCGTTCATCTTTGGCGGGCGGCGCAGCGATGTCGTGCCGTTGGTGCATCAGGCATTCAACTGGAACTATGGCGTGTATATCGGCGCGACGATGGG
>DAOTWP010000231.1:0-7638 GCA_034435675.1 Anaerolineae bacterium
AAAATGTCGGATGTAGGGGCAGGTCTGAGACCTGCCCCTACGGAAAATAATCCCGCGAGATTTCTGTGGTTGTACTTAGGACACTGACAAGATTAAGTTGACTACTCAGATACAGCCCTCACCCCCTCAGTCCCCCGCTCCTGGTGCCGAAGGCACGGTCGGGAGAGCGGGGTTGGGGGTGAGGGCTAGACAAGGGCATCGGGTGTCATGCTCATCTTGTTGGACACCTAGAACCTATCCATAAACCGGTTTTCCCGTACAAGGGGATTGTACGCTTTAACAATTAAATCCGGAGAACAAGGGCGGACATGCGCTGTGCTTAGTCCGCCCCTACTGAGTCCGCCCAGACTCTACGGCACCAGCCGCAGCGTGATAATCTGGAACGGCTGGAAGCGCAGCGTGATTTTGCGGTGTTCAACCACTTTCAGGCGTTCCTGTTCTTCTTCGAGCAGGTTGGTGATGGATGCCGCCCGCACATCAAAGCCCAGTGTCAGCGTGACAGTCCCGCGCGCGCGGTGGCTTTCGTACAGCCGCACGATGATGCCGCTGCCATCTTCCGCCGCCTTGACCGTTTCGACCACGATATTCGGACGATCCAGTTCCAGCAGCGCCAGGCGGCTGTGCGGCTCGCTGTCAGTTGCTGTGCCTGCCGGCGTGCTCGCTGCCGGACTCGCTGCACTGCCGGTGCCACTGCCCGCGCCAGACACAACCATCAGCGGATCATTGAGCGCATACGCCGCCGGAATCACGCCGCCGCTGCGCCAGTCGCCGCCATGGGGCAGCAGCCCATAGGTGAAGCGGTGCAGCCCTTGATCTGCTTCCGGGTCGGGGTCAGTCGGGGCGCGCAGCAGTGTCAGCCGCAGCAGATTGTCGCGCACATCGTGCCCATATTTACAGTCATTGAGCAGCGCCACGCCGTAATCGCCTTCGCTCAGATCCACCCATTTCTGCGCCGGGGTTTCAAAGCGTGCCCAATCCCAGCGCGTGTTGCGGTGCGTCGGGCGCGCCACACTGCCCCACTGGATTTCGTGGGTTGCTTCGCTGGCGAGGATGTTCACCGGGAAGGCGACCTTGAGCAGCATATGCCGTTCGTGCCAGTCAATTTCAGTGTCAAAGCGCAGCAGCGCACTGTCATGGTTGAGCGTAATCCGCTGCGTGATCGTGCTGTTGTGAACGTGCCGCTTGATCTCCATGCTGGCGCGCAGTGCGCCATACTCCACGCGCATCTCGCTGCTCGGTTCCGCCGTCCACATGCGGTCATCGTAGAAGATGTCAATGTCCCACGCATCCCAGTTCACCGGGCGATCCTCAAAGAGCTGGAACTGGTTGGCGACTGCGCCGTCCGGCAGTACATCGCGCTCAAAACGCTTGTCATAAATGCGCGTGATGTCGCCCGCACTGTTGAATTCGACGCGCAGGAAGTCGTTTTCTAAGCGCCGTGACGACGCCTTGACACCGTAGACCACTGTCTCGCTGCCGTCCACCACCTTCAGCGCGGTGATGCTGTAGGGCGGCAGGCTGCCGGTGTTAATCAGCGTGCCGGTGCCCGATTTCTGCGTAGACACCGAACGTCCGTCGATGGTTTGCAGATATTTGCCCTGCGGCAGCAGGTTTTCCCAGCGGACAATCTCACTGTGGGGAAACGAGGTCGGGTTGATGAGCAGCACATCGCCGCCCATCTGTGCCGCCAGTGCCTTGAGCGCTTCGTCGCGCACATAGTCGGCAACGGACTGCGCCAGCTCATACTGCTTGAGCGCTTCGTCATACACTGCGCCGATGCTGCTGCCCGGCAGAATATCGTGGAACTGGTTCAGGCAGACGATTTCCCAGGCGCGGTGCAGTTCGTACACCGGGTAGTCGTAATCTTCGGCATACAGCGCTGCCAGCGTCGCCAGAAATTCAGCATCGTGCAGCCCGAACTCCGCTTTGCGGTTGGCGCGTTTGATGCGGCTCTGTGTGGTGTACGTGCCGCGATGAATCTCCAGATACAGCTCGCCGTTCCACACGGGCAGCGTGTCGCCGGACTCGTCTTTCAGGCGGTCAAAAAACTCAATCACCTTGCCGGGGCGCACCTGCGGCACAGCAGGCATACGCTCCATGCGGCGAATTGTTTCCAGCATTTCGCGCGTGGGTCCGCCGCCGCCGTCGCCGTAGCCATAGGACATCAGCAGCGTGTGGGCGCGGTCTTTTTGCTGGAAGTTGCGCCAGGTGGCGATAATCTGCGCGGGAGTCGCGGCGGCATTGTAGGTGCTGGCGTACTGCGTGCCGGTGCTGTCCGGGTTTTCGGGCGTGGTGCTGAAATGTGTCAGCACGCGCGTGCCGTCAATGCCCTGCCACCAGAACGAGTCATAAGGCAGGCGGTTGTACTGATTCCAGCCAATCTTGATCGTGAAGAAGTATTCCAGCCCGGCGAGTTTGATCAACTGTGGCAGCGCAGCGGAATAGCCGAAGACATCCGGCAGCCACAGCACCGGCGATTCTGCGCCGACGCCGAAGAAATGCCGGAAGAAGCCGCGCCCCAGCAAGAACTGCCGCGCCAGCGACTCCGCGCCGGTCAGGTTGCAGTCCGCCTCAATCCACATGCCGCCGATCACTTCCCAGCGCCCCTCGGCGACGAGCGCCTGAATTTTCTCGAACAGCGCCGGGTGGTCGGTGCGCACAAAGTCGTAGAGCTGCGGCTGGCTCTGGGTAAAGCGAAATTCGGGGAACTGTTCCATCAGCCGGACGACGGTGGTGAAGGTGCGCGCGGCTTTGCGCCGGGTCTGTGCCAGCGTCCACAGCCACGCCACGTCAATATGCGCATGCCCGGCGGCGAACACGGTTACGGGCGTGCGCGTGCTCTCGATCTCGCCGATATGCGCATCCAGCGCCAGCCGCGCCTCGCGCACAGTGGCATAGAAGCCCTCTTCCAGCGGTTCGCGCGTATCCAGCGCCCGGAACGCCGTATCCAGCGCGTCCAGCAGCGCCCATTTCTCTGGCTGCTCGTCGCGCAGGGCATTGGCAACCCCCAGCGCCGTGCGTGCTGTCGCGATCAGTTCGCGTGTGGGCTGGTCAATCTGTACCACCGCGCAGGGGCGCATCAGCAGCCGCCCGACAGCCCCCTCGCGCAGGGTGTTGCCCGTCCAGCCGAACAACGCCAGCGTGTGCGCTGCCCCGTCCGCCAGCCGCGCCTCCAGCGGCACTTCCTGATGATGGCGATCCGTGCTGCCCACCGGCACGCCGTCAATATAGACCAGCGCTTCGGGGTGGCTGAACGCGCCTGCCTCGCCCAACGGCAGGAACAACGCCAGCGGGGCGGCTGGATCCCAGTCCGGTGGAATGCTGAAGTCTGCCCGCAGCACAAACATCTGGTCACGCCCCGCCCAATAGCTGCCCGGCGTAAGCATCGTCCAGCCGTCCGTCACCAGACCGGGATGCACGGGCGGTGGCTCGTTGGGGTCGGTCAGCAGGCGGCAGTCGAAATAGGGCAGCGGCTGCCAGTGACGGTAAACAAGGGGTTCGATCAGGCGCAGGCGGGCAGCGATCTTTTCTGCCGTCCAGCGCAGTTGGTGATGGTTCAAAGCACTAACCCCCACAGGTCATGTAAGAAACGAATTTTCTCGACGGTATGGTGCGCCGCACCACCTTCATGGTCGTTATAGGTGTAAACGCGCAGGCTCTTCGGCGCGCTGACCTGGTTATAGGCAGCAAAGACCGTTGATGGCGGGCAGGTCATGTCCATCAGCGCGACAGAGTACAGGCAGCGGGCGGTGCAGCGTGCCGCCAGATGCATGCCATCGAAATATGCCAGCGTGTTCAGCACTGCCGCTTCTTTGTCCCGCTGAATGCTCAGATAGCGCGCGATTTCGTTATAGGGTGCTCGATCAGTCAGCGTGATGGCGCGGCGGAAGTGGCACAGGAAGGGCACATCCGGCAGGCAGGCTGCCACCGCCTCACCCAGCAGCCCTGCCGCCGCGATGCTCAAGCCGCCGCCCTGACTGTTCCCCGCGACAGCAACCCGCGCCGCATCAACCAGCGGGTGCGTTTTTGCCGCTTCGACAGCGCGCACGGCGTCGGTATAGAGGCGGCGGTAGTAATACGTATGCGGGTCGAGGATGCCCTGTGTCATGAAACCGGGAAATGCCGGGTTCGCGCCGTCGGGCAGGTCGGGCGTATCGCCGTGCAGCCAGGCGCTGCCCTGTCCGCGTGTGTCCATGACCAGCAGCGCAAACCCCGCCGCCGGATAGGGCAGCCAGTGGTAGGGCGTGCCGCGCCCGCCGCCGTAGCCGATGTATTCGACCACACAGGGCAGCGCTGCCCGCGCGTCTGCGGGGAGCAGCAGCCAACCTTTGACCGGCTGCCCGCCGTAGCCGCTAAACGTGACATCGTAGGCGTTAATCAACCGCAGCCCCACGTCAACGGGCGTGAACTGTGCGTTCAGCGGGTGCTGGCGGGCGCCGTCCAGCGTAGCAGACCAGAAGGCGTCAAAATCAGCAGGTTCGTCGCGCGTGGGGCGATACTCATAGAGCTGCTCTAAGGGTAAATCAAAGAAGGGCATGGTGTGTCCCCTTTTTCGGTGGTGAGGGTGCAGGTGATCGGGATACTGCGGGCGCGGGTCAGCGCCTGCTGTCATTGTACAGCGGAGGTTAAGCGGAGGCAAAGTCCTACCGCGTGCGAAACGCTTGAACGGGAAGGCAGGTGTTATATAAGGCGCGCTGCCGCTCGCCCGTCGCCGTGCGATAGCCGCTCGCCCGCCTGCAAAATGGATTGAAACGCAAAGGCACGAAGACTCAATGCAGGGGCGTGCTGCAGCGCGCCGCCCCCGCTGTCGTACCTGTCGCGTTACCCCTGCCTGCTGTATTCCACGCCGTCGCGCAGCACCTTCTCGTAGGCGTCGAAAATCAGCGCGACATGCATGCCGGCGCGGTCATACAGGCGCGTTGCCCCGGTCAGGTTGCTGCCATCCACGCCCAGCCCGACTTTGCGCACGCTGCGCGCGTAGACCTGCCCAAAGAACCAGTGCAGCAGCCCCAGCCCAACCCCGCGTTTGCGTTGTTCGGGCAGCACAGCGAGAATATCCACCCAGGACATCGCGGCATCTTCTTCGCTTTCTTCCCAGCCAAACAGCACCCCGGCGGGTTCGTCATCCACCAGCAGCATCGCCCACAGCGCCGGATCAAACGTCGGCACAGAGTCAATGATCGTCTGCCAGCGCGCCACCACGTCTTCCAGCGGTTCTTCGGTGAAGCCGCGATGATCGCGGAAACTTTCGCGGTAGACACGGATGAAGTCTGCCAGCACGGGATGCTCGGCAAGCGTGCGCAGGACGGCGCCCGGCGGGAACACCGGCGCAGGCGGCGGGGCGTCAAAGGCAATGTGCATGGCATAAGAGCTGCGGTTGGTGGTCATCTGCATCGCTTGCAGCAGTTCGCGCATGAAGTCATTATCGCGGCGGATATACACCTGCATCACCAACCGGGCATCCGGGGGGATGCGCAGCAGATTTTCGCGGCAGCGTGCCTCGCCCCATGCCAGCAGATACGCCCCGGCGCTGCTGCTGCGGTGGTCGGGATGGACAAACATGCTGACAAACGGGCGCACGGGAAGCGCCGCCAGATCCCAGATCTGGGCATAGGCGACCATCTCACCGGTGGGCGCAAAAACGGCACGGGTCGAGCGCGCAATCTCGAAACCGGGCATCTTAAAGTCGAGCAGCGCGTCATCGTCGGACATATTGCTGCCCCCGGTTTCCTCGATCATCATCAGATGAACCAGCGGCAGATACGCGGGGAAGTCGTCCGGTGTTATCGCGCGGGCGCTGTAACCGTCGTCCAGCAGCACCGGGGCGTGAATGTCTGTTTGCAGATTAAGGGTCATTGAGTTCCACTCCTATTGAACTGTTGAGAACCTGTCTGACTATTCGTGATTTTTCCCGTAAGGGCGAAGCATGCTTCGCCGCTGCACAAACGACAACGAAAAGCTTCTCAGGCAGCCTCTGGATCGCTCGGCAAAATCTGATTTACCTGTCACATTGTTTGTTAGTCCAGCGTTTTCTCGAACGCCAGTACGCGATTGCAGATCGTAAAGCCTGCCGACTGGTAAAAAGTTACATTGCCCGGTTCGTCAGCATCACAGCTTACCAGCGCGGTTTCGACGCCGCGTGCTTTCAGGCGGCGCAGCCCTGCCAGCAGCACTGCCCTGCCCAGCCCGCGCCGGTGATACTCGTAGCGAGTGCCCACCGGCTCGAACACACTGAGCCGGTTGCTCGTATCAAGCCAGCCCATCGCAAATGCGGCGAACGTGCCATCTGGCGCAACGGCGACGATGTCCAGTTCGGGGTCATAGCCCGGCGCTTGCATAAAACCGCGATAGTAATCGGGGGTCATTTTGGAATGCGGCTGGAAGGCATCCTTGTGGACGGCAGCGCGCTGTTCGACATGTTCCGCGCTCATGCGTTGCAAAAAGGTGAAACCCGGCGGAAGCTGCGGCGCGGGCAGGTCGCCGCGGATGTCCTGCGCGAAGTTGATCATATGATCGCTGCGGCTGAAGCCGAGGTGTTCCAGCAGGGCGATGCTGGCATGCTCGTCTTCGTCAGTGTAGGCGGTTATGGCGGGGGCGTCAGCACCTTCAGGCGGGTGCTGGCGGATATAGGCGCTCAGATCGTCAATCGTCTGGCGCAGCACGGCGTCCTGTTCCGGCGTGCCGCGCAGGGTGGGGTGTACCAGCAGGTCAAAATCGCCGCGTGTCCAGTTGGTCCACGTCCACGCGACAAGCTGCTCCTCGCGGAACCACAGGCGCACCTTATCTTGCAGCGGCACGCCGGACGTGTCGTAGAAGACCCACCAGTCCAGATCGCCGATGTGGATGCCGGCATAGGGATAGACGCGCTTTGCCTCGCGCAGCAGGTCTTTCATCGCGTCAAGGTCATCGGCGCGGGCATAAAGACGGGAAGTGAGGGGCATCGGTGGCAGCCTTTCGTTAGCAGACTTTTGCGGGCAATATAGTCTGCGCTGGTAGACCAGATCGTTCTGACCCACTATGACCCTTTGATTGTATGCAGCCGCCCGGCATGATGTCAAGAGGCATCTGCCTGTCAGTTAGCCTGTAGCGTGGACAACACCGGCGCCGCCCCGGCAAGCCAGCGTCTTACTCGCCCGCGCTGTCGCCGTCTGCTGCGGGGGCGTAGAGCAGCCCTGCGCCGCCCAGCCAGCCCCACGTCAGCTTAGCGAACACGTCGTTGCCATGCGGGTTGAGGTGCATGTCGTCGCTGTAGTAAAGATGCTCACCCCACTGCGCGTGCTGCTGCAACTGCGGCAGCGGGTCGAAGCACACGAGATCGAGTTCATCGCATAAGCCGAGCATGGCGTTGTACGCGCCGTCATAGATGGCAAGCTGGTCTGCGCCCATAACCGGTTCGGTCAGGTGGCGGTAGACCTGTTCGCGGGTGGGCGTCAGGACGACGACCAGTGTGCCGCCCCAACCGCGCACCAGGGCGTCCGCCGCCTGCAATGCTTCGCGGGTGAATGCCAGCCCCTGCTGGTTGCGCGGGTCAGCCATGTTCATCGCCTGCAATTCGTAGCTTTCGCCAAATTCCAGTTCGCCATCGCGGTAGCTGACCCGGTGCGGGCTGACGAACAGACGCGCGTAGTCGGTCAGATA
>DAOTWP010000232.1:0-3445 GCA_034435675.1 Anaerolineae bacterium
CATTGACAATACAGTGATTGTCTACGAACAGCCAGTCTATTTTGTCCCTGGTCAGCCGATCCGCCGCCTCAACGTGGGCAAAGCGCTGACACTGGTTGTCGCAGATACCGGCAAAGGTGCACTTACTCGTGATGCGGTTGCCGGAGTTCGTGGTCTATATAACAGTGCTCCTGAGACCGTTGGAGCGCTTATTGCGCAAATCGGCACGCTGGTTAATCATGCCCGTGACGCAATTGCTGCGGGTGATTTGCACGAGTTGGGCGTATTGATGACTGAGAATCATGCCCTGCTCCAAGAACTAACCGTGTCCAGCCCAGAGCTGGATACGCTCGTTGCTGCTGCGCATGCTGCAGGTGCATTAGGTGCGAAGGTTTCTGGCGGAGGGCGGGGTGGCAATATGATTGCCCTGCTCGCTTCCGAACACGCAGCCCATGAAGTTGAGGAAGCACTGCTCAACGCAGGCGCGCGACGGGTGTTTACAACAATAGTTCCGGATAAGTGAGGGTGCTTCCTCAACTTTGTCTTTTTGTATGACTATGCGAAGTATCAGGGCACGCACTATGCTGACATTCCTCAAACTGGGCGGATCATTCATCACGGACAAGCGCGAAGCATTCAGCTTCAACGCGGCGCGGGTGCAGCAAGCAGCTCAGCAAATCCGCGCTGCGCTCGACACAAACCCTGACTTGCCACTACTCATCGGGCATGGCAGCGGCTCATTCGGGCATACAGTCGCCAGCATGCACGCGACAATCGCAGGCGTTCATTCTGCTGAGCAGTGGCGCGGGTTTGCAGAAGTCTCCACAGCCGCATCAGCGTTGAACTATCACGTCACTACATGTCTTGCGGAGGCTGGTATCCCGATTCTGCGCATCCAGCCCTCAGCATCCGCCCGGAGCGCCGATGGTAAGCTTCAGTCGCTCGCGTTGGAGCCAATCACAACCGCGCTGGCACACAAACTAGTCCCGCTGGTCTATGGCGATGTATCGCTGGATGCGGTGCGCGGTGGCACTATTATTTCGACGGAAGCTATCTTCACTTATCTCGCGCAGCAGCTTCCAGTTACACGGATCCTGCTGGTCGGCGACATGCCCGGCGTGTACGACCAACAACGCAGCATTATTCCCGAAATCACCCCAGCGTCCTTTGACACCATACGCCCAGCGCTTGGAGGCTCCATCGGCACGGATGTCACTGGGGGGATGATCGCCAAAGTTCAACAGATGCTCGATCTAATTCAATCTGTTGCTTGCCTGACTATGCGAAATCTTGAGGTGCGTATTTTCGACATGAGTGAGCCGGGATCGCTCACCCGAGCTATTCTGAACCAGGCACAGCCAGGTACGTTAATAAGACTTTGACGTATTTCCAGCAGCTTTAACGGTTCATTTCGGCTCACGCAGACCGAAAGCAAGTGTATTCAGCGCCAAGACAATAGACAGCAGCAGCACACCTGGCAAAATGCTGACCATCGGCGCTGCTTTGAACACCCCGCGCCCTTCCTGAACCATCACACCCCATTCCGGCACACCAGGCGGCGCGCCGAATCCCAGAAAACTGAGCGTCGCGCTGTTCAGCAGCACGTAGCCAAAAACAGTCAGAATCACCGCAAGAAGTGTAGGGCGCAACTGCGGGAAGATGTGCTGACGTAGAATCCTTACCGGATGCGCGCCCACTGCACGCGCACCTTCAATATGCGCCATCGCATATGTCTGCACAACGCTGGCACGCAGAATTTGCGCGCTAAACGCGGCAAAGCCAGCTCCGGTGGCAATCGCCAACGGCACATCCCCCCGCCCCAGCAGCGTCAATATCACCAGCGCCAGTACAACTGCAGGTAGTGGCAACAGCGCATTCAGCACCGTCGAAAACAATTTGCCTGCCAAATATCCTGCCTGTCCTGCCAGCAGCGCCAGCAGCAAACCCGGCACGACTGCCAGCATTGTTGCGCCAACCGCCACTAGCAAAGTACGCTGCCCACCATACAACAAGCGGCTGAAAATGTCCCGCCCCAGCAAATCGGTACCCAACCAGTGATTGTTCTCCGGCGGCAGCAGTGCCGCGCTGCTCGTGTACATCGGGTCATGGGTTGCGAGCAGCGGCGCGCCTAGGCAGCAGCCCAACACAAACACCAACCACAACACAGACCAGCGCATTCCAGAACGACGCATTACGCCCGAACCCTCGGATCAAGCAGCCGATAAAGCACATCAGTCAGCAGGTTTATACCCACAAACAGCACGGCAGACAGCACCAGCACCCCCTGAACAACCGGATAGTCCTGCTGGAAAACCGCTGTCAGCAAAACCTGACCGATGCCGGGACGCACAAAGATGCCCTCAGTAATCACTGTTCCACCCAGCAAAAACCCGCCTTGCAACCCGATCACTGCGATGACTGGTGGAAGCGCAGCACGCAGCACATGCCGCTGCAGCACGACCTGCTCCGGCAGTCCCTTCGCCCGCGCGGTGCGCACAAAGTCTGCCCGCAGCAGTTCTTGTACCCCGCTGCGTGTCACCTGTGCAACTGCCCCACTGCTATGAAAACCCAGCACCATCACCGGCATGATCAGGTGAGACACAGTCCCCACACCACCAGGCGGCAGCCATTCCAGCACAACAGCAAATCCATAGATGAGCAGTGTCGCCGTCCAGAATACAGGCGTACTCAGCGAAAACCCGATCAGCAGGCGCGCAACCAGCGCCGCCCCCCACCCCACCGGTCGCGCCGCCAACATGCCTAGCAAAATACCGCATGCTGCCGACAGCGCCAGCGCCGGCAGCGCCAGAGAAAGCGTCGCCGGGAACTGCTGCCCGATTATTTCGCTTACAGGCAGCCCACTGACCAGCGATACGCCTAAATCCCCGCGCAGCAAACCCGCTGCATAACGCAGGTACTGTTCCAGCGGCGGTGCGTCCAAGCCAAGCAGCGTGCGCCGTTCCGCGATCACTTCTGGACCTGCACCACTCTGCATCAGGCGAACATCAACCGCATCGCCCGGCAGCAGCCGCAGCAGGAAAAACGCCAGTGTCACCGCCATCCAGATGCTAACAGCGCTTAACGCCAGAGGCTGCCAGAAATACCTCATTCCGCGTTCTCAGCAAACACCTGCACATTCGCCAGCAGCGGAAACCAGCCATATGGGTCAAACGCCAGTCCCGACACTGAAGCACTGGCAGCATTCAGGTTGACGAAGTTGGCGATCGGCAGAATCAGCGCCTGCTCCATAACAATCTGCTGCGCCTGCCAATACAGCGTGCGCCGGCGTTCCGGGTCAAGCTCCCGTGCCGCCTGAAACAGCGAATCATCCAACCGCTGGTCGCTGAAACCGGTCCAATTGCTGCTAGCATTGGTCACAAAATACTTGTTCAGAAGTGCCGGATCAAAACCGACCTCGTTAAATGCCACCAGATGATACTGTCCAGTGTTGATCTCCTGCTGAAGC
>DAOTWP010000233.1:0-7526 GCA_034435675.1 Anaerolineae bacterium
GGGCTGGTGTTAAATTCTTCAAGCGGGGCGAGATTCCAGGCAAAATACAGCCCGCCGCCCAATCCCAACGCCAGCCCCAGAATTAACGCCGTCCAGGACACATAACGGCGCGGGCGACGGTATTTGCGGGGAAGCAGTGCTTGTTCTGCGCTCATGGATTCTGTCCCGGTAGATTGACCATGCGATACGGTTCCATAAGGGGGGTCAGCCGCCCAAAGCCCTCTGAGAGTGCCACAAGGTAGCGAATATCCACGATGCTGCGCGACGCCGTGATATAGCTTTCGGCAAGGTTCTGCACGTACTGCGGAATATTCTCAACCGCCAGCAGGCGCAGGCGTTCAAACGCAGCGTTCAGGTCACGGTCATAGACATAGCCCGCCGCGACCATCACGGTATAATCTTCCTGAAAACGCGGATCAAGCGCCGGGAACGGGCTGTCTACATATTCTACAGGGAACTGCACCCAGCCCAGATACAGCCCGATGCCCAGCCCAACGACCAGACCACCCAGCAGCGAGAGTAAGAAACGGATCATAAGACAAAGGTTTCCTGAATATGCAGACACCCGACAGCAGCGTCGGGAATGCCTTCTGGTTTGTTTGTATGATATGCGCAGACTGTCGCTGTGAAAAGCGGGGGTTGTCCGCAACAGGCTGGCGGTTTACACTCAGGGCGCTCACGCGCAAACAAAAACCAGCCGCATCACCGGGCTGGTTTCTGGATGCCGAAGGTGGGATTCGAACCCACACTGGGACGATTTTGAGTCGTCTGCCTCCTGCCGTTGGGCTACTTCGGCATGAGCTTGAGGTCAAATAGTAAGGGTATTCACTGTACTTGTCAATGGCTGACGGCTTGAACGCGCTTACGGATGAAGCAGGCTTGATCCAGCGCGCCCTGCGAGGCGAGCTGGAGGCATTTAACGTTCTGGTGCGCCAGCATCAGAATAGTGTTTATACGCTTGCCTACCGCATCATGGGCGAGCCACAGGCAGCAGCAGATGTGGCGCAGGATGCCTTTATTGCCGCTTATCGCAAATTGACGACCTATCGCGGCGGCAGCTTTCAGGGCTGGCTGCTGCGCATTACTACCAACCTGTGTTTTGACGAACTACGCCGCCGGAAACGGCGTCCGGCGCAGTCCTTTGAAGACTTGCCGGAAGCAGAGTCGGCGGATGGACCTGCCCTGCCCGACCCCGCAGAAACCCCCGAACAGATTGTCCAGCGCGGCGAACTGAACACCGCCATTCAGGACTGCATCAACGGGTTAAACGAGGATCAGCGTGTTGTGCTGGTACTCAGCGACGTTCAGGGCTACAGCTATGACGAAATCGCCAGCATGATTGCCACGCCGCAAGGCACGGTCAAATCACGGCTGAGCCGCGCACGATTGAATGTGCGCCGCTGTTTGCAGGCAGTTCAGGAACTTTTGCCTGCTGCCTATCGTCTGCTTAATGTGGATTAATGTTGGTTAACCAGTG
Organism: Anaerolineae bacterium; assembly: GCA_034435675.1. Classification (GTDB taxonomy): domain Bacteria; phylum Chloroflexota; class Anaerolineae; order Aggregatilineales; family Phototrophicaceae; genus DAOTWP01. The sequence continues at coordinate 1,478 of DAOTWP010000233.1, forward strand.
CTGCCTGTGATTGAATGATGTCTGCACGCCCGAGTTTTACCGATCAGGATTATGAACTGCTGTCCGCTTATCTGGACGATGAACTGGCGGACGCTGCGCGCGGTGCGCTGGAACAGCGCTTAGCCACTGACCCGGCGCTGCGCAGCGAACTGGCAGCACTGCGCACCACGATTGCGCTGGTGGAAGGACTGCCGCTGCTGCAAGCCCCGCGTGATTTTGTGCTGACACCGGAGAAGCTGCGCTATTCACCCCTTGCGCTGCCGCCCGTCTGGCGCCGCCCGCGTGCCGCGCTGAGCGTCCTGACTGCCGCTGCCGCCGCGTTGTTAGTGTTCGGTGGGGCGCTGGTGCTGCTCAGCCAGAGCAGTGGTCGTCAGATGCCCCTGGCTGCGCTGCAAAGCGACTCCGGCGCGGTTGCGGGACAGCCGACGACACAGCCTTCGATCACCAGCGCCGCCGCAGCACCTATACTGACCGCCCCTGCGGGTGAAACCCTGACCGCTGAAACCTTCTTCGCTGATACCACCGCCACACCGGAAACAGCCCCTGCCGATGATGGCACAGTGGGCGGCGGTGCGGTTGGTGACACAGGTGGTGCGGCAGAGGACACCGCAAACGCTGTCACCGAAGAGGCTCTGGCGGAGTCCCGTTCGGCAGCGCCCGCACTGACCCCAACACCTGAGGTCGTGGCGCAGGTAGAAGCCGGCATAATGCTGGTTGCAGAGTCAGTAACGCCGCTGGCGCTGGAGACTGGAACCCCGGCACAGGCAGAAGAAGCAGAGGATGCTGGCGCAGGAGCGCCGCCCGCCGCAGCAGGTGCAGCGGAACTGGCAGCAACCCCGACCATATCGGCGACCTCGCGCGGTGCACCCACTGCCACGCTGAACCCGCCACAGGCAGGCGAAATGCCAGCACAAGCACCCACTGTAGGTACGCCCGAAAGTGCCGCGCAGGCAGACCAGCGCGTGAGCGAGCGGCAGATGACGATGACCGCACTGCCGGACTTGTCCGCTGCGGCGCCAATAGAAGCCCCCGCGCTGGACAGTGCGGTGCAGACGACGACAGCGCCAGAAACTGCCGAGCAGGATGTGGTCGCTGCGGCGGCGTCGGCAACCGCGCCCGCCCCTGCCGTCCCCGCACAGCCCGCCGCGCCGGACTATGCGCTGGCAGGGCTGCTGCTGATCATCGCCGGGGTCATTCTTGGTGTGGTCAGCCTGGTGCTGAGCTGGGGAAGGCACAGCCCGTAATGGCGAAACAGTCTGCGAACTACTGTCCAAACTGCGGCACGGGGCTGGTGCCACGCCAGCGCAATGGCGCGCAGCGCCCGGTTTGCCCAGCGTGTGACTACACGGTCTATTTTGACCCCAAAGTGGCTGTGGTGGTTCTGATTTTGGCAGAGAATCAGGTGCTGCTGGTCAAACGCGCCAATGATCCGATGAAGGGCTTCTGGGCGCTGCCCGCCGGATTTGTGGATGCTGAGGAAGACCCGCAGGCAGCCGCGCGGCGTGAAGTGCTGGAAGAAACAGGCTTTACTGCGCAGATTGACCGCCTGATTGATGTTTACCACACGCCCAACGATGGTGGGCTGGCAAGCATCGTCATTGCCTATGCAGGCAGCATCCTCAGCGGCGAACTGCACCCCGACGATGATGCCGAAGATGCCCGTTGGTTTACCCAGGACACGCTGCCGCCGCTGGCATTTCTGCCAACCAGACGGCTGATTGAACGCTGGCAGGCGGGAACATTATGAGCCGCAGCGCAGATAGCCGCCCAGTGTCCACTAGCGCGCCGGCAGCATCTGGTCGATAATAGCAGTTGTGTTATGCAGCGTAAACGACAACACTTCCCCTGTTGAGAGGCTTTACTGATTCAGCTATACTTTTAGAAGTCAAGCTGTATACTGAACAGTGTGTTCAATGTGGCGAAAATCCGAGGGAAAGAGCGCTCACCCCGGCAAGCCCTGTTCAAGAATAGCTTATTGCCCAATGTAATTGTGGGGAACACTAGCCGAAGGAATTCTAAAGAGAGGTTGTAATGCCACAACCATACCGCAGTGACCTCCTTGAGGAAAAGCTGAAGATGCTGCACAACGTCGTGGAAGGTGTGAAGGCATCTGTGATCGTGAACATTGACGGTCTGCTGGTCGCGGCGTTCCCGCCGGGCGATGACGAAAACCCACACGAAAACCCGACGAGCAGCCCACAGGTTGCCGCCATGTCTGCCACGCTGATCGGGCTGGCGGAACGCACTCTGGGACGGCTGGCACAGGGCGATCTTGAGCGTCTGCTGATGGAAGGTGAAGAAGGTGTGATGGTGGTCTATCCGGCAGGGCGTGCCTCGCTGGCAGTGCTGGTTGCCAAAGACGCCCGGCTGGCGTATGTGCTGGTGGCTGCCAAACGGGCAGCCGCTGAAATTGAACAGATTCTCGCGGGCTAGTGCGGTGCTGCCTGTTCAGGACTCCCCTGAAGTGTTGAAGGTGATATGCAGGAGTACTTTGCCGAAACGAACCTGGTCACCACTGTTGAGGATATACGGCTTGTTGGGCAGCAGTCGTTCGTTGTTGATAAACGTTCCGTTGCGGCTGTCAAGATCAACCAGAAATAACCGGTCTTCCTCACGTCTGATCAGCGCATGTTTGCGGCTGACCCCCATTTGGTAGCCCGCATAGGGGGTGAGATCGAGATCGGGGACATACTCACCGACAGGGTCGCGCCGTCCGACGAGCATCTCAATTTCAGGGGAAACGAGTAAGGGCGTCGGTAGTTCGCCGATTTCAATCTTGAGGGTCATGTGCTTACGGAAAACCCCAGTATCGGGTTTGGCAGCCCCTTGCTTACCCGCCTGCGTCTTGGCGTAAATCTCCAGCGCAGCACGTGCCTGCTCACCAAGATCATGGGTGGTGCTCTGGCTGTGTTCGGGTTTTTCAGGATTTTGATTTGACATGCTCAACCGCAATCTGTTGTCAGAATAATTGCACTTCGATTGTACAATCTCAAGAGAAGCTGTTCAAGCGACTGGCAGCATGTTCAGGCAAATCTGCTCAAAATAGATTGTGAATGCTCTGCCCGTGATTTCCCCGCACACCAACAAATTCACCACGCGCGCGCTATGGATACTTGCCGTGCTGATCTGGCTGGCGACCGCTGTAAGGCTGTGGCATGTTCAAACCCAGAGCATCTGGTTTGACGAAGGCTGGTCTGCTTATGCCGCGGTGCAGCCGAGCGTGCTGGAAGCGCTGGATGCCGATCCGACCAATCCGCCACTGTATTATATCCTGCTAAATCTTAGCACGAAACTGCTGGGCGACAGCGCATTTGCCCTACGGTTGTTTTCAGCGGCGTGGGGCATCCTGCTGCTGCCGCTGGTCTACCTGCTGGGCTGCCAGTTGTTTGACCGGCGCACGGGGTTGATCAGTGCTTGGCTCGCAGCCACACTGCCAGTGTTGTGGTGGGCGGCGCAGGAAGCGCGCATGTACACGCTGCTGGCGGTGCTGGTGACGATTGCTGCGGGCGGTTGGCAGCGCCTGCTGACACAGCCGGATCGCCGCGCATGGCTGATGGTATGCGGCGGTGAACTGGCGCTGTTATACGCCCACAACACAGGTCCGGTGATTGTCGGCTGGCTGAACGCTGTCACCGTGCTGGCGTGGTTGGTGCATCGCCGGGTGGATCGCCCGGACTGGCGACTGTGGTTGGGTGGGCAGGTGGTTGTGGCGCTGCTGTGGTTGCCCTGGTTTCTGGCGCGCTTTGTGCTGGTGGGCGCTGCCAACAGCGCGCTGGTCACACCGCCGCAGCTCAGCCCGGATTTATTCTGGCGCATGTGGGAGTCGCTGTGGGCAGGCGCATGGGCAGTCGTCGGACGCGAACCGCTGGTGACACTCTGCGCGGCTGTGCTGCTTTGCCTGACACTGCTCACCTTGCACTGGCGCAGCAGTAATGCACGCTGGCTGCTGGCGCATGTGCTGCTGCTTGTGGCAGGGCTGCTGGCAGGGCTAACAATACTGGGCAATGAACTGCATGGGCGCTATCTGGTGATGCTTGTGCCGCTGCTGCTGGTGGCGCTGGCGGCAGGGCTGGCGCGGCTGCAACCGCCTGTGCTGCGCCGGATGGCAGTCGCTGCGTGCCTGCTGCCGCTGCTGGTCAGCGTGCCGCTGGCGCAAACGCCCGCCTACCAGCACGATGACGCGCGCAGCATGGTGCAGTATTATGCCGCGACGCTGACGAGCGACGACACGGTAATCGCGTGGTCTTATGCTGACCGCTACGACCTGTGGTACTACTGGCAGCGCGCAGGCGTGCAGGCGCAGCGCGTGACGCTGCCCGAAGGCGCGGACATGGAGACGGTGCTGCCGCTGCTGCCCACACAAGGCAAAATCGCGCTGAATATCTGGTACACGCAGCGTGCCGATTATCGCGGCATGCTGGACTGCCTGCTGCGCGATGGCATACCTTCGTGGACAGACCTGCCGGAAATTACATTTAACGGTATGAGCAGCCGCACCTATCCCGCCCGTTCGCTGGCTGCGCCTGAACTGCGCCCTGTGTCAGGCACATTTGTTGTCGGAACGCTGTCCGCGATGCGCGATATGCCAGCAGGTTACACTGCGGACCAGCAGCTTTGCCTGCCGCTGCAATTCACGCCCGCACAGCCCATCAGCGGTGAACTCAAAGCGCGCGTTACCGTGCGCAGCGCCGATGGACGCGACGTGGGTACAGGCGATGCCATTTTTGCCACTGCCAACCAGCGCACCAGCGTCAACGCCGGGGAACTGCTGACCGCCTACCCGTTGATCCGGCTGGAGGCGGGCACACCGCCCGGCGAGTACGCGCTTTACGTACGTGTCTATGATGAACAGTTTGCGCCGTCCGGCTATGATGTATTGAGTGCTGTCGGAACGCCTGCAGGCAAGGATTTGCCGCTGGGCACATGGCAAACGGCGCGCGGCGCAACATGGGGACTAGCCACGCAGCCCTGCCCCGCGCAAACCAGTGGCGACGACGACCTGCAAGTCACCGTGCCCGCGCAGAACACGACCCTGCACAACGGCGAGGTCTTAACACTTCGCCTGGAATGGCGCGGCTGCGCGCCCCTGCCCGAACTGACGCTGGCGGCGGATGATGGGACGTGGACGGTAGGAATTCCGCCCACACAGGTTGCGCATGATGTTTTTACCAGCGATGTACGCCGTGCACAGATTCCCCTGTCCGCCCGCAGCGGAACGGCGACACTGCGCACACCAGCAGGGGCGGCGCTGCTCACGTACACAATCACCGCCCGCGAGGTGCTGACCACAGCCCCACCGACTACCAGCACAACCAGCATTGAGTTCCCCGGTGTGGGCAGGTTGGTCGGCTTCACAATCGACCCCGAAACACCATTACCATTGGCTGGCGAAGCCTTCAACGTGACGCTGGTATGGCAGGCAGGTGCAGACCCCATCGCGGCAGATTACACCGTATTCGTACAGCTATTGGACGCAGGCGGCATCCTGATTGCACAGAGCGATGCTCAGCCTGTGCAGAACACGCGCCCCACCAGCACCTGGCTGCCCGGCGAATACCTTGTAGATACGCACACCCTGCGTTTCAATGAACGCGCTGCCCCCGGCGAGGGCATGACGCTGATTGCCGGACTATACACCGCCTCAAGCCGCCTGACGCTGGCAGATGGCGCGGATTTCGTCATGCTGGCGGCAGATTTGCGCGTGCGCTGAACCCGTGCGCTGAACCCGCGCGCTGAACCCGCGCGCTAAACCCGCGCGCTGAACCCGCAGGTGTGCTATCGCAGCCCGCCAGATTACGTCGCGCCGAACAGGGTCCAGAGCAAATACGCGCTGAAACCCGTCAACAGTACTGCCGCGCCTACCCGCCCCAGCGTGCGGTTCCATGCAAACGGAATCAGCAGCAGTGCAAAGGCGATCATCACCAGATAATCGAAGCGCAGCACCTCAGGGGCGACAGTAATCGGACGGATTATGCTGGTCGCGCCGAGGATGCACAGCAGGTTGAACACATTTGAACCGACGATATTGCCGACGGAAATGTCGTTTTCC
>DAOTWP010000234.1:0-1786 GCA_034435675.1 Anaerolineae bacterium
ATGCGGCTTAATCTGGAAATACCAGCAGTTGCGGGGCTTTTTGCACCCATGCGGGGGGAACTACTGCGTGTACTGCATACTCTGAACGATACTGAGTGGCAGCAGCAGACAGCCTGTCCGGGCTGGTCTGTTCGTGATGTAGCCTTGCACATATTAGGTGACGATATCGGATTGCTGTCCAGCCTGCGCGATCAGGACAGTCCGCGTGGTGAGTTCGCGCAGTTTGCAGCGTTGGTCGCGTTCATCAACCAGCGCAATGCCATTTGGATTGAGGCGACGCGGCGGATCAGCCGGCAGTTACTGCTCACGCTGCTGGCATTCACGGGGCAGCAGTGGGCTGAATTTGCCCTCCAAGTAGATCCTGCTGCCCTCAGCGGTCCAATCGGCTGGACGGGCAACACCAGTGACCCGATGGGGCTGCACCTGGCGCGGGAATTCACCGAGTATTGGATGCATCATCAACACATCTGCGAAGCGGTTGGCGTGGTCAGCCTGAAGGATGAACTGTTCATGCATACCGTGTTGAGTACCTTCATTCAGTGTTTGCCGCGCACCTATGAAGCCGTCATCACACCGCCTGAAACAATGGTCAGGGTGCGCATCACTGGCACCGGCGGCGGGGTGTGGCATCTTGTGCGCGAGGACGCCCGCTGGCAATTGTACGCGGATACAGATCTTGAGCCGCGGAGTACTGTAACACTGGATACAGACACTGCCTGGCGGTTGTTCACCAAAGGCATCGACTCCGGGCAGCTTCAGGCACATCTCCAGATCGAGGGCGACCTGCATCTGGGGCAGGTGTTCCGGGATGCGGTTGCGATTCTCGCGTAAGCGCGCCTGCGCTGGGGCAGCCTTTGCCGCGTTGAGGATAACCAGCGTGAACAGCAGCGACCGGTTGAGCGTACCGCTTATCCTGGCTGCTGGTCACGAAGAAAATCAACCACTGCCTGGCGCAGACCACAGCCCGCAGCGCGCCACTCCGGTGAACGACCGATACTAGCGGCGATGAACTGCGCCTCAAAACGATTGATTGCTACGGTCACTGCATCCTTGTGTTCCCATCCCGGCATGCCGCTGCTGCCGCTGTATGTCCAGAACCGGAACGGGGAAACCCTGTTGATAATCCGGCGAACTTCTGGGGGAGAGAATTCAGCAGTGACCGTAGAATCATCTGTCCAGGGGATGATCTGGTGCAGCGATGCCCTGGTGAAGCGCCCCGCCGGGATATGGCTGATGACACCATCAAGCGGCGGTTGGGTGCCCCCGACATTCCATGTGGGCACTATGGCGACATCGCACCCTACCGCGAAGCGCAGTGCCTGCGCCAGAAAATCGCATAATGACGATGGTCCGTTTGCGTGCGTGCTTAATGGGGCAGCAATCTGTCCCAGGGTTTCGCTGTGCGCCTGACGCAGAACAGCAGCCCCCGCGCCCGTCCAGAATGGACCTGTATCCGGCGTGATTCCGTAACTGCGCGCTGCGGACCGGTTGCGCGGTTCCAGCTCAATGACACCCAGCTCTGCGCCAAACGCCCAGGGCTGCACTACCGGGGTGCCACCGATCTGATCCAGCCAGCGTCCAAGCGTGTGCCCCAGCAGAATCGCATCGACCTCGTGCGCCCAGGCGTTGCAGAGCTGGATAACCTTGTCGGTATTGAGCACGAACTGCCGCTGCGCACCGAGAGACCAGTCCGCACCTTCATGCAAGGCAGCGATAATTACATCCGCCCCCTGCCTGCGGAGTTCCAGACACTGGTCATGGACAATCCCGGCAAGATCAGGATCAC
>DAOTWP010000235.1:0-1715 GCA_034435675.1 Anaerolineae bacterium
GCGGGGTCCAGCACTTCCGGGGCGTTGATGCCAACCCGCAGTGTGCCCCCCTGTGCCTGGACCGTGCCAAATACACCGACCAGCAGCAGCGTCAGGATTACAGCGATGACGATCTTACTCGCTTTCATCATGTCCTCCATCTGTGAAATTCGGGGAATTAAACGCCTGTTGAATGCGAACAGACAATCGCTAACTATGGCGCGAGTGTAACAAATGTTCTGTAAGGATGCTTACAAAATGGCTGTGACGCTGGCCTTTCCCATCAAACGCTCATTTTGAAGGCGCAGCCGGCAGCTCAAAATGCAGGATGAGACCATCTTCCACCGGCGTGATCTGAAGCTGGCCGCCGTGCCGCTGGATGATGAGCGCTGCCGCTGCCACTGGCCCACCGGACCAGGTAATCAGTGTCATCTGTTGGGATGGATCGACAGTAAACGGCCCGTAGCGCCGGTGAACCGCCAGCCGAACATGATCGCCGTTTATTACAGTGACGGTCAGCCGCGCGTCCTCGGTCAGCAGGCCATCCCAGTAATCCACCGCCAGGCTGCACAGCGCCGTCGGCAGGTACCCGAAGGTACGGATCGCTGGCAGGCTTGCCGGCGCGTCCACTGTCAGCGTCACCGGGACGCCATAGGAAGGCAGCTTTTCCTGCGCGGCGGCGATGACTTCTGCAAGCGGCAGTGCTTTCCATAAAAAGTTATCCGGTGTGTACGAGAGTTCGGCCAGTGTACCCACGTAATTCCATATCGTTTCGGTTTGCCGGGCCAGCGCGTGAATTTCCTTTGCGGCGGCCCGTTGATTTGCCGCATGGTCAGCGGCCAGAAGTTCACTGCTGCCCCGGATGGAATGGGCATAAACCGGCCCTTCATGGCTCCACACCATCATTTTCTGGCTCAGATCATGTACCGCATAGGCCAGCGCTTCCTGAATATCCTCCGGTTCCAGTTCAGGAAACTGCGCGAGAATGTCTGTGTTGGTCTGCCCGCCCATGACCAGCCGCACCACCTCAGCGGCGGCGATCTGCGTATGTCGAAGATAGGCAAGACCGCCTGCTTCGGGGTCGCGTATGGTGATTCGTTCAAAATGGTGCATGAACTGCGTTTACTCCGTCATCTGGTGGATCACAAAATAGCCGAATCAACCCTGTTAGCTGGCGCGCTGCCAGATTAAGTTAGGGCCGGTTTCCGATAATTTCTCAGGCAGAACCAGCATGAAGCATCTCCGGGAAGCGTTTGACCTGCTTAAGGCAACCTTTAATCAATGGAACGAGGACAAAGCGCCCCGTCTGGCGGCGGCACTGGCCTATTATACGGCCTTCTCCATCGCGCCGCTGCTGGTGGTGGTCGTGGCAGTGGTCGGGCTGGTATTTGACCAGCAAACCGCCCAGGCGGAGATTATGATGCGTATTGAGCATGAAATCGGCGCTGAAACTGCCGCCATTATCCAGACCGTGCTGGACAACGCCAGTCAACAGTCCTCTGGTGTGATCGCCGGTATCGTGGGTCTGGTGACGATTGTGCTGGGCGCGGCGGGCTTCTTCGGCCAGTTGCAGGATGCGCTGAATATGGTCTGGGAAGTGGCCCCAAAACCTGGACAGGGCATGTTCGCCGTCATCAGACAGCGCTTTCTGTCGTTCACGATGGTGCTTGGCATCGGCTTCCTGCTGCTTGTCTCGCTAATCATCAGCGCGGTTCTGGCTTCGCTGAACGCCTTCG
>DAOTWP010000236.1:0-42858 GCA_034435675.1 Anaerolineae bacterium
CGGCATTGGATTATCTCACACCAGCGGAGTTTGAGGCAGTGGCACTTGCAACAGGCTATCCTCTCTTAAACCCGGCTTGATTCTGTCCAATTTTTCCGCCGCACTACAATATCGAACCAATCTCGCAGAAATCCTGGAGTTTGAAAACTATCATACCGTGGAAGCGGAGAATGGTCTGGAGGGGGTACAAGTGATTCGCCAAATCTTGCCTGATCTCATTATCTGTGATGTGGATATGCCCGTCATGGATGGGATAGACGTACTCAAAACGGTAAAAAATAATCCCATCTATGCGAAGATTCCAGTCGTTGTCGCCACAGGGCGCGCCGATACGCTGACCATCCAGACTCTCCTTGACTTGGGAGCAGATTCTTATCTGACAAAACCGGTGACAATCTCATTGTTTCTGGCGACCATTCGAACCTTTTTTGGGAACAGCACGCCTGACCACCGGCGAAATCATGCCGCAGATCTACGCCAATATCCCTCTGAAAGCACGGGGCACAGCCACGCTTTATCCGGAAGTTTGGATTAAAAGGAGTTTGACACTATGGGCGATAAGGGTAAAAAAGATCAGAAGAAGAAGAAGAAGGTGAAGTCACCCGTCAAAGAAGAAACCACTGTTTCGACAGTGCTCAACCCGACTGATGCCAACAAGGGCAGCAAAACGCCTCCGAAAAAATAGAGTTGGCACAGGGTGAACCGGGCAGCGCCTAAGATGCGCTGTCCAGCCTAGCTACTAGCTACTCCTGCTGTGACGCTTGAATCCTTTCAGAACAAGCTTTGCGATTTGTCACCCCTAATCTTCTCTCTGGTACACCACACTCTTTAATCTGCCAGTGCTCATGGCGAATATGCAGACTGGCTAGTCATGGAGTAAACGTTGTGAAACTCACTGGGAACGCATTGAAAATCGTATTTGCATTCGTGTTGATGATCGGCGTGATTCTCTGGGCAGTTAATTCTATCCGTTCAGTTTCGTACAGTGGAACGAACCTTAGTTTTGATATCGCCGATGGAATAATTACCGTCACTAATCTATCGGACGATCCAGCAGCAGTCCAGTTAACTGGCTCAGGGTCTCGCACATTCCGGGTTTCCAGCACAATTGAAGGGGTTACTGTTACCGGTTCATCAACGCGAGTGGGAACTGGAAGTACCCAAACCCATCTATTTGCATTTGAACTACCACCCGGCACAAGTGAATTCACAGTCTCCGGCGGTACAAATGTTAGATTTGTGGCTGACACAGCTACCGAACTTCAAGCAACTGTCAACCCGATGAGCAGCGAGTCACGTCGCAATACGCTTATCGCCGCCGCCGTTGTGGTCTTTGGAGCGCTCTTCTATGCCTCTAGTGTAACGAAGCATCAATGGATCAAAAGCTTACGCCACAAAGTTTTACCTTCGCATCAAGATGCTTCTCAGCAGGATACAAAACCCACTCCTGTCGTTACGGACGGCGGACAGGGTCGGGTGGCACGTTCATATGGGGATAATCGTGCAGATATAGGAGATTAACCGAGACCTGATTACTGACCAGCAAAATGTCTACAGACTACCTAGTGGAGTTCATGCGCAGACACTTCAACGCGCACATGTAATCGATACAGGTAGTCTACTTCTTTCGGAACCTGTATCCGGTAGACAACAAAGGAAAACACGATGCGCACAATACGCGGTCTGATTTATACACTGCGCCCTTACGAGCGGGGCATCCAGGAAACCCTGGGGAAATACAGCAGATTTGTGATACCGGGCTTCGGACTTCAAATCCCGATCATCCATGTTATTCGTGTTCGTGATGTCCGTGAACACACGATGGATATTGAACCTCAGCCGGTAATTACTAAAGACAATGTTGAAATCACTGTGGATGGTGTGATGTGGGTTCGTCCTGCGGCTGAAGAAGAAGCGATCAAGCGCACATTCTATAATATAGATGATTGGAAACGCGCAGTTATCCAACTGGCGATGACGAACTTGCGTCAGGAGTTTGGTGAATTGTCATTGGATGAGAGCCTTGTAGCGCGAGAGAAGATCGCTACTAATTTGCAGAGAATCCTCAATGGCTTCGCCGTTGAGTGGGGGTTAACAGTGAGCAAGGTCGAAATCCGCCTCATTGATCCCCCCGATGATATCAAAAGAGCCATGCACAAGCAAAAGACAGCCGAGCAAGAGCGCCGTGCCATGAAATTACTGGCAACGGGGGAGTTCGAGGCTGCCCAACAGCAAAAATTGGCAATCATTCAGCGTGCTGAAGGTGAACGCGAGGCGGTGATACAGGTTGCACAGGGCAAAGCGGAAGCGATTCGCCTGGTCAATGAAGCGGCTGAACGCTACTTTATCGGCAATGCTCAGGCGCTCAAACAACTGGAAATGGTTGAAAACGCTTTACGGGACAACACGAAAGTCGTCATTACCGAGCATGGCATCAGCCCAACTCTATTGTTAGGCAGCCTGCCCATCACATTAGTGAAGGAGAGTAATGGGCACAAAGCAGGATCTCAAAAGTAAGTCGTCAGGCTTGATCCTGAACGGAATTCGATATTGACGCAGAACATTGAGAGGAAATGGTGTGGTGGCTAACTTTTCTGGAATAGTTGCTTTCGTGACTGGGCAGCTTGCGGCATTAGTCGTTCGGTAGTACGGGCAAATGCCTGACTGATTAACTCAACAACGAGATTAGGTGTGTTGTTGGTCGTCGCGCTGGTTTCTCCCTACGCTGGTTTTCCATCAGGAGCAGTTTATGCTGGATCGTCTTCTCGTTCCTTTGGATGGTTCATCTCTGGCAGAGTGTGCATTACCGCATGCCATCGCTATTGCCAGAGCATTTAACGCGCAGATTACCCTGGTGCATATCGTGGAACAGCCTCCAGCATCGCTGCGTTTACCAAAAGCAGACCCGCTGGATTGGTATCTGAGAAAGTCAGCAGCTAATCTGTATCTGGATGCCGTGCAGTCCCGTTTAGAACAGGAACTGCATCTATCCGTTCAGGTGATCCTGGAAGAAGGCAACGCGGCAGACAAGATTGTCGAACTTGCTCACGCCACACAAACGGATTTGCTGATCCTGAGTGGCTATGGTGAAACCACCGGGGTGAATCGAGGTGGTGTGAGCAGCATCGCTCAGCAGATTCTGCAGCGAGTACGGATTTCAACACTGATTGTTCGGGCTAACCAGCCTGTTGACGCTTTCACCAGTGACCTGCGTTATTACAAAGTATTGATCCCCTTAGACGGTTCACAACGGGCGGGGTCTGCGTTGGCGCTGGCGGCGGCTTTCGCCGAGGCATATCAGCCCGAACTCTTGCTGGTTCATGTCATCCGCAAGCCTGAAATGGCCCGCCATATGCCATTGAGCGGGGAGGATGCAGCGCTGATCAATCGTGTGATCGAACGCAACCATGAGGAAAGCATCAAATATCTGGAACAGACCCAGGCGCGCTTACCTGGCAACACGCAAACCCGTGTGCTAATCAGCGAAAACATCGCCGCAACGCTCCAGACGGTGAGCGAAGAGGAGTTGGTTGACTTGCTGGTACTCAGCGCGCATGGCTACTCCGGTGAGACGCGTTGGCCCTATGGGAGTATCACGAATCGGTTTATCACAGATGGCACGGCACCCTTGTTGATCGTCCAGGATTTACAATGGACTGCACCGGTGTCAAATCGCGCAGGCGTGGAAACCCGTACGCCCATTCGGTTGAACAATGGCATATAACCTTGATATAAACGCCGCAACCAGCAGCACAGATACCCTGCGCGAGCTGGCGCACCAGCTTGCAGGAACACTGACAGTAACAGCAGCGCTAACCCGCAAGCCCTTGCTTCTCGATCAACTCAGTCAGCACGAAAAACGCATTACGACAGCCTACCAGCAGTTCAGTAGCATTGCTCATGAAGAATTACCGCTCTCCTATGCGGCAGAGTGGCTGCTGGACAATTTTCTTGTGGTACAGCAGGCGATTCGGCAAAGTCGAGAAGACCTCCCCCTAGGGTATTATCAGGCACTCCCAAAACTGAACAACCCGATGTGGCTGAATATCCCGCGAACCTACGCGCTAGCCCACGCACTGATTGATTACAGCAACAATCAGCTTGATATTGGACAGACTATTCACTTTCTGCAAGCATTGCAGGTTGATATGCCTTTAACGATGGGCGAGCTGTGGGCATTTCCGACGATGATGCGCCTGGGTATTCTAAGCAGCCTTAGTGATATCCTGAGTCAGAATATCGCCATAGCATCACCGGCACCTGTTATGGGGGATGACAGCGCGGTTCGCTTCTGTATTATCAGTTTGCGACTGCTCGCCATCCAGGACTGGAAAGTCTTTTTTGAGCAGGTGAGCCTGACCGACCACATACTGCGACTTGACCCGGCGCAAATATATGCGGCGATGGATTTTGACACCCGCAATAGCTATCGCATGGTGATTGAACGCCTCGCCCATTCAGCGAAGCAGTCTGAAGAAGAAGTCGCCCGACAGGCGATTACGTTCGCCCAGGCGACAGACCCCACTGGGCGCGAGGGGCATATCGGCTATTATCTGATTGGCAAAGGCTACGACCAGTTAGAAGCGTGGTTCAGACATCGTACACCCGTGCCAGAGCGCTTCCGTCGCTGGTTGCTTCGTCACCCGACATCCACCTATCTAGCCAGCATCGGGTCGCTCACCCTGCTGCTGGTGCTGTTGTTTGCCAGTCCGGTCACCCGTACAGACCATCCCATCCTGCAAAGGCTGGTGGTGGCGCTGCTGGTCTTTTTACCCGCCACAGCGATTGCCAGCAGTGTCATCAATTGGGTCGTGACGAATAACATCGCGCCGCGCCTCCTGCCCCGGCTGGATTTCCAGGATGGTATTCCGGTTGCTTATCAGACCCTGGTCGTTATCCCAACCCTGCTGCACGATACTGCCGAGATCGACTCCCTGTTGCAGCAGATGGAACTGCACTTTTTGCGAAATTCAGATCCCGCGCTGTTTTTTGCCCTGCTGACGGACTATGCCGACGCGCCCACCCAGCACATGCCCGCCGATGTGGATTTAATCCGCCTTGCTCAGGCTGGCATAGCCGCGCTGAATGCCAAATACCGGCCAGAATCCCCACCGTTTTATCTGTTCCATCGAGAACGCAGGTGGAACGCAGCGCAGAACACCTGGATGGGATGGGAACGCAAGCGCGGTAAATTGGTGGAGTTTAACCATCTACTGCGGGAGAATAAAGCCACAACTTACACTGTACAGGTCGGTGATCTGAACATCTTGCCGCGTATCCGATATGTGATTACGCTCGATGCGGATACGATCCTGCCTGAAGGCTGCGCCCGGCGTCTAGTGGCGACACTGGCGCACCCGCTCAACCGTGCTGTGTACAATTCAGACACGGGCAAAGTGGTTTCGGGCTACTCCATTCTGCAACCTCGTATTGAGATCAAACCCACCAGCGCCAATCAATCACGCTTTACTCGTATTTTCGCGGGTGATGTTGGCCTGGATTTGTACACCCGCGCTGTCTCGGATGTTTATCAGGATTTGTTTGGCGAAGGAAGTTATGTTGGCAAAGGCATTTATGATGTCGATGTCATGGAGGCGTGTCTGGCCCGGCGTATTCCTGAAAACACGCTGTTAAGCCATGACTTATTTGAAGGTATTCATGCGCGGGTTGCACTTGTCAGCGATATTCTGCTGCTCGAGGAATATCCGGCGCACTATCTGGCATACACACGCCGTCTGCACCGCTGGATACGGGGTGACTGGCAACTGCTGCCCTGGCTGTTTCCGCGTATCCCTACCGATCAGGCTGGACAGACGCTGCCCAATACCTTTTCGACCCTTGACCGCTGGAAAATCCTCGATAATTTACGGCGCAGCCTGGTCACGCCGGCCCTGCTGCTGCTGTTGATAGCCGCTTGGTTGGGGTTGATCGGCACACCACTGTTTTGGACTCTGATGACTCCGGCCATACTTGGTTTCCCCTTCGCGCTGTCACTGCTGGCGCATCTTCATCGCCGCCGACCAACCGAGTCAGCGGGCGAAATGCTGCGCTCATACCGCCTGGACGCGCAGCGCTGGTTGTTGGCGCTCATTTTCCTTCCCTATGAGGCGCTTCTGACACTGAATGCAGTGGGCACAACACTGGTGCGGTTATTCGTCACCCGAACACGCATGTTGCAGTGGACAACAGCCGCGCAAACGGCTCAGCATTTTGGCACAGACAGAGGCTCAGAATCCACCTGGCAAGAGATGCTGCTGGTGCCAATCCTGGCCGGTATACTCACACTGCTCATTGCAATCACCAACGGTGCAGCGCTCCCTTTTAGCTTGCCGATACTGGCGTTATGGTTTATATCGCCGCAGGTGGCATACTGGCTCAGCCAGCCAAAGCGCCACACTGAACCGGCATTATCTGGTGACCAGAAAACTGTGCTGCGCCATCTTGCCCGGCAGACCTGGCTCTTTTTTGAGCAAACGGTTGGGCCCGAAGATCACTGGCTGCCGCCCGATCATGTTCAGGAAGCGCCCATCCTCACCGCCCATCGCACCTCGCCCACCAATATCGGTCTGCTGCTCACATCGACATTAGCTGCATACGATTTGGGATACATTGGGCTATTCGATTTGATCACGCGCTTGCAGGCGACCTTACACACACTCGATCAACTGGAACATTATCGCGGGCATCTGCTGAACTGGTATGACACAATATCGCTGGCTGCGCTGGAACCGCGTTATGTATCAACCGTGGATAGTGGCAACCTGGCGAGTTGCCTGATTGTCATTGAGCAGGCGTGTCTGAACGCTGCCGATCATGCTGTACTCGACCATCAGCGCTGGTTGGGTTTATTGGATATCCTGGGACTGCTGGAAGAAAGCCTCGACACGCTTTACAGCAGCAGTCAGGAAATCCCGGTTACACATTTGCGCGCCTACATGTTTTCGCTGCGCGAAACTATTCAAACTATCCTTCAGACCCCCGATCACTGGGCGGTGCTGCTAACCTGGCTGAATATGGAAGCCTGGGGGACGGTTTCGAGCTTAATCATAGCCGTGCTGGAGTCAAAACCGCTGGCTTCGAAGATGGAAACGTTGAAGGCTTTGCGCATTACTTCTGAACGGTTTCACCATCATCTGACAAGTATGCAGCGTGATGTGGATTTGCTGCTGCCCTGGCTGCTGCCGGTCAGCCAACCGCCCGCTGTATTTGTTCGGACCGCTGCCGACCCGCTGATTGTCGCCGCATGGCAGGCGCTGCTGTCTGCACTCCCCAGCGCGCCACGCCTGGGCGAACTGCCAGCAAGCTGCCAGACGGTGAATGCGCGCCTCGGTCAGCTTCAGGCATGTTTGTCCACAAACGACGACGCAGACTCACAGCTGCAAGAGGCACATGCCTGGTGTGCACGGTTAGAACAGAACCTGAACAGCACATATTCGCAGGTTGCGGGTCTTTTGCGTGGTTATCAGACACTGGCTGCGAACGCTGAAAGCCGCTTTCAGTCCATGGACTTCGCGTTCTTATTCAACACCCAGCGCAAAGTGTTCCATATCGGCTACAACGTTGCGGGCGATAAGTTGGACGATAACTTTTACGATCTCCTGGCTTCTGAGGCACGTCTCGCCAGTTTTCTGGCGATTGCCAAACGTGATGTCCCGCCAAGCCACTGGCTGCATTTGGGGCGACCGGTGACACGGGTCGGCGATCAGCTCGCCCTGCTCTCGTGGAGCGGCACGATGTTCGAGTACCTGATGCCCACCCTGTTCATGAGCAACTATGAGCAAACCTTTCTCGCCCAGAGCTGCGGGGTGACGGTCGATAACCAGATCTCGTATGGTCAATCGAAGCAGATTGCCTGGGGCGTATCCGAGTCGGCCTATTACGCTTTCGACAGCGGCATGACCTATCAATACTATGCCTTTGGTGTGCCAGAGCAAAGGCTCAAACGCGATTTTGTTGAGAACACAGTCATCACCCCTTACGCCTCTCTGCTGGCCCTGCGACTGCGCCCACAGGCAGTCTATGAGAACATAAAACGACTCGACGCGGTGGCGATGCGCGGGTTTCTGGGATTTTATGAAGCGGTTGATTACACGCCATCTCGTGTTCCCTTACGCCAGAGTTATGCCGTCATCCAATCTTACATGGCGCACCATCAGGGCATGATTCTCGTTTCGCTGACCAATTACCTGCGGGATGATGTCATGATTCGGCGTTTTCATACCGATCTGCGTGTACAGAGTTTTTCGATGCTGCTGCAAGAGAAAATCCCCACTCAGGTTCCCATCCACAGCCTGCATCCGGTTGAGGTAGTCGAACACATCAAGCCCCCTGTCCGGGTGAACACCGCGCCCTGGTATGTGCCGGACAGCACAAATGTGCCACAGGTGCATACCCTTTCCAATGGCCGCCTCACCACGCTGGTCACCCATGCGGGCAGCGGTTACCTTCAGTGGAAAGGTTTATCGCTGACCCGATGGGAAGCGGATACGACGCTGGATGCCAGCGGTATCTGGATTTATCTACAGGATCAGATGAGTGGCAAGGTCTGGTCAGCCGGCTACCAGCCCACCACAGTCCCACGCGACTATCAGCATGTTGCGTTTTACCCACATCAGGCAGAGTTCCAACGCCGTGATGATGACATCACCGTGAATATGCAGGTGACTGTCGCCTCAGACGATGATGTCGAAATCAGGCAGATCAATCTGATTAACCACAGCGACCAGATACGCTATTTGCGGGTGACCAGTTATGGTGAGGTGCTGCTGGCTGCTCAATCGGAACGTCATCCGGCATTCAACAAATTGTTCATCGAGAGTGAATATGTAGCTGAAAACAATCTGCTGCTCTTTCACCGCCGCTTGCGTGACGATGAAGAACCGGTCTATCTGGGGCACTGTCTGCTGACCAGCCCTGACATCGCTGGCACAGGCACTTATGAAAGTGATCGGATGCGTTTTCTGGGTAGGGGGCGCACAGTTAAATCGCCCATCGTATTCGGCGCAGAGCGCCGCCTGTCCCAGACCGTCGGCACGACGCTTGACCCCATTATGGCACTGGGTCAGGATGTCGAACTGGCCCCCTACGGCAGAGTCAGCCTTGCCTTTCTGATACTCGTCACCGGGTCACGCGAGGAGACGCTGACTCTGGCGGCACGCTACAAGGATTGGGCTATGCTGGAACGGACGGTTGAGCTTGCTCGCCGACAGCGTGAAGCCAGCCTCCAGCAGCTTGAGATGGCGACCTCTGAATTGGCGCGAATTCAGCAGTTGCTTTCACTCCTGTGCTATCCCCATGCAGGCTTACGCGCTTCCGCAGATGTGATTGCGGCCAACACGAAGGGTCAAGCCAGCCTGTGGGATTATGGGATTTCCGGGGATGCCCCACTTCTACTGGTACGTGTTAGTGATGTTACAGAGCTGTCACTGGTCGTGGAACTGCTGCGTGCCCACACCTACTGGCGAGAGCAGCAGATGCGCATTGATCTGGTGATCCTCAATCAGCGAGACAGCACCTATTCGCAGGAGCTTCAAGAACAGATTCAGCGTTTGATTGTGCGCTCAAACAGCAGCCAGTGGTTGAACAGGCGCGGTGGTGTGTTTGTGGTAAATGCCGGCCAGATGCAGCAAGAGAAGCGTATCCTCATTGAAACGGCGGCGCGGGTCATTTTGGATGGTCAGCGCGGGTCCGTCAGTCAGCAATTACCCGCGCTCTCCGCGCATCAGCCAGCGTTACCCCTGTTTATACCGTCGCCTGCAAGCCTTGTCGCGACTTATACACCGCCTTTAGCGCGACCAACAGACCTGCAATATGATAATGGTTACGGTGGCTTTAGCGCAGATGGTAAGGAGTATGTGATTTACTTGGAAGCCGGGAAAACGACACCTGCGCCCTGGGTGAATGTGATTGCTAATGAGCAGTTTGGTTTCCTGGTTTCGGAGTCAGGTGGAGGATACACCTGGGCAGAAAACAGCAGCGAAAACCGGCTGACACCCTGGCGTAATGATCCTGTCACTGATACTCCTGGTGAGGTACTCTACCTGCGTGATGAGGAGACGGCTCACGTCTGGTCACCAATGCCGCTGCCCAGTCCTGATAGCGCGCCGTACCTGGTGCGGCATGGCGCAGGGTATTCGATGTTTGAGCATCACAGCCAGGGACTCAAACAGCAGACGCTGCTTTTTGCCGCCATTGATGCATCCGTGAAAATTATCAAATTACGTCTGAATAATACATGGAACCGCCCTCGTCGTATCACAGTCACTTACTATGTGGAATGGGTGCTGGGGGTCAGCCGTAACCAGTCGCAGATGCATTTTGTGCCGCAGTACGACCACGACAGCAAAGCGCTGCTGGCACGCAACAGCTACAACACCGAATTCAGTGAGCGGGTCGCGTTTCTGGCGGCCAATAAAGCCCCACACGGACTGACAACGGATCGTACCGAATTTCTGGGTCGCATGGGGGATCTCAGGCATCCTGCTGCGCTTGGTCGGATCGGGCTAGCGAGTACCATTGAGGCAGGTCTCGATCCTTGTGCGGTGATTCAGCTTCATGTTGACTTGCCTGTCGGTGGAAGCGAGGAAGTCTTCTTTCTGTTAGGTGAAGGGCATGACCACGAAGCCGCGCTACAACTGATCCAGAATTATCAGAAGTCTGACCAGGTTGATTCCGCGTGGCACGCTGTGACCGAGTTCTGGGATCGAACATTGGGGGCAATCAGTGTCCAGACTCCCGACCCGGCGATGAATATTATGCTCAACCGTTGGCTGCTTTATCAATCGCTATCATGTCGTATTTGGGGGCGCTCAGGATTTTATCAATCCAGCGGGGCCTTCGGTTTCCGTGACCAGTTACAGGATGTGATGGCGCTGCTATGGGCTGCGCCGGAAATCGCTCGCGAGCATATCCTGCGTGCGACGCAACATCAGTTTGAGGCTGGCAATGTGCTGCATTGGTGGCATCCGCCGTCAGGACGCGGCGTAAAGACACGCTGCTCAGACGATATGCTCTGGCTGCCATTCGTGGTTGCTCATTACATTGATGCAACCGGTGACATAGCGCTATTGGATGAGTGTATTCCGTTCCTTCGTGGCGACGCATTGAAACCAGAGGAAGAAGAACGCTACGGTCAGTACGAAACCGCAGCCGAAACTTATCCGCTTTATGAACACTGCCTGCGTGCTATCAAACGCGGATCAACTACCGGGGTTCATGGCCTACCCCTGATAGGAACAGGGGATTGGAATGATGGCATGAACCGTGTCGGTATTCAGGGACGCGGTGAAAGCGTCTGGTTAGGGTGGTTTTTGTACAGTGTTCTGAAACGTTTTGTGCCCATCTGCCTGCAGAGAGCCGATTACGAACAAGTTCATGCTTATGGGCAGCAAGCAGAGCGTCTCAAGGCTGCATTGGAGGCTAGCTGGGATGGGCAGTGGTACAGACGCGCCTATTATGATGATGGTTCCCCGTTGGGCGCGGCAAAAAATTCTGAATGCCAGATTGACTCAATTGCTCAATCATGGGCGGTGATTTCAAAAGCAGGCGATCCCTTGCGTTCGTTGCAGGCGATGTCGGCCGTCAGCGAATATCTTATTCGCTCCGAAGATCAGCTGTTGCTCTTATTCACCCCTCCTTTTGATAAGACGGGCAATGATCCCGGTTATATCAGGAGCTATCCGCCAGGTATCCGTGAAAACGGCGGTCAATACACTCACGCTGCTATCTGGGCGGTGTGGGCTTTTGCTGAATTAGGTCAGGGTAACACGGCAGGTGAACTGTTCCAATTATTGAACCCCATCGCGCATGGCAATACTGCTGAAAAAGCCGAAATATACAGGGTTGAACCCTACGTCGTGTCTGCTGATGTTTATAGCATCGCCCCACATATCGGGCGCGGGGGTTGGACATGGTACACGGGGTCGGCAAGCTGGCTGTATCGGCTGGGGATTGAGCGCCTTCTGGGCTTAACACGTGAGGGGAGTCGACTCAAATTCGCCCCGTGTATTCCTGATCGTTGGTCAGGATATGATATGACCTATCGGCACGGCGAAACCAGCTACAGCATTCATGTGCATAATCCCAATGGCGTTAACGGGGGGATCATACAGATCAAACTCGACGATAACATCGTATCTGAAGATTATCTTGTTTTACAAAACGATGGACTCAATCATGAAGTGCATATTGTACTGGGCGACGAATCCGGAGCATTGCCAGAGATTGTATGAGAGGCTACCTATGTTTGACCGTGCGAATGTGAATCCCTTCTGCTCATGATATGTAAAAGACAAGATTTCATCTGACACAAGCGACTTAATGATCTGTCCCCCCGAAAAACTGAACAACTGAAAGTGACCTTACCCCGAGGGAAAAGTGCAACTGGAATTACGTCCTCCCTTTGCCTACCTGCAAGAAATCTCTGAGCGGGTACGCTGTCAGTGTGAGGCTGGTGCAGACAAAACAAAAGCCAGCGCATGTGCTGGCTCATGTTCGGATTGGATCCTAGAATGTGACCCCGGTAGGATTCGAACCTACGACCCGGTGCTTAAAAGGCACTTGCGCTGCCACTGCGCTACGGGGCCATTTGTCTGCACTGTCCCCTTAAAGGGCAGCGAACACGTTCTCATTATAGGGCGAATGCCGCAGGAATCAACCCACAGTTGCCCCTCACCGCTGCAAGCCCCCCCTGCAACGGCTATTCATCGGGGCAGGCAGTACAGGCTGCCGCTGCAAAGTCTGTAGCCTGCATCACCCGCAACCCGCCCGCTCAAAAAAACCTGTCTTGCCTAAGCCAACGTGCGCGATTCGCCCATGTAACGCGAGCGCTTCACAGGCGCACTTTGGGGCAGCCAACCCTGGCACAGCCGCGCGAACAGGCTTGGTAGACTTCATTATTCGGCTGGTGGCTTAGCCTTTTGCAGGCACCTACCCCATGCCTGAAGCGCTGACCGTATTTCAAAATACGGGCTGCCACCCACTACCATTGCCTCCACACCGGATGCGCCCTTGGCTGCCATGTTTGCGACTGCCAGCGACCCGAAGCTGGACTTCATCAGGGCACTGCGATTGGTGCCACGACTCTAACCCGTCGCCCTGGCGAAGCCGTCCGCAATATAACCTGCGATCTGTTCGGAGGTCACCATACCGGAATGCGTCGCGTAGATTGCGCCGCTGCGGTCAATGAAGATACTCGTCGGGTAACCCCGGATGCCGAATGCGCGCTGCAAACTGCCCGCGGTATCCAGCACAATCGGAAATTCCAGTCCCAGCGATGACGCAAACGGTTGAATCGCTGGCGCGGTTTCGGCGTTGTTGATTGCCAGCACCGCAAAGCCCGCTGCCGCGTGCTGCGCATACGCCGCCTGAATGTCCGGCATCTCCCGGCGGCACGGTGGGCACCAGGTCGCCCAGAAGTTCAGCATCACCACCTGCCCGCGATAATCGCTCAGGCGCACTGCTTCGCCGCTCAGTGTGGTTGCCTCAAAGTCCAGCGCGCCGACCTGCGATCCGCTGCTCAGGAACAGTGCCGCCAGCAGGACAACACCGCCCAGCGCCACCGCAATCCAGACACCTGCCTGTTGGCGTTTCCGCCGCTGGCTGGCGCTTCTGCGTTTGCGCGATACTTCTGATTTGCTCATAGAAAACTCCGATGGAAACGGTTCAGTCCGATCCGGTGTGATCCGATTCAGATTGATTCTGCAATTTGTGAACAAGGCGTCCATTTCAGCGCGCTGCTGAAGTCCCTGTTCGGGATTCAGACGCGCTGCTCGCGGCACACCTTACACCGTTCGGGGCAAACCACAGCAAATGCAGCAGCGGGCAGCGCGGGCAGAGTGGGCGGACACGGGGATCCGCCCCTACACCTGCACGGGTTGTGCGGGCAGCGTGATCGTGAAGGTGCTGCCCGCGCCGGGCGTGCTTTCGCAGGTGATTGACCCGCCGTGCGCGTCTACCGCCTGGCGCACAATCGCCAGCCCCAGCCCGGTGCCCTTGATGCCGCCAACATTGCTGCCACGCCAGAAGAACTCAAACAGATGCAGGACTTCATCAGGGTTGATGCCAATGCCGTAATCACGCACGCTCAGCGACCACTGCGCCGGATCCTGCACGCGCAGCGCAATCTCGACCACGCTGGCGTTTGGCGAATATTTGACTGCATTGGACAGCAGGTTATTCAGCATCTGTTGCAGCAAACGCCGGTCTGCCAACAGCACCCGTTCCGGCAAATCGCTGCTGAAATTCAGCCGGTGCGTCGTGGTGCTCTGCTGAAACGCTTCGACCAGTTTCGCGCAGGTCTGCACGCAATCCAGCGACTGCGGCTCGTAGCTGAACTTCAGCGTTTCGCCCCTGCCCACTGCCAGCACTTCGTCCAGCATCATCGTCAGCTCGCGCACTGCTGACTGAATGCCCAGCAGTCGTTTGGCGCGCTGGTCGCTGTCCAGGCGGTCCTCATGGTCCAGCAGCATCGAACTGGACATCAGCACCACCGACAGCGGCGTGCGAAAATCGTGCGAGAGCATCGCCACCAACCGCGAACGGAGCTGGTTGACCTCCTGCTGCTGTTCCAGCGCCTCGCGCAGCAGGGTTTCGACCTGTTTTTGCGCGGCGATGTCCTGCAAGATGACAATCGCGCTGTTGATGCTGCCATCCGGTTCGCGCACAGGATGCACGCGCGTTAGAAAGGTGTTGCCCGCCACGGTAATCTCGTTGGTCACCGACTCGCCCTGCAGCGCGGCGCGGTAATCGGCTTCGGTGGTTGCCAGCATTTCCGGCGGCAGCGTCTCGAAGATCGTCTTGCCTTCCAGATCGCCCGGCGTAAAGCCGCGCTCAAACAGGCGCGCACCGCCCACCCGCAGATAACGCAGGTCGCGGTCAAACAGTCCAATATAGCCGCCGGGGTAATTTCTGATGATGATCTCTAACTGTGCCGTGCGCGCGGCGAGTTCGGCGGTGCGCTGTGCCACCCGCTGCTCCAGTTCGGCATTCAGGCGCTGCACTTCCGCCAGCGCCAGCGCGCGTTCCTGCCGGGCGCGAATGGTGGCGATGCCAAAAGCAAGATCGCCCG
This sequence comes from Anaerolineae bacterium, assembly GCA_034435675.1. Classification (GTDB taxonomy): domain Bacteria; phylum Chloroflexota; class Anaerolineae; order Aggregatilineales; family Phototrophicaceae; genus DAOTWP01. The sequence goes on from DAOTWP010000236.1 coordinate 15,068, forward strand.
CCAGTTCTTCCAGCAGTTTGCGTTCATTGTCCGGGAAAAGGTTTGCCCCCGCGCCATAGATCACCAGCCCGCCGATGACCCGCTGCTCAAGGCGCAGCGGCAGCGCAATTACCAAGCGAAAGCCGTGCGCCAGCGCCAGCTCGCGCCACTGCGGTTCCAGCGTTTCCGCATGGATGTCGGGCACAATCACCGTGCGATTCTCGCGCACCGCAGTGCTGAACGGACCCCGTCCGCCCGGTGCATCTTCCGCCCACGAGAATACATTCTGGCGCAGGAAGTCCTCGTTCGCGCCTGCCGCCGCCCCAACAAGCACCGAACGCGCCGCGTCATGTTCGGCAAAACCCACCCAGGCAAAAGCATACTGCCCGATGTCAACGATAATTCGGCACAGGTCGTGCAGCAGTGCGTCTTCGTCGCGCGCGCGCATCAGCATCTGGTTGCAGTCACTGAGCATGCGGTAGCTGCGATTGGCGCGCTCCAAAACGGCATTCTGGGTGACAAGCTGCTGGCGGCTGTGCTGCTGCACTGCCAGTGCGGTGTTCAGGCTGCGTACAACGAAGAATTGAATGATGCCGATCAAAAGAAAAATAATGCTTTGCACTGCCCACAGGCTGCCGGGGGTGTACACAATGGGCGAAGACAAGCGGTCCAGCATCATTTGAGTGAACAACAGCCCCAGGAGGATATTGGCAGTCATGATCAGCAGACTGATCCAGGCACCCAACAGCGCTGCCGCCACGACCATCGGCACAATCAGCACCGGATAGCCGGGACTGGCAATGCGATTACCCAGCAGGGCGGATGACGCAATGATGCACCAGACCATCACAATGGTCGCCACTGCCACCGGATAGTAGTACCGCCGGCTTTGCGACAGCAGCACCGTGATCAACAGCATCGCCAGCAGCACGACCGACAGTTGCCACCACGGATCCAACTGCCCCGCTGTCAGAACGCCGACGAGACTGTAGAAGCCGCTGGCAGCCAGCATGCTGAAGAGAATGATACGCAGCAGGCGCAGGCGCCGCGCGCGTTCCGTGTCGCTCAACGGGGGAAATATCCGGTTGAACCAGCTCGTTTGCGAGGTCAGCATGCAAAATCACTCTCAACTACGTTCAACGCTGGTCACTCACAGTACGCCCCAATGAGTCTCTGGCAGATCATCGGGCAGTGTACGGGATTGTCCGTTTGTTGCTGTGGTGTGTGAGCTGCATTCTGGCAGTATCGGGTTTGATTCGGCATCAGGCTCGTTTCGCCCCAGGTGCAAGCGCGGTCTGTTGACCATGCTTTCCATTATATATCAGTTGTGCGCTAAAGCGCTTGGTTTACTTAATTAGCGGGTTTGTTGTAACTGCTCAGCCATTGAATTTGAGGCTAAATTGCCCTCACCCTAAATCCCGCGCCCCAGGGAGTGAGACTAAAAAAACTACCCTCCCCGTATTCACCCCCTCAGCCTTAGGGAGAAGAGCCAGGAGGATGAGCGCTTCACGCTCAAAACAGGGCTGAGTAGTTACGGTTTGTTAAGGCAACAGCGATTTTACGACGGCAGCCGTAGGGCTTGCAGCGGTTTTGGTGCGGGTACAACCTGCGCAGGAGAAAGCGGGTGCAACGCGCGGCATGATCGGGGGTGTTAATGTGTGCCTGTCAAGTGAACAGCATACAGAACTGCGCCCAGAAGATTGCAGGGGCGAGGCATGTCTCGCCCACCTGTAAGCCGCACAACTGCCACGAGGGCGGGGGCGTCACCTGCCCGCCCGCCCGCTGATCGCAGCCGTCACTGCGTCTGATTCAAATCGCCGAACTCGGCAAAGGGGCTGTTCGCGCTGACATGATCCACCGGGCGCACGGTGAACATGTAGCCGACGCCGCGTTCCGTGCGGATGTAATGCGGGTGGTGCGAATCGGTTTCGAGCTTGCGCCGCAGCCGGTGCATATGCACGCGCAGGGTGTCCTCATAGACATCTTCCGAGGGCCACACGCGGGCAATCAGCATACGATTTTCGACCACGCGCCCGGCATTGCGCAGCAGCACATGCAGCAGAATCGATTCGGTGGGGGTCAGACCGAGTACCTTGCCACTCAGTGACAGGCGGTTGTGAGCGAAGTCAATGCTCAGGAATTCATCCACCTTGACCACCGGCTCGCTGGCGTAGTCGAGGCTGGGCATGCGCGCCAGCACGACTTCAATACGCGCTTCCAACTCGCGCAGTTCAAAAGGCTTGACGATAAAGTCTTCGGCATATTTCTTTAGCCCCTGAACGATAGTTTCGGTATCATTTGCTGAGGTCACAAAGATGATCGGCACATCTGCCATTGATTTCAGCCGCGTGCTCAGTTCAAAGCCGTGCATCGTCGGCAGCCCCAGATCAATCAGGGCAATATGCGGCAAACCGTGCTGCTTGATATATTCAATTGCATCGGGACCATCGGTCACCGTGATAACGTCGTAACCCACCTTGCCCAAAAAGTCTGAAATCAGCTTGCTGACTGAGAGATCATCTTCGACAATCAATACCTTGGACTTGTTTGCCTTCATCGAGTCCCGCCGTTCTTTCCGCTTTAAGATTCAGAATTACAGACAATTGCAATTGTAATAATTGTACAGCGTGAGTTTTTGATTTCCAAGTTAAGTTTTCCTGAAATGTTACACAGGATTTACCGGGCAGGTAAGCTTTTGTTACGATTGCCCTTCCGCCGCGCCCGGTTGATCCCCTGCCCACCGCTTGCCCAACGCCGGGTTTACGGCGGCGGTGCCGTCTGCTAAGCTGGTGTCCCGGTGCAGACCATCATGTGGAGGAAACCGGACTTGATGAAATTTGCCCTCAATTATTCGCCCGCTGCGGCGCGGCTGCTGCAAGCAGGACGCATTGAGCTGGATCTGTGGAAGTGCGCCGATTGGGATGATATGGTGGCGACGGTGCGCGACCTGACTCCGCCCCGCCCGCAGTATGTCCATTTTCCCTTCCGCGCGGGGCAGAACAACCTCGCCGAACTCGGGTTCGAGCGGGTCGAGCGCTTTATGGCAGCGACCCAAACATCTTATGTCAACACCCATGTGCTGCCGCGCTTCAGCGACCTGGGCGGCGTGGTCAGCGCGGATGCCGTGGTGGAGGCGACCCTGCGCGATGTGTGCGCGATGGTTGACCACTTCGGGGCGGAGCGCGTCATCGTCGAGAATGTGCCTATCCCCGAAAGCGCCCCGCACACGCACCTGTTCTCTGACCTGAACGCGGACCCGGCGGTGATGCGCCGTGTGGTGGAGGCAAGCGGCACGGGCTTTTTGCTTGATCTGGGGCATGCGCGCCGTTCGGCAACCCATTTCCGCATGGATCCGCGCGAGTATGTCGCCCAACTGCCGGTGGAACGCCTGCGCGAACTGCACATCACCGGCGTGTTTACTTACCCCGACGGCACGCAGAACGACCATATGCCGATGATGGACGAAGACTGGGCGCTGTTTGACTGGGCGCTGGCGCAGATTCGCGGCGGGGTGTGGCGCACGCCGGATGTTGTCGCCTGCGAATACGGCGGCATCGGCGCGCATTTCGCGTGGCGCACAGACCCGGATGTAATCGCGCAGGATACCCCGCGCATGCTGGCGATGGTGCGCGCGGCAGCACCCGCAGGCGCGGCATCGGTGCCGGCGGCAGCAGTGCCGGCGGCGGCGTCTGTGCCGGCGCAGCCGCAGAGCTGAACGGCTGGCAAGGTGTCGATTTTTGTCGCAAAATGCCGTAGTATTTGTGCTCTGCTGACGAAGGATGCGGAAAGACTATGAAACGACTGCTGCTGTTTTTGTTAATGCTGGCGCTGGCGCTGCTGACGGTGTGCACGCTGGCGGCACAGACCGCCCCGGCGCGGCTGCGCGTGGCGCATTTTGCGGTGGACGCCCCCGCAGTGGATGTCCTCGCGGACGCTGCCGTGATCTTTGACAATCTCGACTATACGCGCATCAGCGATTATATCGCTGTGCCTGCCGGGACGATCAACCTGGCGATTGCGCCCAACGATGCCGGGGTGGCGGGCGCGTTTGCCGGTCCGCTGGCGCTGCAACTGGAAAGCGGCACCGATTATACGATTGCCGTGATCGGGCTGGCTGCCAACGACAGCCTTTCGGTGGTGGTCATCAACGAAACCGACGCCTTTGAACTGGTCAACGGCAGCGACCCGGCCACACTGGCGGGCAAGGTGCGCCTGCTGGTGCTGCACGGCATCAGCGATGCGCCCCCGGTGGATGTGATCGTCTCTGGTCCGACACCGACGACGCTGGTTTCGGGGCTGGCATTTGGCACGTTTACCGCGCTGGTAGCAGACCCCGGCGATTACCCGCTGCTGGTCACCGCTGCCGGGAACCCCGATGGCGTGGTGTTCACTGACCTCAACCCGGTGACGCTGGCGGGCGATCAACAGTATCTGGTGGCGGCAGTGGGCACATTCCCGGCAAATTACCAGCTCGTGGTGGGCGTGACGGGCACGCGCAATCTGTATGATACGCTGTCCAGCGTGCCGGAACTGACGACGCTCAAGACTGCTGTGGATGCGATCGGCTTTGGCAGCGTCATCTCCAATCAGGGTCCGTTCACGGTCTTCGCGCCGACCAACGACGCCTTCAACGCGCTCCCGGCGGGCACGCTGGATGCGCTGCTGGCAGACGTGCCCACGCTGCGCATGATCCTGCTGTACCACATCGCGCCTGGCATCCTCGACCTCACCGAGCTTACCGCGCTGCCGACTCTAACCAGTGTTGCCGGGCTGGATTTGCCGGTGGCGGTGCAGAATGAGACGGTGCAGGTGGGCGGCGTGGCGCTGGTCGTGCGGGGCAATATCTACGCCAGCAACGGCGTGATTCACCTGATTGATACGGTGCTGCAACCGAGCACCCCCTGAACAAGCGTTGTTCGCGGGTGTTGTGCACGGGCGAAGCGTACTTCGCCCCTGCACGCACACGGCGAACACCTGGTATCTGTCCGTAAACGCGGACCAGGGGCTGATGCAGGTTTTCAAGATAATACGGAGTATCCGGTTTAGGCGGATATGCGGGCGCAGGCACCCTTAGTCCGCACCCTACTTAACATGCTGTTCGTAGGGGAGGACGAAGCGCAGCGCGTGTCCGCCCTTGTTCTCCGTATTTAGTATCTATCCGAGAAATCAGATTTTCCTGTAGGGGCGAGGCGTGCCTCGCCCATCTTGATGAATTTACGGACAGATTTTTAATCGTTAACGCGCATCATCCCCTTGTTCAGCAAACCAGGTGCACGGATAAGCTCTTGAAGCTAGTGGGAGACAAGCTGCGTGAACCAAAGCTCAACTTACTGGGCGCGAATCGTCTCTGATTTGCTCAGCCCGCCGCTGGTCTGGGCAGTGCTGGCGTTCCCCATCGCCTTTCAGGATGCGCCGTCCACTGGGCAGGCGCTGTTGTGGGCGCTGGTCTACGGCGTGCTGGTCTGCCTGCTGCCGCTGCTGTACATCGCGTGGATGGTACGGCGCGGGGCGATTACGGATATGCATATGCAGGTGCGCCGCCAGCGACTGCGCCCGTTTGCCGTGTCGCTGCTGTGCACAACGGTGGCATGGTGGACGCTGCGCTTGCTGGGCGCGCCGCCGGTAGTGCCGCAGTTTGTGCTGTTCACGCTGCTGCAACTGGCAATCGTCGCCGTCGTCACGCTTGGCTGGCAGATCAGCGTCCACGCGATGAGCATCAGCGGGGCGCTGGTGGCGGTGGGGGCGCTGTACGGGCTGCTGCCCGCGGCGGTGCTGTTCCCGCTGGTGCCGCTGGTCGGCGCGGCACGCATCAAGCTCCAGCGGCACACGCTGGCGCAGGTGGTTGTCGGGGCGCTGGTCGGCGCGTCCATCTCGATGGTGATGTTTGGCTTGCTGTGATGGCAACGCGAAAGGTGCAAGGCGCGTCACCGTGCCTGTTGTCCGCGAAAATGGCGTAACGGCTGCTCCCGGAAATTGTGCACTGGACCGATATCAGGAGGCACAACTGGGACGCAAGCGCAGTTACAGCGCAGGCTACAAACGCGAGGCGACCCCACAAAAGGCGACTCCGCAACGTGTCTTCGCTTCACGTCAGCAAGCACGCATCGCTGCGTTTGCCTGCATCGAAGTGTTCTACAACCGTCAGCGGCTGTATTCCGGTAGCGGCTGTGCCCGTCCAGTCAGCCACGCCGCCTGAGCAGTTGTTACTCCAAAACACTGGGTGTAGACCACACCTTGAACTGCGATTTCGAAATGGGCGAACGTTAGCCCACACTGCCCACCAGAACAGGGAACTGCATTTGACTGCCAATCAACCTGGATCGTCAGTGATCAATGCTTAAACCCGTTCAGATTGGCAGCCACACAGTGAAGCGCGAACCTGCGCCTAGTTCGCTGGTCACTTCAACACGCCCGCCACTAACTTCCACGACCTGCTGAACAAGCGACAGCCCCAGCCCGGTGCCCTTGACATAGCGCGCATTGTCCGCACGAAAGTACGGTTCAAACACGCGGTCAAGATCGGTTTCGGGAATACCGATTCCTGCATCCTGCACAGCAACCACAACCTGTTCCCCGCAGACATATGCCTGTACGCCGATCTCACTCGCTTCAGGGGAATACTTGATTGCGTTGGAGATAAAGTTGGTCATGATATGCTGTACGAGTTTGGGGTCAATCGTAACAAGTTCGGGCAATTCGATTGATGTTGTGATATGGTGTTTTTCGCCGTCGATGAGGCAAAAATCCTCAACCGATTTTTCAATCAGCTTCTTCAAGTCCGTAGGTTGCGGATTGTAAGCCAACTGTCCGTTTTCAATTTCTGCGACCATCAGCATTTCGTCAAGCATTTGCAGCAGCAAATGAACGGCACCATCAATCCGACGAAAATGCTCGTGCTGCCGTTCCGGTGTCAGCCGATCAGAATAATGCTGTAGGATATTGGATGATGATAGGATGGATGCCAATGGATTGCGAAAGTCGTGCGAGAACATGCCAACCAGTCTCGATTTGAGCAGACGCTGCTCGCGTTCGACATCAATCACCCGGCTCAAATGGTCGATTTGTGACTGAATCTGCTCCAGTTTGTCCAGGCGTGTTCTGACCGCATTGACGACATCCGCATGGTTGAAGGGCTTTGTGATATAGTCATCAGCCCCCAGATTCATCCCCTGGCGTATCGCATCGCGGTCGACGGCTGCCGTGAGAAACACAAACGGGATTTGAGCGTAATGCCCGTTCGAACGCAGCTCAATCAGGACTTCGTGGCCGTCCATCTCCGGCATATTGATGTCACACAATACCAGATCAGGCTGTTCGGCGTGGATTGCGGCAAGCCCCTGCTTGCCATTCTCCGCCCCAACAACTGCATAGCCCTCAAATTGAAGCCAGTTCATGACCTCATCCCGGATGTCAAATTCATCTTCAATCACCAGTATTTTCGTCATTCCGGTTATCCTCAGTGCGCTGGATGGGCATGGTGACTATGAATGCTGTGCCGCCTTCGAGCCGACTTTCAACCTGAATTGAACCTCCGTGAGCCTCGACCGCCTGTTTCACGATACTTAACCCCAACCCCGTCCCTGAAACAGCCCCAACATTACTGGCACGATAGAAGGGTTCGAAAAGATGTTTCAGGTCTTCTGGAGGAATGCCGATGCCCTGGTCCTTTACGTTGAGGGTGATTTCCTGTTCGGTTTGCGAAAGCGTGATATATACCAGCGATGCATCGGGCGAATACTTGAGCGCATTATGGATCAGGTTGTTCACCACATGGTGCATCAGATGCGGATCGAAGGTAACGACGGGCGCGTTTTCAGACCCCTCATAGATGATCCGACTACGATAACCTTCCTGATGGGCGAAATCCTCAATGATTTCCCGGCACAGCGCGTCCAGGTTGCCTTCAACAGGTTGGTATTGAATCTGATTAGCCTGGATCCGCGCCAGTTCCAGCACATCTTCCATAATACTCTTCATGTAGTTCACTTGTTTGCGGATGCGCTCCAGGCGGATATTAATCTGGGCGCTGTCCAGCCGATCCCGGTAGATGGATAGAGTCTCTGTATTGGCGAGGATAGCCGCCAGTGGTGTACGGAACTGATGCGATGCCATCGACACAAAACGCGATTTCAACACACTCAGTTCCTTCTCTTTTTCCAGCGCCGACCGCAGGGTTTCCTCGGCTTGCTTCACGTGGGTCACATCGAAATTCACACCGACTATGCGCTGCGCTGTGCCTTTTTGGTTTCTGTAGATATTCGCCTTTGCGCGAATATGGCGCGTTGCCCCGTCTGGTTTGACAATTCGAAATTCTGTGTCATAGGGTTGCTCACCCCTGATTGCAGCTTCGGTATCAGCATGGGTTTGGGCAAGATCGTCGGGATGTATGCAAGTCGACCAGAATGCGATAGACGGTGTTATTGTTGCGGCATCTACCCCATAGAGTGCATACATCTGCAAATCCCAGAGCATCCTGTTGTTTTCAGCATCGAAATCCCAGATGCCAATTTCACCGGCTTCGGTTGCCAGTTGCAGGCGTTCGGTAACTTTTCTGAGGTCTTCTTCGGACTGTTTACGCCCCGTAATATCGGTGAAGGTCGTCACCGCTGCCACCGGGCGCTCGTGATCTGCTCCAAAAATCGGCTGCGAATTGATGAGGATCCAGCGCAGCGAACCATCTGGTTTGTGCACGCCCATCACGACATTGGACTGCGCCTCACCGGTCTTCAGCGCCACCATCGCCGGGTGGTTGTCACCGGGGAAACTGCTGCCATCTTCGTATATAGAATGCCAGCGGGCGTCCTGCGATTTGCGGCCCTCAATTTCCTCGGCGGACAGCCCAAGTATGCGCTCGGCAGCAGGATTCCATGCCCGGATTGCGCCATCCCGATCTTGCAGGACAATGCCTTCCGACATGGTATTAATCAGTGTGCGATAACGTTCCTCGCTGTCGCGCAGGGCAAATTCAGCGCGTTTGCGTGCCAGCAGCGAACCGGCGGTCAGGGCATACAGCGCCAGCGTATCCAACTGCACCTGTGTTATCGGGCGGTGGTGAATGCCGTTGTCCACCGCCAGCCAGCCCAGCAGCCCCTGATTCCACAGCGCCGCCACCGCGTTCTGCCCCACGCCCACAGCCCGGTCTCCGGTGAAAAGCTGCACTTGCTCCTCAACAGCAAACCGTAATGCCCGGTCCGTGGTCCGCCTGAGCAGACCGGGCTGTCTGTCGGGGTCAAAGTGCAGATGCCGCTCATCAACCAGGCTGCCGTCTGTGTCCGTCCCATACGTTCCGCTGACACCATCCGTCGCCGGGTCATACAGCAGCAGCGCCATCCGCTCAAGACCAAGCTTCTGTCTGCCCTGCACAACGGTGGTGCGATAATAATCATCCAGCGTTTCCGCACGGGTTAGCTCAAGCGTGATTTCATGCAGTGCCGTCAGATAGGACTGCCGCTCGCGCTCTTGCGCTTGTCTGAGCGCCAACGCTGCATCGGCTGCCTTGCGGTCGGTGATGTCCACAGAGGTCCCCAGGATACCAATGATCTGATCGTTAGCATCCCGCAGTGGAATTTTGCTCGTCTGTAGAATGACTGACTGCCCCCCGGCAGCTAGCAGGGGTTCTTCAAAGTTCAGTTTAGCAATTCCGCTTTCGATTACGGCTTTATCATCCGCGCGGTAGGCTTCTGCCAACGCCGCCCAGGGCATATCCAGATCACGCTTGCCCACAATTTCATCGGTGTCTGCCAGACCTGCATCTTCTGCAAAAAGACGATTGCAGCCCAGATAAACAGAGTTTGTATCCTTCCAGAATACGCGCACCGGAATCGTATCCAGCACCAATTGCAGCCTGTTTTCGGATTCGCGCAGCCGCTGCTCGCTGATGCGCAGCGCTTCTGTTTTCGCTTTCAGTTCCGTGATGTTATAGAGGGTGGCGCGACTGCGAACAAATTCACCGTTTTCGTCCCGGATGATGCTCGCACTCCCCAGAACCCAGATTGTTGAGCCATCTTTGCACAGCAGCTCAAATTCAACGCTGTCAATCGCGCCAGTCTGCTGCAGCAGCGGGAATTTCTCGCGGAAGACTTGCTGACTTTGCGGGGTAAGCAGTTCCGCGAATCTAAGCCTGGCAACGACTTCTTCGCGGCTGTAGCCCAGCCAGCCAAGTTCGGTGTCGTTGATCTGGACAAAAAAACCGGCTGAATCGAGCGAGTGATACCCGGCGGGTGCATTGTTGTATAGATCCGCAATTTCCGCCATGTACTTCTGGCGCTCAGCTTCGGCTTGTTTGCGCTCTGAAGCATCCCGGACAATACAGACGACATTCTGGACCGCCTTATCACTGCGGTTCACCGGCGCAACGCTGATCTCAGCATCAAAGGTGGTGCCGTCTACACGCCTGCCCTTGATCTCCATTCGCCTGGTTTCATGCCGTTCAGTGACATCCGGAAGCTGTGCCGCCAGTCGCGTTCGATCCACATCCAACATCAGCTCGAACAACAGCTTGTCGAAGTATGTGTCGTGAGGAATTGCAAACATCTGATCGAAGGCGTAATTGCTTTGTTTGATCTTCAATGCGTTATCCAGCAGCAGGATACCATCGCCACTGTGATTGAAGATCGCCTCGATACGGTCCTTGGATTGTTCTAATGCTCTTGTACGCTCCTGCACCCGCTGTTCGAGCTGCTGGTTGGCTTCCTCCAGGGCGGCTTGAGCGCGGTTACGTTCGGTCACGTCGATGTAGGTGCAGTAGAGCACCTGCTGCCCGTTAAGTTCGATACCGGCAGCAAATCCTTCTACCTCGCGAACGGCACCATTGGCAAGCCGCTGCTCGAACAAACAGGACCTGATCTCACCGTTGAGAACCTGCTGCATTTTTTTCAGGATGACTGCTGGCTCTGCGATGTTGATTTGCAGCATGGTCATCGATTTCAGCGTATCCAGGGAATAACCGTAAAAATCAACGGCAGCAGGATTGGCATCCAGGATACGGGCAGTTTGCGGATCCGTGATGAGCTTGGGCAGGCTGACATCTTCGAACATCCGCCGGTAGCGTTCTTCGCTGCGTTTGACTGCTGCTTCCGCCCGCTTCTGCTGGGTGATGTCCAGGCTGATTGCACCAAGCAGGGAGGGCTGTCCCTCGCGCGGTATTGGGAACTTGATCGTCAGCCAGTGCGAAAGCCCATCCGCGCCGGGAACGCTGTGATGGAACTCCAGCGCATGCCCTGCACGCAGCACCTGTTCATTTTCACTCGTGTACGCTGCGGCTAAATCTTCAGGCATGTAATCCTGACTGCGTTTGCCGATGATGTTTTCTGGCGTTGTGCCGCTTACGCTGGCATAACGTTCGTTGCAATATAGCGTGCGTTCTGCGTCATCCTTGATAAACACAGCCCCCGGCAGGTAGCGCATGAACTGCCGGAACTGTTCTTCGCTCTGGCGCAGGGCTTCTTCCATCGCCTTGAACTGTGTGATGTCGCTCGCGTGGATGAGTGCCGTTGTAATCTCGCCGGCGGCATTGCGGATGGGTTGTACGCTGGTTCGATACCAGCGGACTGCGCCTGATACATAGCTGGGTGCCTCATTAACAGACCCCTTGCCCGTCTGGATTACATTATGTATCGAGGTAAGCTGATAATCCGCGACAGCCGGGGGAAAAAGCTCGCGCATGTGCTTGCCGACCAGGGATTCGGGCGAGGAGCCAAGCTGAACAGCCGCGATTTCATTGGCAAACTGAAGGTTGCCGCCAAGGTCAAACACGGCGATAGCCGCTTCAGAGCTTTCAACCAGGCTGCGATATTCTTCCTCACTCTCCCTGAGCGCCGTTTCAGCCTGCGCATGTTCGATCACCAGCCCGGCAATTCGCGCGGCTAACCGGATCAGGTCAACTTCTTCCGTGGCGGGCGGGCGCGGCGCGGCATAGTAAAGCGCAAAGGTTCCCAGAACCCGTCCACCATGCCCCATGATCGGCTGTGACCAGCATGCCCGTAACCCGTGTTCGGCGGCAAGTCCCTTGAAGTCCTTCCAGAGCGGATCGGTGGTGATATCGCTGACAATCACCAGGCGTTTTTCGTAGGCGGCGGTGCCGCACGAACCGACCCCTGAGCCAATGCCGATCCCATCAATCGCCGCGTTATAGGCATCCGGCAGGCTGGGTGCTGCGCCATGGCGCAGTTGATCGGTTGCTGCGTCCAGCAGCAGCACCGATGCCCGGATGTCGGGTTCAAATTCTTCGACTGCCAGTACCAGTTTTTCGAGGATTACAGGTAACTGCTGCCGTTCAGCGGTCGCTTCCAGAGTCTGGTTGATCCGTTCCTGCAAAATGTCGCGCCGCTTTTCGGCGGTAATATCGCGGTTGACCGTAATCCCACCGATCAGATTATTGAGTTCGTCGTAAAGCGGATTCACCGATGCGACCACATAGTGCTGCCCACCGGCTTTGTCCGTCTGGCGAATCTCACCCCGCCAGTGTCCGTCGCGTTCGATAGCCACCCGTGCCGACTCCTGCGACTGGTCGAACCATTCGGTTTTGAGCAGTGTGTCGATTTCCTGTCCGATAGCTTCGACTTCAGTCCAGCCATAGATATCAACTGCTGCCTTGTTCCAGGAGGTAATCCTTAGGTCGTTATCGGTGGCTATGATCGCGTCGGAGACCTGTTGCAGCAGGTTTGCCTGGAACTGCACAGTTGCCTGTGCTTTCTTCTGCTCAGTGACATCGATGCCGACACATTGAAACGCCGTCGGTGTTCCCTTCGCATCCGCCAGGCAGATGAACTCCCACAACGTGGTACATACAGTCCCATCCCGCCGCGGCTTATCCAGTTCCACCTGAAAGGGCACGCCGGGTTCTGCCAGACACTTTTCCACGATTTCCAGCGTGCGCTGGTGATGATAGGGCATGATTGAACTGAGTGAGAGGCTGCCAAACATTCCGTCTGGCTCATGCAGCCAGCCAAACTCGCGTTCGAACTTAGTATTCCAGTAGGTGTACTGACCGTCGAGGTCGGTGCGAATCAGGTAATTCGTCTGCGAGTCGATCAGACTTTTCAGATGTGCATCACTGCTACGCAGCGCATCTTCAGCCATTTTGCGTGCTGTGATGTCGCGCGCACTGTCGTTAACGCGCAGCGGCTGTCCGTTCGCGTTATAGTTGATCCATGCCCGCCGGTGGATCCAGCGGACTTGCCCATCGGGCCAGATAATGCGGTGATCGAGTTCTACGAAGCCCTCGGTCATGCAGGTCTGCATCGCTTGTGCTGCACGCTCCAGGTCATCGGGATGCACGACCTGCTGGAAAAAATCCCGATTTTCGATAAAGTGTTCATGCGAATAGCCCAGGACTTCTTCAAATGCATGACTCACGAAGATGACCTGTTTATCGGGCAGTGAGATAGACATCAAGGCATCCTGCATGGTATCCAGCACGGCATCAAAATGTGCGCGATACGTCGCCAACTGCTGTGCCTGCTGTTCGCGTTCAGTTACATCGCGCCCAACGCCCTGATATTCGATAAGCTGTCCGGCAGCGTCGAAGATGGCGCGATCCGTCCATTCCACTATGCGGACACTGCCATCCGGCAGAATGGTCGCATGGACGGATACTGCCGCCGGGTTGTCTACCGTTAATGCGCGCACATGCGCGGTCACTCGTTCCCGTTCTTCAGCGGGAATTTTTTCGGTGATCCGTGTTCCGATCAGTTCTTCGGCGGGCATCCCCTGCCACTCGCAGTATGCACGATTAACAAACAGAAGCCGCAGTTCAGCGTCATAGCGACAGATCAACTCCGTTTGTTGATCTACAATGTCCTGATAGATCGCTTCAGACGGTGATATCAGCCCTGCATCCAGCACTGTCTCGATCAGTTCGAGTATTCGCCGCGAATCGCGCCAATCGACCACACCGCTGCTGCCTGCTCGCATCAGATCGACGGTCTGACCTACAGTGGGGTGATCGAGCAGCGCGATGACGGGCACCGTCCGACGTATACGCTCGATGGCATTGATGATGCTGGTATCGTGGTCAGTGGAAAGGGCACAATACAGGATAACATCGTATGCGCGGCTGCCAGGTAGAATTGAGGCTGTTTCAAAATTATTGATGGCAACGTCAAATTGAGGCTGGTCATTTAACAGCGCCAGCAGATCCGCCTGTTGTTGCGGTGCATCACTAATAATGCCGATCTGACGCTTAATTGATTTAGTTTTCATAAGCTGTAGTTCTTCCAGGCTCAGTGTAGGCTTGATTGTCCATGATTAAATACTGGCTGACTCTGTTTTGTTCATTGTAACGCAGAAAGGGCGTTAGATTTGTCGAGGTTACCGGTGTGGCAGGGTAATCGCTTCAATTTCAAACTGCATTGTCGTTGCACATAAGCCCCGCTAAATCTCCCCTGTCAGCCGGGGAGCCTTATGACGCCGGTGGCAACCGCAGCGTTTTTGACTCCTGCCTTGCTGGCGGGGCGGGTTGGGGGTGGGGTCAGGAAGGCGCAACCTGCATGGAAAGAAAATCAGATGCGTTCACCCTGCCGGTGTGGAGGCAATAAATTGCTATCTTCTGTGGTGCAGCAGGAATTATCGGCAACCCAACGGTGGAGGCACATAGTTCCTTTTCCAGTGCCCCTTTTGTGGACCCGGCGGGTCTGGTTTACGCAGGGGGAACTACTGCACGCCGGTCGCGTCGCGCGGCTCGCCGGTGAAGGGGCAGCGTGCAGCCGCTCGACGCCAGGCTGCGGTCACGGCGGTTGCGGATTTCCAGCAGGTGCGGTCCGCCCCCTTCCAGCGCAATCGGGATCGTCACTTCGCCCACCTTTCGCCTTTCTCCGCCTTCGTGTTATGCTTTGCCAAATTTCTATCGGGGAGGAAAATCTGTATGTCCGACACACTCGAAATCCGTGACAGCCTGCGCCAGCTTAACGCCCGCAGCCGCGCGCTGCTGCAAGGCGATGACCGCGCCGGCGCCCGCGCCATGTTCAAGGCGATTGGGCTGACCGACGCTGACCTTGCCAAACCGCTGATCGGCATCGCTAACACATGGACCGAAATCGGTCCGTGCAACTTCCACCTGCGCCGCCTGTCCGCCAAAATCAAGGAAGGCGTCAAACGCGCGGGCGGCACGCCGCTGGAATTCAACACCGTCAGCATCAGCGATGGCATCACCATGGGCACAGAGGGCATGAAAGGCTCGCTGATCAGCCGCGAAGTGATTGCCGACAGCATCGAGCTGATCGCGCGCAGCAACTATTTCGACGGCATCATCGCGCTGTCCGCCTGCGACAAGACCATTCCCGGCACGATCATGGCGCTGATCCGGCTGGACATCCCCGGTCTGATGCTCTACGGCGGCACCATCGCCCCCGGCAGTCACAACGGCAAAGCGCTGGATATTGTCAGCGTCTACGAGGCAATCGGCGCGCATGCTGCCGGGCGCATCGATGCCAGCGAATTCAAGGCAATCGAAGACCTGGCGTGCCCCGGACCCGGCGCCTGCGGCGGGCAGTTCACCGCCAACACCATGGCGACGATTGCCAGCGTGATGGGCATTTCGCCCATGGGCGTTAACGACATCCCGGCGATGGATGACCACAAGGACGCTGTTTCACAGGATCTCGGCAGCCTGATTCTGCGGCTGATCGAACAGGATCTGCGCCCCAGCAAAATTATCACCCGCGCCGCGCTGGAAAACGCGATCGCGGCAGCGGCGGCGACAGCAGGCAGCACCAACGCCGTGCTGCATACGCTGGCGTTCGCGCGCGAGGCGGGCATTCCGTTCACGCTGGAGGACATCGAGGCGATCAGCAAGCGCACGCCGGTCCTCGCGGATATGCGCCCCACCGGCAGCTATGCCGCCGTTGACCTGTACCACGCGGGCGGGGTGGGCATGCTGACGCGCCGCCTGATCGAAGGGGGCTACCTGCATGGCGATACGCTCACCGTCAGCGGGCAAACGCTGGCGCAGGCAGTGGCGCACGCGCAGGAAACGTCGGGGCAGCAGGTGGTCATGCCGCTGGATCAACCGGTCAATGCCTCTGGCGGGCTGGTGATTCTCAAGGGCAACCTTGCGCCGCAGGGGGCGGTGATTAAGCTCAAGGGCGACGAGCCAACATACCATCGTGGACCGGCGCGCATCTTCAACCGTGAAGAAGACGCCATGTACGCGGTGCAGCACCAGCAGATTGTCTCTGGCGACGTCGTCGTCATCCGCTACGAGGGACCGGTGGGCGGACCGGGGATGCGCGAGATGCTTGGCGTAACGGGCGCGCTGACCGGGCAGGGCTTGGGGCGTGACGTGCTGCTGATTACCGACGGGCGCTTCAGCGGCGGCACACGCGGCTTATGCGTGGGGCATATTGCACCGGAAGCGATGGTCGGCGGACCGCTGGCGCTGCTGCAAGAGGGCGACATGGTCGAAATTGATGTGCCTGCCCGCACCCTGCGCGTAGACCTGAGCGACGACGAACTGGCACGCCGCCGTGCCGCGTGGCAGGTGCCCGCCCCGCATTACACACGCGGGGTGATGGCGAAGTACGCCAAACTGGTCAGCCAGGCAGACGACGGCGCTGTCTGCGGGTAGCGGCAGGGCAAAAAACAGGTTGGACACAACAGCAGGGCGACCGCGTGCGTAAACGGGGTCGCCCTGTTGTATATCCTCAAAACATCGCTGGATGGTCTCTGGGCGTGCCAATTGGGCAGCAGGTATAATCGACTGTACAGAAGTAATAGGGAACAGCATACCATGAGTGCCTGGACACCCATCAGTGATTTACCGGATAACTGGCAGCATCTCGCCCACGACGATCTGAAAGCGCTCGCGCGTGTCTGGCAGGATCAGCGTCAACGGCTGGGCAGTGCCGATTCAGCCGCGTACAAACAGTTCATGGAAAAAATGCGCCGCAAGATCGCTATCGAAACCGGGGTGATTGAACGGATGTACACCATTGATCGCGGCATCACACAAATCCTGATTGAGCAAGGCATTGATGAAGCCTTGATTCCACACGGCACGACTGACAAACCTGCTGAAGAAGTTGTTACGCTCATTCGCGATCATGAAGATACGCTTGAGCGCGTTTTTGACTTTGTCGGTAGCCAGCGCCAGCTTTCTGTTTCTTATATCAAGCAGCTGCATCAATTGCTTACCCGGCATCAGGAAAGCATTGACGCTGTAGATCAATTCGGCAAGCGCTTTCGGGCAGAACTGCTGCGAGGGGACTGGAAACGCCTGCCCAACAATCCGGCAAGACCAGATGGGCAGACACACCATTACTGCCCGCCTGAGCAGGTCAGCGCACAGATGGATCAACTCGTTGCGTGGCACCTGGAACATACTGAGCGGCAGGTTAGCCCAGAAGTTGAAGCGGCGTGGCTGCATCATCGCTTCACCCAGATTCACCCTTTTCAGGATGGCAATGGGCGTGTGGCGCGAGTACTGGCAAGCCTGGTGCTAATCCGTGCCGGTTGGTTTCCGCTGGTTATTTCGCGCAATGGAGATATTGAACAGGCGCGTGTAAGCTATTTGCACGCCCTCGAAGCTGCGGATGCTGACGATCTAGCACCGCTGGTTGACTTGATGGCGCGTTCGCAGCGGCGTTCCTTTGTCAGCAGCTTAAGCCTATCTGAAGACGTGCTGACCGAGCGCCTCAGTTTCCAGACCGCACTCCAAGCCATTCAGGAGCGCTTGACGCAGGAACGCAGCTCGCGTGACGAGCAGGCAACCCGGCAGGTTGAGTTCAATGCGGACCGCCTGTTTGACACTGTGCAGGAACGCTTGCGCGAGGTAAAGGATGAGATTGAGCTTGCGCTGGGACATCTTGTGCCCACGCTGGTCATTAACGTACGTGGATCTGCGCATGATGACCAGCAGTTCAGTGGTTACTACTATAACCAAATCATCGAAACGGCGAGAGCACTGGGCTATTACGCCAATTTGCGCGCCTATCGCAGTTGGGTCCGGTTGATGATTGTCACGGACAAGCTGCAAACGAATATGATCTTTTCTTTTCATGGGTTGGGGCGAGAGCCGCGGGGGGTTATGACCTGTTCGGCGTTTGCCTATCGCAAGGCGCTGACAAGCGAAGAAGATGCTGTCACTCAATATACTGATCTTGAACCCCTTGTGCAGGATGTTTTCCAGTTTACCTATTTGCAGTCCGCTGAAGAATTGGATCGCAGTTTTCGCAAATGGCTGGAAAACGCACTCGCCGTCGGACTGATTTACTGGCGTAAGAGTCTGGGGCTGTAAGCAGCAAATTTGCGCGGCTATATCCACTATCGCAGGATGAATCGGGCATGACCCAACAGCAGGGCGCCCTGATCGATTCGTCAAATACAGCGCGCCCTGCTGCTCAGTCCGCCAACGGGTACAGACCGCTGTTTGCCTGGCTGACATCCAGCATCCACACGCGCCCATCCGCGCTGCTGATCGCCAGCCGATCCTCCACCGGGCTGAACAGCGGCGCACTCAACGCCAGATCGTTGACCATAATCGCCCACTGCGCACCGCTGCGCAGATCCCAGAGCCACACGCTGTGCAGGTTCTCGCTCAGGCGCATGGTTGCCGCCAGCATCGTGCCGGTCGGGTTAAAGCTGATACCCAGCACCGTTCCGCCCTGGCGCAGCACGTCGCGCTGCAAGCCGGTCGCTGTATCCCACAGCCGCACCGTGCCGCGCAAATCGCCCGACGCCAGCGTGCCGCCATCCGGGCTGAATGCCAGCCGCCGCACCTCGGTCGTGTGCCCGGTCAGCACCATCAGCAGTTCGCCGCTGCGCACATCCCACAGGCGCACGCTGTTATCGGGGTAGTTGCCCACTGCCAGCCGCTGCCCGTCCGGGTTGAGCAGGGCGGAATAACCGCCGGTGTTGCCCACAGCGAAGCGGTTGACCAGCGCGCCGGTCTGCGCGTCTACAATCACAATGCTGCCATCCACCGTGCCGGACAGCAGCCAGCGCCCATCCGGGCTGAACTGCATGCCATCCCACAGCGCGGTACCCGGCAGGGCGGCGCGTTCTGCGCCTGCCGACGCATCCCACAGGCGCACCGTGCTGTCCCAGTTAATTGACGCCAGCGTGCTGCCATCCGGGCTGAAAGCCACGCTGATGATGCTGTTCTGCGCGTCGGGCAGCAGGGTGCTGCGCCCGGTCAGCATCGCCGTGCTGTAAACCCAGACTCCCTGTGCCCCGCCCAGCGCCAATCGCGTACCGTCCGGCGACCACGCCAGCCGCAAACTGGCATCGCCCTGCGGCAGCCGTGTGCGCTGCACCAACCGCGCCGGGAACGAAATAATCGGCTCAATCTGCGAGGGCGTAATTGCCGCCAGCGGGTTGTACAGGTCGCTGCTGACGTTCGGGGTTGCCCCCACGAGCGCCAGCGCAGAGGTGGCAGTGGGGCGCAGCAGCGGGACGCTGGTCGGCAGAATGCCGCTGTTCGCGCCGCTTTGTGGGGTGGTGAACGGTGCGGCAATCGCGGATTCCTCGGCACTGCTCAGGCTGCTGTTTTCGCGGGTGGTCAGCGTGTTCAGCAGCAGCAGCAGGCTGCCCAGGAGCGCCACCATCAGCCCTGCCGCCAGTGTGCTGTATGCCCCCTGCCAGCGGCGCGCGGTTTGTGCCGCCGGATGACGGCGCGGGGCGAGTGCCGGCTGGTAGCGCGCCGGGGCGACCCCTTCTTCGTCGCTGTCATCCTGTGTTGCTGCGCCAGCCAGCGGCAGGGCAGTATCCCGTTGGAGATCAAACAGCCCCAACCGGGACAGCGCCGGGGTGCTGCTATCCGCCTGCAAACTGCTGTCTGTGTGCTGCGCGGCATACGGCGCGTCCTGCGCGGTTAGAAAGATAGCCGACGCAAGCGGCGGCAGCGCCGCGCCCACCCGTTCGCCAGCCTCCGCACTGACCAGCGCCGCCAGCGCGCGCCATTCGACCAGCGCTGCCTGGCACACTTCACAGGCTGCCAGATGCACCTCAAACACGGCGGCTTCCGCGGCGCTGAGCGTACCTGCTGCATAGAACGGCAGCAGATCGTCAAAATCTTCGTGTGATTCCGGTTGAACGGTCATTCTACCAGTTAGTGTCCCTCAATGTCATTTTGCAGTAAATCGCGCAGGGCGGCTTTGGCGCGGTGCAGCCGGCTTTTAACCGTGCCCACCGCAATGCCCAGCAAATCGGCAACTTCCGGTCCGGTCAATCCATGATAAAAAACCAGTTCCAGTGTCTCGCGCTGTTCGTCGGGCAGCCTGCGCAGGGCGTTTTGCACGGCAGCGCGATCCGCATTCCGTTCGGCAATATCCGATGGCGTGCTGCCGTTCGGTGTGCTGGTCTGCTCGTTTAGCTCTGTCGAGGGCAGTACACGCCGCCTGCGCGCGTTAATTGCCCGGTGGCGCGCAATCGCCAGCAGCCAGGTGCGCACGCGGCTTTCGCCCCGGAAATTGCGCGCACCCTTCCACGCAGCCAGCATTACATCCTGAAGCACTTCCTCCGCAAGCTGGCGATCATTCAACTGCCCGCTGAGGTATGCCAGAATGTGTGCCCCGTGCCGCGTATAAAGGGCATCCAGCGCGCGCATATCGCCCGCAGCCACCGCCTGTATCAGTTCCCGGTCAGGGTCATCCTGCGGGGAAAGCGGTACGGGGGCTTGCTCCGCCACCCTATCCTCCACTACTGTGTCCTTAGTCACCTGTGCCGCGCGTGGGGTTCCCACCCCTGTGCAACTTGTGCAGCAATTCACACACACGCTGCTGCAACTTGCACGGATTCATCCAGCCGGATGCCACTGTTCGCCACAGGCTGCCCAATGTTCGTCTGCATCCTATTGTGCGCTATTTTGGGGAAAGAATCAAAAGACAACGGCGCCGATTTGCGGCTTAACCTGCGCTTCATCCGGGTTAATACAGCCTCAGCGGAGGACAAATGACCCGGTAGCGCTGCCGCCGCAGTTCGGCATACAATGCGAGAGGTGCATGTTCACCGCATCCCGGTGTCCGATGAGTTCGTGGAGCGACAGATGTCGTCAGCATGGATGTTCGTGGAAGACGAACCCGATCTGTACGAAATTCTCTCGGCATTGTTTGAACTGTGGGGGCACGATGTCGTCGGTTTCCAGACTGGCGAGGACGCCGTCGAGTGGCTGCGCGAGGTTGAACGAGGCAACTACGACGACTCGCTGCCCGAACTCGCGGTGCTGGACATTCGCCTGCCGGGCAGCATCAGCGGCATCGATGTCTGCAAGTACCTGCGCAAAACCCCGCAACTGCGGCAGATCCCGGTGATCATGGCAACGGCGTACCACCTGACCGCCGCGCAAACCGAAGCGATTCTTGCCGAAACACAGGCGGATCTGCTGCTGCACAAACCGCTGCCCAGCGCCGCGCGCTTTCATGAGCTGCTCGACAAGCTGCTGGAAGAAAAACGGGTGCAGTAGCGGGCTGGCGCAGACTGCCTCGCCTGGCGGTTACCCACCTGCTTTAAATCTTGCTGTACAATGCAAACCGCAGGTTAAGGTTTGGCGACCTGCACCACATGCCTGCATGGTCTGTCTGTATTGTGCCCCTGCTGGCTTGCCCCTGCTGCTTCGTTCGCTGTGTTCACGGGTAAACGACCCGGAAGCGCTGCCACGCAATGTCACGAGTTAGGCATGACAAACATCAGTTGTGTCTTATTTTAGTTTAGCCTAAAATAAAGTTAAAGATGGTATAAATGCGCGCGCCGGGCTTCATCCAACCGGACAACAAGGCGGCGGGGCTGGCGGCGCGGAACGTACACACAGCGAGGTAAAGCATGAACATCCTGGTCTATGGCGCAGGTGTTGTGGGCAGTGTTTTTGCCGCTCGGCTGCACAAAGGCGGGCACGATGTAACACTGCTGGCGCGTGGTCAGCGGTTGGCAGAGCTGCGGCAGCACGGTATTGTGCTGATTGACGACGTCAGCGGCGAACAGCAGCAGGTTCGGGTCAGGCTGGTGGAGACGCTGCAACCGGACGACGCTTATGAACTGGTGCTGGTGATCATGCGCAAGAATCAGGTCGCGGATGTGCTGCCTGTGCTTGCTGCCAACCAGCATACCCCGACGGTGGCATTCCTCGGCAACAACGCCGCCGGAGCCGCTGCTTATGTCGCGGCGCTGGGTGCTGAACGTGTGCTGCTGGGTTTCGCCGGGGCGGGCGGTGGGCGCGATGGGCACATCATCCGGCATGTGCGCGGCACAGATGCGCAGCCGGCATCCCTGTATATTGGCGAACTCGACGGCAAGACCACGCCGCGCCTGAGAGCCATCGCGGCAGCATTCGAACAGGCAGGGTTTCAGGTTCACATCGCGCCTGCCATTGATGCGTGGCTCAAGACGCATGCTGCCTTTGTTATCCCGATAGCCGAAGCGCTCAAGCTGGCTGGCGGCGACAACTACCGGCTCGCCCGTACCCGTGACGGGCTGGTGCTGATGATTCGCGCCATCCGCGAGTGCTTTGCCGCTTTACGCGCGCTCGGTTTTCCGGTGCTGCCCTGGCAGTTGGCGCTGCTGGCGCGGCTGCCGGAGCCGGTGCTGGTCATGCTGCTGGCGCGCTTTATGAACACCCGTATGGCGGAGATTGCGCTGGCACGACACGCCAATTCGGCAGGCGACGAGATGCGCCTGCTTGCCGCTGAAGTGCGCGCACTGGTGGCACAGTCCGGTGTGCCGACCCCACAGTTGGACTGGCTGTCCGTTTTTCTTGACCCCACCACCGCGCCGCTGCCGGAGGGCAGCCACAGTCTGCGCCTCAACTGGCGGGGGATATACCTGGGGCTGCTGGCAGGGGCTATCTGCACACTGCCGGTGCTGCGCCGCTGGGCAGCGCCGATGCAGCAGCCTGTGTCAGCACAGACATGACGCGGTGCGGTGAATGGCGTGCTCAGCTTGACGCACGGTGGGCATTCCCGCCTGTGGCACTGCTGGCGATTGTGCGGGGGATCCGCATGCGGTAGCAAGCTGCGTACTCAGCGAGACGGCTGCCGCGATTACGCCGGGCGCGGGCGCGAAACGCAGCCACCTGTCACGGCGAAAAGAACGGCGAACGGCAGTGCGCCACAAGCCCAGCACTGCCTTCTCGCCTTTTTGCTTTGACCTTCCCGGCTTGCCTACCCGTCCACCAGAATCTTGTCCACTGCGTTCGCCAGGTCACGCAGGTTGCGCACCAGAAACACGCCGTCACTGTGCGCGGCATACTGCACCATATCACTGTCGCCGGTGCCCCACTGGCTGCGCGGTTCCGGGCAGAACCAGATCAGCCGGCGGGCGCTGCGCTGCATGCGGTCAATGATGTCAAGGCGCGGATCGTTGAAATTGTTGCGCCCGTCACCGAGGATAATCACGGTGGTGCGGTTGTCAATGTGGCTCATATGCTCAGTGGCGAAGGTGTTCAGGCTGTTGCCCAGATCGGTGCTGTAGTAGCCGGGCGGGTTTTCGCGCAGCACCAGTTCTACCGCCTGTTCCGGGCGATACTCCTCAAATTTCATCGTCACGTCGACCATATCGCTGATGAACACGTAGCTGTGCGTGCGCCGCACAAGGTCGTGCAGTTCGTAAACCAGCGTCAGCAGAAATTCGACACAATAGCGCATGGAAGTGCTCAGATCGCAGATCAGCACCAGCGACGGTTTCACCTGCCGCGTGCGGTACTGGATTTCGATAGGCACGCCGCCATAACGCATGTTGGCGCGCATCGTGCGGCGCGGGTCGGGAGTGCCGATTTTGGCGTGTTTCTGCCGCAGCGTCACGCGGCTGCGCAGGCGCGCGGCAAGGCGGCGGATTTCGTCGCGGATGGCGTCGAGGTCGCTCTGGCTGAGGCGGTGGAAAGGCACATCGAGCAGGTCGGGTTTGGGCTGCGGCTCCTGCTGTGCCATCTGCTGCGCCAGTGACGCGCCGACATACTGCGAAATCTGCTCAGACAGCCCCTGCCGGTTCTGTTCCAGCATCTCGCGCAGTTCGTCCAGACTTTCCGCGCTCATGCCCATCTCGGCAAGCTGTTCCAGCAGCGCCTCGATTGCCGCCTGCACCTGCTGCAAGCCCGCCTGCCGGTCCATGCGCCGTTCAAACCATGCGCGCTGGTACATATCATTGCCCTGATTCAAGCCGGAACGCTGCCCCATGTCGTCAAGCTGTTCCTGGCTGAATGCCTGCCCTTGCAGCAGTTGGCGCAGCATGTCCATCAGCGCCTGCAGGTTGCCCGACAGGCTTTGCAGCGCGTCTTGCAGCATTTGCTGGTCATCCGGCGAAAGGTTGTCCGGCACATTTTGCAGCGGCGGCGTATTGTGGGCGAAGAACAGCGGGAAGAAATAATCGAACAGCCGCTGGTCGCCAGCCTCTTTGACCAGTGTGGTTTTCAGACTGGCGGCGAACTGATCCCGGCTTTCGACGCCGAGCAGGTTGGTGGCGTACATGGCGTCCTGGCTTTCCGCCAGCGAGATGCGCACGCCTGCCGCGCGCAGTGCCCGGATAAACTCAACCATCCGTTGATCCATATGATGCTGCCTTTATACCCAAAATGCTTGCGGTTAGTGCCGATTGTAACACACAACCGGGCAGAGCAAATCAAGCGCGGGTGTCCGGCGCGGCAGAAACTGTACGAAAGGATGGGGGCAGCGCAGGCAGTTGCGGCAACCCCTATGCCGGATTGCCCTCTGCGATGATAGACTGGTAAAGAGCCTGTATGGGGCAGCATCTTTGCACAGCGAGGTGGGCATGTTTCGAGCTTCCAATTCCAGCGGGCAGTCGATGGCAGTGCAGGTGCTGATCACGGCGGCGCTGCTGGCGCTGGTGTTCCTGATGATCTACGCCTTTTTCCCGATCGTCAACGATTATTACTACTACTACCATCCGGTAGCGCAGCAGTGGCTGGCGGGCAGCCCGACACTTGCCGGGAACGCCGGGAATGTGCTGGTGTACCCGCCGTGGACGGTGCTGTTTCTGGTGCTGCCGCTGGGCATGCCGTCGTCGCTGGCGCTGGGCAGCGCAGTGCTGACCCTGCTCACGTTGATCCTGCTGCTGGCGTCATGCTATCTTGTGCTGCGTTTTCGTCCTGCGCCCCGGCTGGTGGTGCTGCTGTCCGTGTTCAATCTGTTCACAGTCGAACTGGTGCTGATGGGACAGTTAGACGCCTTTACGCTGTTCGGTGTAATGCTCTGCTGGTGGGCACTGCGCGAACAACGTCCCTGGGGGCTGGCGCTGGGGCTGTGCCTGCTGGCGATGAAGCCCTACAACGTGGTGCTCTTTGGGCTGGTGCTGCTGCTGGAAATGCGCCGCTGGTCGGTGGGCGCGCTGGCGCGGGCATTCAGCCTGCCGCTGCTGATGGTGCTGCTCTCGCTGGTGCTGATGCTGCTTGCCGGGTTTGACTGGCTTAATGTGTTTGTGGATACCAGCAGACGCCAGATCGTCACCGATATTTCGATTGTGCTCTGGCGCGGGCTGGCGCAGCTTGGGCTGCCGGCGCTGCCGTTTGTGCTGCTGGCGCTGGGGGCGGCGCTGGCGGCGCTGCGCGTGGCATGGCGCGACGGCTTGACCGAACGCACCTGCGCGCTGGTGCTGGGCACCACGCTGGTGTTCACGCCCTATGCCCACGCCGACTATTACGTGCTGCTCATCCCGGCGTTCATTTATGTCGGGCGGCAGAGTCTGCTGCTGGCGCTGCTGGCGTTCGCACTGTCGTTCACGCCGCTGCTGCGGCTGGCGGCAGGTCCCGAAATTTCATGGGTCAGCGTGGTTTATCCGGCGCTGCTGCTGGTGTCTGCCTGGCTGCTGCCGGATGCTGCTTCCGCCGTCGGGACACACGCTCCAACATCAGCGCAGGCAGCAGTAAGCGCGCAGCAGGGCAGCTAAGCTATACTGCTCACCCCGCTCACGCATTCATCCCCCGCCGGCGTGCCAGCCACACCGCCAGCCCCAACAGCCCTGCTGCCGCCAGCAGGTAGAAGGCGACGTTGAGGGCGAGAAACAGCGCGGCATAACCACTGTAGATCATTTCAAACGGCGCGGCGACCAGCGTGGGCAGCAGCACGCCGTTGTCGGCAAAGGTCGTAATCAGCAGCGCCACCAGGCTGCCCTCTGCGCTGCCGCCTTGCACCGTCAAAAAGGCATAGGTCGTCAGCGCGCCCATCGGCACGAACAGCGCCACCAACCGCATGGTCAGCCCGCCAATCAATGCGCTGCTGTTACGGTTCTGCACCATACCACCCAGCAGCCCCGCCGCTGCCGTGAACAGCCCATTGAGCAGCGTCAGCCCGAAGACGAGCGCCATTGCCAGCACCGTCTTGCCGGGCAGTCCGGCATATTGCAGCGTGGCGGTCTGGCGGGCGAACGGGCTGTCCAGCACATCGCGCAGCACCAGCGGGCTGAACGCCAGCACGACCACCGCCCGCAGCACTGCCAGTCGCAGCCAGTCACCCCACAGCAGCGCCAGCGCCGCGCGCAGTTTGCCCAGCAGCACCTGCCGGGCGGAGATGCCGGTAATCAGCAGCGCCTCCCATCTGCCGGGGCTGCGTTCGCGCATGGTGGACTGGGCGGTGAGCAGCAGCGTGCGGTACAGTGTCGAGAAATGGTCAAACAGGGCAAACACAATCAGCGCATAGCCGTCTTCCAGCATGAGGCGCGAATTCTGGTAGCTGAGTTCCGGCTGCTGCAAGGTCAGCACAATCAGCCGACCAGCGAGCAGCACAGCGACCACCCAGGCGACATGATCCAGACGACGCAGCAGGATCGCGGTTGGCGCGCGGCGCGTGTGCATCTGCCGCCGCACGTAAATGAGTTCGGACTGTACAATCGAGGAAATGATCACAGGCAGGCTCCTTGCCTGGTTAAATGCGATTGCCTGTATTGGATTATAACCGCGTTTTGCGCAGGGGAAGGCTTGAGGGGCAGGCGACACAGGCGCTTGCTTACTTGCAGGCTGCAAACCGACTTGAACCCCGGCGGCACAAAAAAACACAGAGTGACGCTTGCGCTGTCCCTCTGCGTGTTTCGTGCCTGTTCTGCTGTGCCCGCTAGTAGTCCAACAAGATGAGCATGCTGGCTGAACAAGGGGATTAATCCCCTTGTCCGGTCTGCAAATTAAGCTTGTCCGTGTACTAAGTACAACCAAATTGAAAATGTCGGATGTAGGGGCAGGTCTGAGACCTGCCCCTACGGAAAATAATCCCGCGAGATTTCTGTGGTTGCACTTAGACGGTCAGGCGCACCGGGTTTTCGAGGATGTCGCGCAGCGCCTTCATGAACAACGCGCCTTCCGCGCCGTCGCTGACACGGTGATCCACGCTCAGCGTCATCTTGCAGCGCAGCCCAACGCCCAGCGTGCCGTCGGCAATGACCACCGGCACCTTTTTCGTGCTGCCCACTGCCAGAATGCCCGCTTCCGGCGAACTGATGATTGCCGTGAAGAAGTCCACGTGATCGTAAATGCCGATGTTGCTCACCGTGAAGGTTGAGCCGCGCACATCGTCGGGCTTGATCTTGCCCTCATGGGCGCGTTCGATCATCGCGCGGTTTTCCTGCGCCAGCGTCGCCAGCGAAACCGTGTCGGCATCCTTTGCCACCACGTTAATCAGCCCATTGTTGTTGGGCAGTGTCACGGCGATACCGATATTCACGCGCTTGTGGCGCACAATCTTGTCGCCGTAGAAATGCGAATTGAGGTTGGGGAATTTGCGCAGGGTCAGCGCCAGCGCCTTAACGATCAGGTCATTCACGCTGATCTTGACGCCTTCGCTTTCGAGACTGGCGTTCAGCCGTTTGCGCAGCTCCATCAGCGGTTCCATGTTGATCTCTACCGCCACATAGAAATGCGGCGCCTGCTGCATGCTGCGCTGCGTGCC
>DAOTWP010000237.1:0-14393 GCA_034435675.1 Anaerolineae bacterium
GTGTCGTAGCGGTCTTCAGGTTTCTTTGCCAGCGCCTTGCGCAAAATCGCGCTGATCTCGTGCGGGATGTCGGCTTTGATCTCGCGGGCATCGGGCACGGGCGCGTTGACATGCTGGAACATCAGCGCCAGCGGGGTATCCGCCTTGTAGGGCATTTCGCCGGTGAGCATCTGGAACAGCACCACGCCCAGCGCGTAAACATCCACGCGCGAGTCAATTGCCTGTTCGCCCATCGCCTGTTCGGGTGCCATGTAGCCCGGCGTGCCAATCGTCAGCCCGGTGGTCGTCAGGCTGGTGGTGTGCGCCGAAATGACCCGCGCCACGCCGAAGTCGGTCAAAAAGGCATTGCCGTCGGCGTCAATCAGCACATTGGAGGGTTTGATGTCGCGGTGGATGATGCCCTGGCGGTGCGCGTAATCCAGCGCGGAACCGATCTGGCGCATCAGGTAGGCGATTTCGCCCAGCGGCAGCGCCGTGGATTCGAGCACATCCTTGAGTGTGCCGCTTTCCAGATAGCGCATGACGATGTAGGGCGGGTTCAAGCCATAATCATAGACGGGCAGGATATGCGGGTGTTCCAGCTTGAGCACAATCTGCGTTTCGCGCCGGAAGCGTTCCAGCGCCTGTTTGTCGTTGGCGATTGCCGGGTCAATCACCTTGACGGCGACATAACGATCCGCCTTGGGCTGGTAGGCACGGTAGACAGTCGCCATGCCCCCCTGCCCAACAAGTTCGATGATTTCGTAGTCGCCCAGCCGTGTGCCGATCATGCCTGTGTAATCCCTGGTGGTGAGACTGCGTAACGTGCGGCGATTGTAGCATGTTTGCGTCTTTCGCATGTGTAACAAAAGCTGAATGAAAACTTCAGGTTTCTTTGTGAATTAATGCAGCGACCTGACCTTACACTGGAAACAGAGCCGGTTGATGAGTGAGAGCGATCTAAAGCGATGGCATCCTTTTTATCCAAGCGTTTACAGGATCAGGCAAAGCGTGAGGCAGATGCGCAGGCAGCGCAGGATGCCCGCATGGATGGGTTTGAAGCGGAGGATGACCTCGAAGCCTTGTTTGGCGAAGCGGAGGAAACCCCGCCGCCGCGCGCGCGCGCGGTAGAAAACCGCCCCCCTACCGAACCACGTCCCGCGGCACGCCCGCCCGCCCCCGAACCGAAAGCAGCCCCCGCACAGGAAGACCCCGGCGGCGGTTACGTCATTCCGCCCAAGCAGCGCACAACGCCCAAAGTCGCCCGCCTGCGCAAGCAGTTGCGCTCCAAACTGCTCGCTGTGCCAGATGAGGCGGATACCTGGCACCGGGGCATGGCGGACAAGGAAAAACTGCTGCTGGAACGCCTGCACACCGTCTTGCAGAAAATGGGCTTGCAGCTTTCACAGCATGAATATGAAGAACTCGAAGCAGCGCTGCTGAATGACCTGCTTGGCTTTGGCGCGATTGAACCGCTGGTGCAGGACAAGCGCTATTCGGAAATTATGGTTAACGGACCGGACGTGATTTTCGCCGAATTTAAGGGCAAGCTTGGCGAAACCGAAATCGTCTTTGATGATGAAGAACATGTGCAGTGGACGGCACAGCGCATTGTCCGCCCGCTGATGCGCCAGTTGAACCGTGCCAACCCGATGGTGGATGCGCGCCTGCCGGACGGTTCGCGCGTGCATATCGTCACACTGCCCTCGGCGTTGTGCGGCACAACCCTGACCATCCGTAAATTCCCCGAAAAGCCCCTGACGGTGGAAGACCTGATTCGCTTTGGGTCGTTCACACGCGAGGTCGCGGACTTCTTGCAGGCGTGTGTGGTCTCGCGGCTGAACATTATCGTTTCCGGCGGCACGGGTTCCGGTAAAACGACACTGCTCAACGTGCTCAGCGCCTATATCCCCGACGACGAACGGATCATCACCGTCGAAGACGCGGCAGAGCTGCAACTTACGCAGCGGCATGTGGTGCGGTTGGAGACTGCCCCGCCCATTCCCGGCGGCGACGGTGTTGAAGGGCGGCTGACGATCCGCGATCTGGTCAAGGGCACGCTGCGTATGCGCCCGGACCGCATCGTGGTCGGCGAATGCCGTTCCGGCGAAGCACTGGACATGCTGCAAGCGATGAACACCGGGCACGACGGCTCGCTGACGACGATCCACAGCAACAACCCGCGCGAATGCCTGTCACGGTTGGCGACCCTGTGCCTGATGGCGGGCATGGATTTGCCGCTGGGCGTGATCCGGCAGATGATCGTTGGCGCGGTGGATCTGGTCATCCAGCAGAGCCGCCTGAAAGACGGCGCACGCAAGGTCGTGCAGATTACCGAAGTGCAGGGGCTGGAAGGCGACAACATCACCATGCAGGATTTGTTCGTCTACCGCACAGAAGGGCAGACCTCGCAGGGGTATTCGCACGAAGGCGGCGGCGAACTGCTGCCGACTGGCTTCCGCCCCAAGTTCGTGGATCGTTTCGAGCAGTTCGGCTTCAAACTGAGCGGCAAAATCTTCGGCGCGGGCAAGATGAAATTCTAGCCTGGGCGGCACAGGGGGCGGGCACAAAGCGCAGCCACCCGCCCCTACAGCGTCACGTTTCACACCTGCGCTCACCTTTTTCCTTGCGAGCTGCACGCCTTTGCGGTTCAATCTGCGCTTTCGCCTTTCCCCTTGAGTCTTTTTGCTTCGCGACCTTTGCGTTCACGCCAGTCGGGCACGGCGGCGAAAGGCTGGCTATAATGGGAACAGTTGCTGCCCGCACAGCGGCAGCACAGCGCAGCCCACTGCATCAGTTGAAAAAGGAGCAGCAGGTGACCCCCGAACATGTAGATGTCCTGATCGTTGGCGCAGGCTTAAGCGGCATTGGCGCGGCGTACTATATTCAAACGCGCTGCCCCGGCAAGAGCTACACGGTACTCGAAGCGCGGCAGGCGCTGGGCGGCACCTGGGATTTGTTCCGCTATCCGGGCATTCGTTCCGACTCGGACATGTTCACGATGGGCTACACGTTTCACCCCTGGCACAACCCGCAGGCAATCGCCGATGGACCGTCAATTCTGGCGTACATTCAGGAGACGGCGGCGACTTACGGCATTGACCGCAAAATTCGTTACCAGCAGCGCATGTGCGGGGCAGCGTGGTCGTCGGCGGACGCGCGCTGGACGGTGGATGTGCAGCTTGGCGATGGCGAAATGATCCAGATGACGTGCAGCTTCTTGTACATGTGTACCGGCTACTATGACTACGAGCAGGGCTATCTGCCGCAGTGGGCAGGCATGGAGCGTTTTCAGGGGCGCATCATGCATCCGCAGCACTGGGACACAGACCTGGATTACAGCGGCAAACAGGTGCTGATTATCGGCAGCGGCGCAACCGCCGTGACGCTCGTCCCCGCAATGGCGCAGACCGCCGCGCATGTGACTATGCTCCAGCGTTCGCCGACTTACATTGTTTCGCTGCCCGCCCGCGACGCGCTGGCAGACTGGATGCAGCGGCATCTGCCCGCCCGGCTGGCATATCTGCTCACCCGCTGGAAAATCATCCTGCGGGGGCTGCTGTTTTACACGCTGGCACGGCGGCGTCCGCAGGTCACCAAACGCACCATTGTCGCGGGCGTGCGCAAAGAACTCGGCGCGGATTACGATGTCGAAACGCACTTCACGCCGCGCTACAACCCCTGGGATCAACGTATGTGCCTTGTGCCAGATGGCGACCTGTTCAGCGCGATTCGTGCGGGCAAGGCGTCCGTCGTCACCGACCAGATTGCCTGCTTCACCGAAACCGGCGTGCGCCTTGCCTCCGGCGCGGAACTGCGCGCGGACATCATCATCACGGCAACCGGGCTGGTGATGAAACTGGCAAAAGGCGGGCAGTTTGTCGTGGATGGCAGGGTGGTTGATCTGACGGAGACGCTGAACTACAAAGGCGCGATGCTCAGCGACATCCCCAACATGGCGTTTGCCTTTGGCTATACCAACGCCTCATGGACGCTCAAATGCGAACTGACCTCGCGTTATGTCTGCCGTCTGCTCAACTACATGGACGCCAGCGGCTACCGCCAATGCACCCCGCGCCGCCGTGATCCTGCTGTCAACCCGGAACCGATTGTTGACTTCACCAGCGGCTATGTGCAGCGCGCTTTAGCCACCCTGCCGAGTCAGGGATCGAAACGCCCGTGGAAGCTGTACCAGAATTACCTGCTCGACCTGCTGACCATGCGCTTTGGCAGGCTGGACGACGGCGTGATGGAATTTCGCCGCGCATAGCAATGCGCCGGGACATCCGCCCCTCTGAATTATCGATAAAATCGTTTACAGATGATCCCCTGTGCCCACCTGGCGTTAATGCGACTTCGCCGGGTCTGTGAACATTCAATGCTAGTTTATGAAAACCTTATTTCACAAACTGAAGCAACTATGTTATAGTCGGGCGTAGTGGCTGGAGGTATTCGGGTTGCTGGCACAAGCGCCGGGGGACATGCCGCCCTGGTACGGGTGCTGGCGTGCAGCCTACCACGCCGGGGGAATCGTGACGAACCGTAACCGTTCACGTACTGCCGAACTCTATCGCAACAGTGTCGGGCTGCCTGCGCCGCAGTACCGCGTGGTTGAACTGCTGCAAACCGTTGGTCCCCACTCCCGCACCGAACTCGCGCACCAGTTGGGCTACTCCCGCGCGCTGATGACCGCCATCGTCAAAAACCTCATGGAACGCCAGATCGTGCAGGAAGTCGAAACCGCCGACTCGACCGGCGGGCGGCGTGCCAAACTGCTGCACTTCAATGCTGACTTCGGCTATGTCATCGGTGTGGACATGGGCGCAACCAGTGTGGAGATTGCCGTCGCGGATTTTCGCGGCACGCTGCTGCTGCGCTGGGGCGAAGCGCTTGACGTGCGCGACGGACCGGAGCCAGTGCTCGACCGCGTCATCGCGCAGGCATGCGCCCTGCTGGCAGCGCTGAATATCCCGCTTGAGCGCGTGATTTCGATTGGCATTGGCGTGCCGGGTCCGGTGGATTTCGCCCAGGGGGTGCTGACGGTGCCGCCGATCATGCCCGGCTGGGATCGCTACCCGATCCGCCGGAAGCTGCAAACGACCTTTCCCGCTGCAACCGTGGTTGTGGATAACGATGTCAACGTCATGGCGCAGGGCGAACTGCGGGCGGGTGCGGGCAGGGGCGTCGAGAACTTCATCTTCGTCAAGGTGGGCACAGGCATCGGCGCGGGCATTGTTGTGCGCGGGCATGTTTATCGCGGCAGCAACGGCTGTGCCGGGGACATCGGGCATATTCAGGCAGACCGGCACGGACCACTGTGTCACTGCGGTAACATCGGCTGTGTTGAGGCGATGGCGTCCGGGTCGGCAATCGCGCGGCAGGCGCAGCGCCTCGTGCAGGACGGTTCCAGCCCGATGCTGGCAGGGATGCTGGCGCAGGACGGCGTGCTGACGGCGGAACATGTCGGCAGCGCGGCACAAAAAGGCGACCCGGCAGCGATGGAGATCGTCAAAACCAGCGGCACGCTGATCGGCGAAGTGCTGGCGGGGGTGGTCAACTTCTTCAATCCCAGCCTGATCGTCATCGGCGGCGGGGTCGCTAAAATCGGCACGCAATTCCTGACGACGATTCGCCGGGGGGTGCTGTCGCGCTCGCTGCCCCTCTCCACGCAGCATTTACGCATTGACTATTCCGCTATCGGTGACGATGCCGGTGTCATTGGCGCGGTGGCGCTGGCGCTGGAGTATGTGTTCGTCCCGAAAGGATTCCCGAAGGGGTAACAGGACCAACCAGAACGATAAGGATCTATCCGAATAAGCAGGTTTTCTCGTAGGGGCGAGGCGTGCCGCGCCCGGCTTGATGAATTTACGGATAGATCGTAAGTACGTAGGAAAGGGGAACGGCTATCGGCAGTGAAGACGTTTTTCGGCAGTATGACGCATTGCCCGGACAATATTACCTTTCATAAGGAGTTGATATGCAACACTTACGCAAGTTTCGTTTGATGATGGTGCTCCTGCTGCTGGTGCTGCTGGCAGTGACGAGCTTTGCGCGTCCGGCAGCGGTGGTGCGCGCCCAGGCGGACGCCTGCGCGGGACCGTTCACGATTGGGGTTTCGAACAGCTTCGTCGGCAGTGAATGGCGCACGCAGATGATCCAGAACATCGAGGATGTCGTGGCGGAGTTCAACGCGGCGGGCATTCAGGTGCAGTTGGTGGTCGAAAGCGCTGACACGGACGTTGCCGGGCAGCAGCAGCAGATCCAGAATCTGGTCAACAGCGGCGTGGATGCGATCATCATCAACCCCGGCGACCAGCAGGCGCTGAACTTCGATCTGGAAGAGGCGGCAGCGGCGGGCATCGCGGTGATTGCCGTTGACCAGGAAATCGGCGCGCAGGGCGTCTACAACGTGGTGATTGACCAGACCGAATGGGCACGCATCAGCGCGCGCTGGCTGGTGGCAGAACTGGGCGGGGCTGGCGACATCGTGCTGATCGAAGGCTTTGTCGGGCATCCGGCGAACGAGGCACGCATGGCGGGTGCGCTGGAAGTCTTCGCGCAGTATCCGGGGATCAACATCGTCGGACGCGAGAGCGGCGGTTGGGATCAGGCGACGGGGCAGCAGGTGATGAGTGACCTGCTGGCGAGCCTGCCGAACATCGACGGTGTGTGGACGCAGGACGGCATGGCGTTTGGCGTGTTGAGCGCGATCCGCACGGCGAACCCGGCGGAGTGGCCCGCCGTGACAGGCGAGGCGCGTTCGGGCTATCTGCAACTGTGGCACGAAATCCTGCAGGAACGCCCGGACTTCCGTTCGATTGGCGTGGTCAACCCGCCCGGTGTAGGCGCGGACGGTGTGCGTGTGGCAATGGAGCTGCTCTGCGGCGGTGCGGTAGACATGGGGCAGTTGAGCGGACCGTTTGGCAACACGCTGTATGTGCCGATTCCGTATGCGGTGACGGGTGAGGACTTCAACAGCTACTATGCGCAGTTTGGCGGCTTCCCTGCCAGCTACACGCTTGACGGTTTTATCACCCAGGCGCAGGCAGCGGGGTTCGTGGGGCGCTAAACCATGACCTTCTCGCTCTCCGCCAGCCACCTTGTAAAACGTTACGGCGGCGTGACCGCCCTGCGCGATGGCAGCCTTGACATTGCGGCGGGGCAGGTGGTTGCGCTGGTCGGCGCGAATGGCAGCGGCAAGAGCACCCTCAGCAAAATCATCACAGGCGCAGTTGCCCCCAACGGGGGGCAGCTGCTTCTCAACCAGCAGCCAGTGTACTTCCCTGACCCGCACGCGGCACGTCAGCGCGGCATCGCCGTCGTTTATCAGGAACTGAGCCTGATTCCCGACATGACCGCCGCCGAGAATATCTGGCTGGCACGCGAACCGCGCCGGTTGGGTATCACCGTCAACCGGCGGGCGCTGCGCGCGCGCACCCAGGCGCTGCTGGAACTGTTCGCCGGGACGATCTCGCCGCGCCTGACCCCCGATACCCCCGTGAATGCCCTGCCTCCGGATGAACGGCAGATCGTCGAAATCCTCAAGGCGATCAGCGGTGATCCGCGTCTGATCATCCTTGACGAAGCGACTGCCAGCCTGGACGCCAATCAGGTCAACCGGCTGTTCGAGCTGATCGGCAGGTGGCAGGCGGCAGGCAAAGCGGTTGTGCTGATCACCCACCGCATGGACGAAATCTTCCGTGTGGCGACCCAGGCAACGGTGCTGCGCAACGGGGACACGGTGGGCACGGTTGATCTGGCGACCACCGACGAACGCACGCTGGTGCAGATGATGATCGAGGGGGCTGCCGCGCCCGAAGACATTCGCATTCCGGACATCCCGGCAGAAAGTCCGCTGCGCCTGGAGGTGCGCGGGCTGCGCGGGGGCAGGCTGCAAGGCATAGACCTGACGCTGCGCGACGGCGAACTGGTCGGGCTGGGTGGCTTGCAGGGGCAGGGACAGGTGGATCTGCTGCTGGCGCTGTTTGGCGCGCTTCCGCACAGCGGCACGGTGCTGCTCAGCGGCAAACCGGCGCACTTCCGCCACCCACAGGACGCCATGCAGCGCGGTACAGCGCTGGTCCCCGGCGATCGTGGCAGCGAAGGGCTGCTGCTGATCCGTTCGATTCTGGACAACTTGCAGTTACCGTCATGGGGCAGGTACGGGCTGCTGCACAACACTCGTGCCGCGCGGACCGATGCCGAAAAAGCGGGCGAAGACCTGCAACTGGTCTATGCCGGGCTGGACGCGCCGGTGCACAGCCTCAGCGGGGGCAACGCGCAGAAGGTCGTCATCGGCAAATGGCTGCTGCGCGCACCGAAGCTGCTGCTGCTGAATGACCCAACCAAAGGCGTGGACGTGGGCGCAAAAGGCGAATTTTACGCTCTGCTGCGCAAACTGGCGGCGGCAGGCACGGCGATCCTGTTTTACAGCAGCGATGACAGCGAACTGCTGGGCTTGTGCAACCGCGTGCTGGTGCTGCAAGAAGGGCGCATCAGCGCGGAACTGCATGGCGCGGCGCTGACCCGCGCCAACCTTGTCGCGGCGAGTATGGGGACGAGCACCGATGACGACTAACGTACAGCCTGCCCCGGAACCCACGTTCGCGCGCCGCCCGACTAGGCGCCGCCTGCTGGCACAGCATCCTTATCTCGTTTCGCTGCTGCTGCTGGTCGTCGTCGTCGCCGTAAATTATGCGGTGCAGAATAATCTCTTTGAACTGCGCGTTTTGAACAACAGTTTACGCACGCTGCTGCCGCTGATGATTCTGGCGGTGGGTCAGTCCATTGTCATCATCGGCGGGGGCGTTGACCTGTCAGTGGGCACGCTGGTTTCGATGATCAACGCGCTGCTGGTGACCTGGATCACGGCGGGGTCTACCGGGGGCGAAATTGTGCTGGCGCTGCTGCTGGTCTGTCTGATCGGCATGGCAGCGGGCGCGCTTAACGGGCTGACCATCGCCTACCTGCGCTTGCAGCCAATTGTGACCACCTACGCCACGAGTTTCATCTTTTCCGGCGTGGCGCTGCTGCTGCTGCCGCGTCCTGGCGGTGCCATCCCGCGCGATCTGGTCGCCTTCTACCGTTCGACGCCGCTGGGCGTGCCGCTGGCATTTTATGCCATCGCGCTGCTGCTGCTTGCCTGGGCGCTGCTGCGCGCCACGCGCTACGGGCAGTTTCTGTTCGCGGTGGGCGGCAGCATTGACGCGGCATATTCGACCGGGGTGCCGGTGCGTGCCGTGCGCGTTTCGACCTATGTGTTCTCCGGGCTGTTCGCGGCGCTGGCGGCAGTCGCGCTGACCCTG
The DNA here is from genome assembly GCA_034435675.1 of Anaerolineae bacterium. Lineage (GTDB taxonomy): Bacteria > Chloroflexota > Anaerolineae > Aggregatilineales > Phototrophicaceae > DAOTWP01. The sequence continues at coordinate 9,285 of DAOTWP010000237.1, forward strand.
TCTACCGGTTCCGGGCAGGCGAACATCGGCGACGACATGACGCTCAACTCGGTGGTGGCGGTGGTGCTGGGTGGCACACGGCTCAGCGGCGGGCAGGGCGGCATTGCCGGGGCGATCATCGGCGTGGTGATTTTGGGTTTCATTCGCAACATTATCTTTTTCGCTGGGGTGCCCACATGGTCCCAGACGCTGGTTAACGCGCTGATTATCCTGATCGCGCTGGCAGCGCCGGGCATTGTGCGGCTGATGCGCAGGCTGCTTCGCAGGGCGGTGGCACGATGAAGACACTCCAACAACTTCGCGGGTCGCTCAATCCGCCGTTGATCGCGCTGCTGCTGGCGATTGTGCTGTTCTTCGCCGGGGGGCTGGTCAATCCGGATTTTGTCAACCCGGCACAGGCAGTGAACATCGTGCGGCTGGCGGCGTTCCTGGGCATTATCGCGGCGGGACAAACGCTGGTGATTATCAGCGGCGGCGAAGGCATTGACCTGTCGGTTGGCGCGGTGGTCACACTGGCGGCAATCCTGACGTTCCGCATCACGGGCGGCGATAACGGACAAATTCCGGCAGCGCTGCTGGTCTCGCTGGGGGCGGGGCTGGTGATCGGGCTGCTTAATGGGCTGAGCATCGCGCTGCTGCACATTCCGCCGCTGGTGATGACGCTGAGCATGACCGGCATTGTGCAGGGCACGATTCTGGTGCTGACCCAGGGCGAGATGATCGGCGCAACACCCGCGCTGATGCGCCAGCTTATCGCAGAACCGCTGCTGCTGGGGCTGCCCGGTGTCGTAGTCATCTGGCTGCTGCTGGGGCTGGGCATGTGGCTGCTGCTGGAGCGCACGACTTATGGCAAGCACTTGTTCGCTATCGGTGTGAACCGCACGGCGGCGCGTTTTTCCGGCGTGCGCGTGCAAACCATCGTGGTGGTGACATACATGCTCAGCGGGCTGCTGGCAGGGTTTGGCGGCTTTGTGCTGCTGGGCTTCGCGCAGACCGTGTTCCTGCAACTGGGCAACAGCTACCTGTTTCCGTCCATTGCGGCGGTGGTGGTGGGCGGCACGGTGCTGGCGGGCGGCAAGGGCAGTTACTGGGGCACGATGTCCGGCGCGCTCGTGCTGACGCTGATTGACAGCCTGCTGCGCGCGGCGGGGCTGGATCAGGCATACCAGTTGATCGTGTTCGGGGCGCTGCTGCTGCTGCTGATTGCCGTGTATGGGCGCCAGCGCAGCATGCGCGGGTAGCAGCGCGATGTGCAGGGGAATGCAGTTGTACATGCAGTTGAACAAAACCAGTCGGTGCCCGGTGCTGGTGCGGGCAACCAGAGCCGATCCGTAAGCCTGCGTTCCTGAACTAAGGGGGTGTCCGGGTTTAGGGATAGATTCTGAGCGCAGCGGCGGTCGCCCTTATTGGGTTCGCGTCGTAGGGGCAGGTCACCGTGCCCGCCCGCATCCAACAATTTCATAGCTCAATTGCATGCCCCGCCCTTACAGATTTGACACACGATATCAGGGCGACCAGCGTGTGCCCATTACGAAAAAGGAATTGTTTATGGAGAAAGTACGGGTTGGAGTCATTGGCAGCGGGTTTATCGGCAATATCCATGTGGATGGGCTGAGCCACTGCCACGATGCGGAAATCGTCGCCGTCGCCTCAAAGACGCCGGGCAAGGCGCGCGAGTTCGCCAGCGCGCGCGGCATCCGCGACGCCTACGAGGATTACCGCGCCCTGCTGGATCGCAAGGACATTGACGCGGTCACGGTCGGCGTGCCCAATTATCTGCATGAGGAAGTCGTCGTCGCGGCGGCGCAGGCGGGCAAACACATCATGTGCGAAAAGCCCTTCGCCCGCACCATCGAAGAAGCAGAGCGCATGCTGGCGGCAGTGCGCACCGCCGGGGTCAGGCTGGTCTACGGCGAAATGCTGTGTTTCGCGCCGAAGTACGTGCGCGCCAAGCGGCTGGTGGACGAGGGCGCGCTGGGCAAGGTGTTTCTCGTCAAGCAGAGCGAGGAGCATGATGGTCCGCATTCGCCCTGGTTCTGGGATGTCAACCTCTCCGGCGGCGGCGTGCTGCTGGACATGGGCTGCCACAGCATCGAGTTCGCCCGCTGGATTCTGGATCGCCCGGCGGTGAAAAGTGTGCAGGCGACGATGGGCACGTTTGTGCATCAGGGGCGCACGAAGGGCGAAGACCACGCCATCTGTATCATCGAATTCGCCAACGACGCCATCGCCATTGCCGAAAACAGTTGGGGCAAGACCGGCGGTATTGACGACCGCTGCGAGATTTACGGCACGAAGGGCAACACCCGCGCCGACCTGATTCACGGCAACGCACTGCTGACCCACAGCCGCGTGGGCTATGGCTATGCGGTCGAGAAAGCGGACACGACCACCGGTTGGACGTTTACCGGCTTTCAGGAAGAATGGAATTACGGCTTCCCGCAGGAGATGCAGCATTTCGTCAACGTGGTCAAAGGGCTGGAACAGCCGATTGAAACCGGCGAGGACGGGCTGGAAGTGCTGCGCATCATCTACGCGGCATATCAGTCGGCGGGCGAGGGGCGGCGCATTGAGTTCCCCTACACCCCGCCAAGCGTCGAAAGACCTGTTGATCTGTGGCTGCGCGGCAAACAATAGGGCATAAGACGGCGTTTATTTCGCAGGACGGGCGGGAAAATGCCGCCTCCGTAGGGGTGGGTCGCAGACCTGCCCCTGCAACCATGAGACGATTCATCTGGACCAAGCGACTAGCCTGAAGAGGACTTCATGAAACGACCGGTCACGCTTTTTACCGGACAATGGGCGGATCTGCCGCTGGAAACGCTGGCGCAGAAAGCCGCCGACTTTGGCTATGACGGGCTGGAACTCGCCTGCTGGGGCGATCATTTCGAGGTGGACAAGGCGCTGGCGCAGGACGGCTATGTGCAGTCGCGGCATGACCTGCTGGCGAAACATGGACTGAAGTGTTACGCGATCAGCAACCATCTCGTCGGGCAGTGTGTGGCAGAGGCGACCATTGACGCCCGGCATAAAGAGATTCTGCCGCCGCGTCTGTGGGGCGATGGCAGCGCCGACGGCGTGCGCCAGCGTGCCGCCGAGGAAATGCAGAATACCGCGCGGGCGGCAAAGCTGTTCGGTGTGCAGGTGGTCAACGGTTTCACGGGCAGCCCGGTGTGGCACCTGATTTACCGTTTTCCGCCCACGTCTGACGCGATGATTGCTGCGGGCTACCGCGAATTCGCCGACCGCTGGACACCGATTCTTGATGTGTTCGCCAGCGAAGGCATCCGCTTCGCACTGGAGGCGCATCCGGGCGAAATCGCCTACGACATCTACACGGCGCAGCAGGCGCTGGCGGCAGTCAACCAGCACCCCGCGTTTGGCTTCAACTTCGACCCCAGCCACTTCATCCACCAGTTGTTCAACCCGGTGGAATTCATTGACCACTTCCCCGACCGCATTTTTCATGTGCATGTCAAGGATGCCAAGGTGCGGCTGAACGGGCGCAGGAGCATCCTCGGCAGTCACCTCAACTTTGGCGATCACCGCCGGGGCTGGGATTTTGTCTCGCCGGGGCATGGCGACCTCGACCTGGACGCGATGATTCGCGCGCTGAACCGCATCGGTTACAGCGGTCCGCTGTCTGTAGAGTGGGAAGACAGCGGCATGAATCGCGAACACGGGGCGCGGGAGGCGTGTGAGTTCGTCAAACGGGGTCAGTTCGCACCGTCCGCCGTAGCATTTGACGCGGCGTTTGCCGACAAGGGGTAAGCAGCATGAGCAGCAGAGATGGCGGTTTCACCAGCATGGCGGGCAAGCGCGCCGAGGGCGCTGTACCCACACTCGGCGTCGGCATGCTCGGTTATGCCTTCATGGGCAAGGCGCACAGTAACGCGCTGAAGAAGCTCCCGTATATGATCTATCCTCCGCCCGCCGTGCCGCGTCTGGTGGCGATTGCCGGGCGTTCAGAGCCAGCAGTGGCAGAAGCGGCGAAGCGCTACGGCTACGACAAATACTATCTCGACTGGCGCGAGATGCTCAATGATCCGGCGGTTCAGGTCTTCGACAACGGCGGACCCAACGACGCGCACGCCGAACCGTGCATCCTGGCGGCACAGGCGGGCAAACATATCCTGTGCGAGAAGCCGCTGGCGCGCACAGCGGAAGAGGCAAAGCAGATGCTCGATGCGGTGGAACAGGCGGGCGTCAAACATATGGTGGCGTTCAACTACCGCTTTGTGCCCGCGCTGGCGCTGGCGCGTGACCTGATTCAGAGCGGCAGGCTGGGGCGGTTGTATCACTTCCGCGCGATCTACTTGCAGGAATGGATCATGGATCCGCAGTTCCCGCGTGTGTGGCGGCTGGAAAAAGCGCAGGCGGGCAGCGGGGCGCTGGGCGATCTGGGGTCGCACATTATTGATCTGGCGCGGTTTCTGGTGGGTGAACCGGCGCGGGTGCAGGGCATGACGCGCACGTTCATCACCGAACGCCCCATGCCCGACGGCGGGGGCACAGGCAAAGTGGATGTGGATGATGCGTTTGGCGCGCTGATCGAATTTGAAAACGGCGCGCTGGGCACGCTGGAGGCGTCGCGTTTTGCCAAAGGGCGCAAGAATCATCAGGTGATCGAGATCAACGGCGAACACGGCTCGCTGCAATTTAACCTTGAACGGCTGAACGAGCTGAACGTCTTCTGGGCGGACGATGCGCCGGACACGACGCAGGGCTTCCATAATGTGCTGGTGACCGAACCGAACCACCCCTACCTGAGCAACTGGTGGCCCCAGGGGCACATCATCGGCTGGGAGCACACGTTTGTGCATGAGTTCGCGCATCTGTTTGACGCCATCGTCAACGACAAGCCCGTTGACCCGGTGGGCGCAACCTTCGTGGACGGCTACCGTAACGCGGTGATCTGCGATGCGCTGGTGCGCTCGGCAGAAAGCGGGCAGCGCGTGGACATTCGCTACGACTAGTAGTCCGACAAGATGAGCATGACACCCGCTGCCCTTGTCTAGCCCTCACCCCCAACCCCGCTCCCGACCGTGCCTTCGGCACCAGGAGCGGGGAGCAACCCAATTGCCGGGGATTTTCCCTCCCCCTCGCTCA
>DAOTWP010000238.1:0-38548 GCA_034435675.1 Anaerolineae bacterium
TGGCACGGGCACAGGCGGGCGGGCTGTCTCGCGGCGCGCCAGAAAGTCGGCATCGCTGTTTGGATACTTGCCCGCCGCGTAGTCCAGCAGCACCTGGTTCATCGCCGAAAGGATATTTTCGCGCATCGCCTGTTCGCTCCACGCGGTATCCGCTGTAATGAACTGGATATTGCGCCGGGCAAGCTGCTGCGGGTACTGCGCGCTGGGCAGGTTGAGCATGATCGGCACGACCGGCTTGTTCAGCGCAAGGGCGTAATCGAGTTCGCCCATGCAGTAAATGGACTGCACGTATTCCGGCGTGAGCATGGCAACCATCGCCACTGAGGTTTCGATATTGAGGCAAAGACTCTGCCACCAGTCCGCCGTTTTGGGGATGCGGTCATCCCGAAACGGGAAATACAGTTTGGTGTCAAAAATCGCCCGGTAAAGCTGCAATGACCAGGCGTCCCAGGCGTGGGAGTAGCTGATAAACAAGATACGGTGAGGTGGCAGCGGCATCGGTCAGATTCCTGTCGCGGGCATGACATTATGTGTTGGTCCGGCAAGGTGGTGCTGCCGCTATTATCGCAATTGTCTACGGCTGCGGCAAGCGGCGGTGAGATCTCCCCTCAGCCTGGCAGGACCTTGCCCGGATTGAGGATGCCGTGCGGGTCGAGCGTCTGCTTGAGCGCGCGCATCACGTCCAGCGCCGCGCCGTGTTCCTGCGGCATGTAGCGCGCCTTGCCGATGCCCACGCCGTGTTCGCCGGTTGCCGTGCCGCCCAGCGTAATCGCCCGCTGCACGATTTTGCTGTTCAGGTCAAGCATCTGCGCGTATTCCGCCGCGGTCTCGAACGGGAATTCGACATGCACATTGCCGTCGCCCGCGTGCCCGACCATCGTCAGCGTCACGCCGTGTTCGCGCTTGAGCTGCTCCACATAGCCGATGATTTCCGGGTAGGCGCTGATCGGTACGGCGATGTCGCCAATCAGCCATTCCTTGCCGGGGTGCGCCCGTTTGAGGATTTCCAGCGAATTGTGCCGCGCGTGCCACAAGCGTTTGCGTTCGGCGGCGTCGGTGGTCGCCTTAAAGCGCACCACATCCAGTTCGTCGCAGATTTCGCGCACCAGCGCCAGCCCCATGTCCAGCGTACCCTCATGCGCGGCGTGGAATTCCATGAACAGCGTGGGATGGTCGGTCAGGTCAACATTCTCCGCCTCGCGCAGCATGCGCGCATGGGCGGCGTCAATCAGTTCCAGCGCGGCGGGATCCAGCCCACTGCCCCGGATGGCGACCACTGCCTCCACTGCTCTTTCGACGGAGGGAAATGCCGCCAGCGCGGCGCTCATGAACTGCGGCACGGGCACCAGTTTCAGCGTTGCCGCGGTGATGACGCCCAGCGTGCCCTCGCTGCCGACAAACAGGTGCAGCAGGTCATAGCCCGCCGACTGCTTGACCGAGCGCGACCCGACGTGGATCAGCCGCCCATCTGCCAGCGCGACCTGCATTGCCAGCACGTTGTCCTTGCTCGCGCCATATTTCACCGTGCGGATGCCCGCCGCGTTGTTCGCCAGCATGCCGCCAATCGTGGCGTTCGCGCCGGGGTCAGGGGCGAAAAACAGCCCATAGCGCGCCAACTGCTCGTTGAGGTCTTTGTAGCCGATGCCTGGCTGCACAGTTACCTGAAAATCATCGGCATGAACCGCGATAATCCGGGTCATGCGCTCAAAGCTGAGCAGAATGCCGCCGTGCAGCGGGATGGGGTTGCCTTCCAGCGATGTGCCCACCCCCCAGGGCGTGACCGGGATGCTGTGTTCACTGGCAAAGCGCAGCACTGCCGCCACCTGTTCGGCGCTGCTCGCCCAGACGACGACTTCGGGCAGGTGCGCGGGGTGCTGGCTCTGGTCGCGGGCGTGCAGCGTGCGTTCTGCCTCGGCAGTGCTCAGGTGCTGTTCACCGACGAGCGCGGTAAGCTGTGCCAGTAAAGTGGGGTTGAGGGGCGTATACATGGTGTCATCCGTTCCGTTGCGCTGACTTCACATGCGGCGGATTATACCGCGCTGGCGTGGGCGCAGGGCATAGCTCCAATGCGGACAGTCCAGACTGCGTCAACTATTGCAGGGTTGGGGAGCATGTTACAATCAACACAGAAATGATCGCTGCCTTACACGCCAGTCATGCTGCGAGGTATTCGCCATGTCCCCGAATGTCGTCCGCGCGGAATATGCTGTTCTTGAGGAAACTGCCCGCAGATTTGTTGCCCAGGCGGACAGCGTGAATACGCTGCTGCGCCAGTTGCTGGCTCAGGTGGATGAGCTGCGCGCTGGCGGGTGGATTGGCAGCGGCGCGAATACCTTTTACGACGAGATGGACGGACTGGTGCTGCCCGCCGTCAGCCGGTTGTACGAAGCGCTGGAGGGTTCGGCAGAGGGTGTGCAGCAGGTGGCGCAGATTCTGCGCGACGCCGAGGACGATGCCGCGCGGTTGTTTGCGGGGGGCGAAGATGCTCCGCCGATGAGCAGCCTGTTAGGTATTGCCATTGGCGCAGGCATCGTGGCGGTTGGCGGATACCTGCTTTACTCGTTGTTTGCGGAACATACGGCGCTGCCAAACGCACTCGGATATCTCAGGGACACGAAAGAAGGCAAGGAACTGGAGCAAAAAGCGCGGCAGGCAGGGTTAAAATTCGTGCTGCCTAACGGCGATTATTTCGGTGACGAAAATGGCACTGTTGTGAACATCGGTTTTGAGGATTTACAGGGTGCACGTGGTGTCTACCGTCCTGGCAGCGGTATCGCCGTAGTGCGTGGTATGGATCGAGAGACTCTCGGCAGCGTGATGGCACATGAAATGCAGCACGCCATTGATGATCAGAACGGTTTGTTTGGCACCTGGTCAATTGACCCACCTGAAGCTACAGGGGACTACATCTCGAAAGCAATTGACACCGAAGTCCGTGCACACGAAACCCAGCGAAGCGTTTACCCGTTGGCAGTGAGCGGCGATGTAATTCGAGATGACGGCGTCATTACTGCGGAAGAGCGTCGGTGGATTATGGAAACACGGGGTTACGAGCAGCACTACGAGACCGTAGTAAACGAGGGACTTGAAGAAAACTATCGCACTGGAAAATCGGACACCTGGTATGAAGTAGATTATTGGGTTGATGATGAGGGTACACTACAGGTTGGTGTCGTCGCCCTTGAAACCAGAGCCAGCGAAAACTGAGGGAAGCAGGCAGATGAACCATCCACAGGAAGTGTCAACGCAAACATATCAAGATCAGAGCATCACGTTTCAGTATCCGGCGAACGCAAAAGCTGTTCGTTTTGAACATGAGTCTCAAGGTTCTCCCAAGTGGGTCGTGCGCATTATTGTTCCCCTCGGATCTGAACTTACTGTGCGAGTCAATATTGACCTGCTGGATGGGATCGCGTCGCCGCAGGAGGAAATCAACCGGATTTACCACGATGTCGGCATTTCAGACAAAATTGCTGATAATGTTTCTCCATTTCGATTTGCGGTAGGCTCCGAAGTAACTGATGCCTGGCGTTGTGTTAAGCGGTTTGTTGATGGTGCGAGCGTCCTGGAATTTATTGATACGGTACTCTGGGAAAGCGATGGTCGTGTCTATCGCGCCGTATTGTCTGCACCATCTGACCAATATCTAAATGCTAAGACAGTATTTGAGGCTATTCTGCAAACTCTAAAGCCAATGGAATCACGTTGATGGTGGTTTAGGCAAAGAGACCGACTTCACATCCTACCCGAACAGCCCGCGCTTTTTGACGACGGCGTGCGTTAGGGTGGTATAGCCGCCGCCGTAGAGGTCGAACAGGGGGCGTTCGGCGTCCAGAAACAGCCTGATCGCGCGCTGATCGGGGTAGCGATAGTGGAGCAGCTCGTAGCCAGCGCCGTGCTGCCGGAAAAGCTGCTGTACCTCTTCCTGCGTGTAGGGTGCGGTGTCTTCACCATCCCACTGCCATTTTTCGGGGTAAAAGTAATATGCCAGCGGATACAGCGCTGCTGTCAGCAGCCCCACCCCACGTTGTTCAAATGCCCACAGATTCTCCCCGGCGTGCCCGGCAGCTTCCGCAATCAGCACCAGCGCCTTGACCGACCAGAGCAGGCGCTGCAATCCCTGCCGGTCTTTCCGGTCTTCGACGGCAGGTTTGATATAGCCTTCGGGATGAACATAGCGCTCAATCGTTTCACGGTAGACCGTGGTGCCCATATCAAATAGCGCTGCATCTTCCAGGACAACGCCCGCCGCCACCTGAAGCGCTGCCAGCCACAACTGCTCAACATGCGCCCGTTCGTGCGTCTGCTGGCTGTGGACTTCCGCGGCAAACCAGTTCTGCCACTGCTGCTGGTCGCTGCACGCGGGGGCGGTGCGCAGCAGTTCGAAGCTTTGCGCCAGCGTGGTGAGCGTAGCCAGTGCCTCGAAATCGGTCTTTGGGTCTGACTGGAGGATTTGTGTGCAGTGCAGCAAGCCCTCAACACCGCGCTGTGCCGCTGCGGTATCGTCGTCCAACCGCCAGAGGAGTCCGTTACGCAGTGTGCCATGCAGACTCAGAGTCGCCGCTTCTTGTTCTAATCGCTGCCATGCAGATTGCAGCGGGGCGCGGTCACGTTGCTTGCGCGCGTTATCGAGATGTTTGGCGGTGCAGAACAGCCCAAAGTGCTGTGGTTGGAACATGGGATGCCCAGAGATTTGTCATTATTCACTTCAGAATGGCGAGTATAGCAGGGTGATTCCCCACTTTCCATAGATGTGTTATCATATGACTAAAGTACCGCAGATTTAGAGAAAAGCGTTATCCTGTGAACGATCAGCCTACACCACCGCCGACCGGTGACTCCCATTCTTCGCAGGGTGGCACGATGCGTTCTCCGATTCGACCCCCGCGCCCGAATGAGGAGCCAACCGCCTCGGCTTCGAAAGAATCCACGTTGTTTGAAGAATTCAAGCGTGGTGAGGCTTTACCTATGCCCAGCGTCGAGAATCCTCAAGTGGCGCTCAATGAAATTCGCCAGAAGATGGAGCAGGTCGCAGCAGAATTTGCCGCGGGCAAAATCAACCGGATGCAGTTCAACGCCATTTATGGACGTTACAATGAACAGCGCGCGATCATCCAGCGCCTGATTGAGCGTGACCCGAACAACAACGCCTGGAAACAGGTGGCAGCACCGGGGCATACTGGCTTTTTGCGCACACATTTTGAAGCCCGCCCGATCTACTACGTTATTTTTCAGCACAACCAGCCGCGCCCGCTGCTGTATGACGGTACGTTCAAGCCCAAAGGCGAAACGCTTGTGCAGGTGCTGCGCGCGCTGTGGAAGATGCAGAATCGCCCGGCACAGGGGTTGGCGCGGCGGCAGCTAGAGGAAAACCGCTGGTTGGTGGTTGCCTTTGGGCAGCAGACGGTGACACTGGTGATTTTTACGCTGGAACCTTCGGCAGCGCAGGCAGTGCTGGTGCGCGATTTGCATATGGATTTTGAACGTGCCAATGAGTTAATTTTCAAGCGTGGAACTGTATCGCCGCAGCGGATGGTCTTTCCACAGCGGGCACTGCTGGAGAGCTAACCCACACCGGCAGGTACGTGGCAGATCAATCAGAGCAGTGCCTGCGGGCGCGGCAGCACATCCATTACCTCAATGCTGCTGACGCAAATCACCCCGGAAATCGCAAATGCCAGTGTACCATCATCCGCCAGCGCCAATGCGCTCACTGAAACACTTGGCGGCGGCATCTCCGCCATAAGCTGTATCTGGCGTGCCTTCGCCAGCATGTCAATGGCAAACCGCTGGTGTGTTGGCATCAGGTCATCACCGCTATAGACGCGGATCACGCCCGTTTCCACATCCCCTGCTGCCACCAGCTTGCCATCCGGTGAGCACGTCAGCCTGCCGATACTGTAATGCACCCCTGTCTGCTTAAGCACTTGCCCGGCGTTGTTGACCAGCACAATGGTATGCCCGTCTGTGGCAAAAATCGTCTGACCACCGTGCGCCAGCACAACACCGGTTTGCAGATCGCCGTTGGGGCGCAAACCAATATCAAAAACGCCAACGGGAATGCTCTGCTGAAACAAATGCAGCTTGCCGGATTCATCCAGCGCGGCGATTACCCCCAGAAAACGATCCAAATCTACGGCGGTGAACAGTGCCGCACCCTGAGCATCCAGCCTGACTTCCTCGCCATATATTTCGAGAACCAGGTTAGCATCACCGCGGTAATGAATGCGCATTTGCCCGTCGTTGGTGGTGTAGATTGTCGAGCGTGCCGTGCGCACTTGCGGCAGATAGACTCTGTTGGGTGCCAGCAGCGTGCTGACCAGCTCGCCAAACGCAGCAGCGCCCTCTCCTTCTGGGTTCGGCGCAGGCATTGGCTCACTGTAAGCGACGCCGCTGTTCAGGTCAAAGTATGCCACACGATCACGGCGCACCCACACTGCCAGCAGTGCCGGGTCACCGTTGAGGATATGCAACTGCTGGATTGCCTGATTCGACAGATGCAAACGCCATGTCATGTGTCACCCGTTCCCATGATTTGGGATAAATTCTTGGGATATTTGGGATATTACACAGGATTGGCGGCTGCCGCAAGCAATTGGACTTGAAGCATTGGGCTGCCGCAGAACTATCGCGGCGATTGCAGTCGAACTGCCCCGCGGGGAACCGTGAGGGCATAGCGCATGACCATCGCGGCAGTATCAATATCACGCGCTTCCAGGATGTCGCCATCCAGATAGTTGTAGATATTGGCGTCAAATTCCGGGCGAATGCCGCTGCCTCCACGATCCAACTCGAACCTTCCGGCGACTTCTGCTGGGACGACCAGCGTCAGGCTGCCACTGCGCACGCTGAGGGTGCCCAGCAAGTCGCCGGGGTTGCTGAGCAGGGGGCGGTATTCCGGCAGCGCCACCAGCACATCACCGCTGCGCAGGTCAATATTCAGGCGTTCGAGGCTGCTGCCATTCAGATTGAAGGCAGCGGCGCCCTGCTGCCCGGCGAAGGCGATCGCCAGCGCGATGCCCGGTGGCACTTCAAGGCGCAAATGCCCTCGCCCTATCGCCGCCAGCATGGGGAAAGTGTTCGGGCTGGTTTCGATCACCCGCAGGGTTGCCACACCGCCAGCGGGAAGATACTCGATGTGTACAAGGCTTTCTGTGCTGCCCACAAACTCACCTGTCACGGTGCGTGTTTCAGCAGCAGCAACAGTGAGTTCAACGTCGGTTGCCAGCGTTTCAAGATCAATTTGCAGTGTACTGACCTCAGCGGTAATCTGCTGATCGATGCTGACACGGTAATCGTCGCGCTGTTGGGTGCTGCGCGTGCTGAAAGAAAATGCCGTCAGCGCCCCGACCAGCCCGATACTGACCAGCAGCGCAATGCCGTTGTCAAAGCGAACGTATCCGCGCAGCAGCAGCGAGAGACCGAGCAGGACCAACAGCGCGGGCGCTGCACGCAGTGCCAGGTCGTACATGCCTTCCGGCAAGATGCCCAGCGCCCGCGCCAGCAGCAGCAGTGCCGCCAGCAGCAGCAGCAGCGCGAAGACGAAATTGGTACGGCGTGAGAGCGGTTTCATCAGCGGGTCAGCCTCGCAGGTTGCGCAGGAAAAAGACTGCTGCCAGCGTGGTCAGCAGCAGCGGCAGAGTCAGGTCTGCGCCGGTGTCTGTGCGCAGCAGTCCTTGATCGCGCCCGACCCACAGCGCTACCATGAAGGCAGTCAGCAGCAATGCCAGCAGTCCCCAGACTGCCCCACCGCCGCGCCGGGTGCGGATGATCCACCGCTGGGGCAGCGCCCACCACAGCATCAGATACAGCGGGGCAAACAGCCCGCCGCTCAGCACGGTTAGCCCGGCATACAGTGTACGCAGCAGCCAGGCGTTGAGGGGTAGGCTTTCCGCCAGCCCGCCGCACACGCCGCCAAGAATCCGGTTGGTGAAACTGCGTGCCATGTTCAAAAGCCCTCGTATGGATCGCTGCCAGTGCGTTCACTGATGCAGTACAACAGTTCCGTGCCGTCTGTTTCGTTTTCCCTGTAGCAGGCGACCACATCACTGTAAAACAGCCGGAACGTCAGCCCGACACTGAACTGACACTGGTTGCGGATTTCAGATTGTGAAATGCCAGGGTTTTGGCTGTATAACCCAGAGTTCACTAATTCGTCACAGATCAGTGTAATTGCCGCATTGTAGGCGGTTTCATCCGGGTTTGAACTGCCGGAAACTGCAACAACCAGCACAATGACCACCATCAGCCCCAGCAGCAGCACGATCAGCACCAGCCCTGCACCGCCGCGTTTTGCCTGTGTTGGGCGCAGCGAAGACGGAATATCCAGCCCTCCGCTGGTCGTCTGGTGCGCCGCCGACATTTCTGGAACCCCGAAGAAGGGATCACCGCTGGCGCGGACAAATGCACGCTGATCAAACGCACGCAGTGCCTCTTGCCCTTGCATGCCGCCGGTGTTCGCCAGCACCAGACGCGCCAATTGCAATTCGCCGATGCTTTCTAGCGTAGCCGCGGTCTGAATCCGCTTTTCCGCGCTGATGCGGGAGGCGTTGAATGGTGGATGGTTCAGTTTTTGCAGCCAATCATGGGCTAGAGGATGCTCAATACGATACAGCAGTTGGCGTGCCAGATCGTATTCGCGGATCGCAATCAGTTGTTGAACGGCTTTGAGCTGGTCTTCAACCATGACGGAATGCACCTGCCAATCCTTCCTCTAATTATCCGTGCAGGAGGGATGAAGTTATGGTCAATGATGTGCAGCTTGTGTTTGGCAAGGCGTATGCAGGCAAGGGTGTTATCCCGATGGGCGCACAAAACGGACGACGATGCGAATCCGCGCCAGTTCAATTTCGTCGCCATCGCGCAGGCGATACTTCTGGTGTGCGGTCAGTTGAAAGCCGTTGATGCGGGTGCCGTTAGTGCTGCCCAGGTCTTCAATATAGACTGTGCCGTCGTGGTGCGTGATTGCTGCATGCCGGCGCGAGACCCCATTCTGATAAGCGCCGTAAGGAGTCAGGTCAAGATCTACTTCGCTCTGCTGGTTATTGTCGGTGCGCCCGACAATGGTTCGTTCGCGCAGCGATAGTCCGACAGTGGTCTGATTTTCGCTGCCGATTTGCAGCAGGAGCCGCCACGGCGGGGCTAGGATGTCTGTGGTGGGGCGTGGTCCACGATCAGGCATCGGCTGAAGCCCCTGCGGAAGATTAAGAAAATTGGTTTCCGGTTTGTCGTTTGGCGCTCGCTCAGACATGCCCTACCCTTACCACATCGTGACCACAAGGTGACCACATCGCGTTTAGTCCGGTGCCGGGAGTATCGATGATGGATGCTTGAATTGTCTTATCCATCAGAATAGTGTGTAACGCGCCCAATCAAGGCGCGTAGTCATGGGACGATCTATTTCCCTTGAGTCTATGGAATAACGCAGCAAAATGCAAGCAAAACGGTAATGCCAGCAACATTTCAAACCAGCAGTGGATAAGACACGATGCGCCTTCGCTGAGCAGAGGGTGTATAAGCAGTAACGGCACTGCTACAATAAAATCTGCACAAACACTGGCGCGATGGACGAATTTATGACCCGTGGAAAACAACTGCTTGTGCTGCTGGGTATCCTGGTCAGCGGTTTATTTCTGTGGCTGGCATTCCGGCAGTTGCAGCCTGAGGCTTTTCTCGATGCGCTTGGGCAGGTGAATTGGCTGCTGCTGCTGCTGGGGGCAGGCGTCTATTTCGGCGCTGTGGTAGTGATTGCGCTGCGCTGGGGCTATCTGCTGCGGGCGCTGGTGCGTGTACCGCTGCGCAATCTGTTTCCGTTGGTGTGCATCGGCTATATGGGCAACAATGTTTACCCGTTTCGTGCGGGGGAAGTGCTGCGGTTGGTGCTGCTGCGGCGTGCGCATCGGGTGCCGCTGGCGCGTGGGGCAACTACTGTGCTGGTCGAGCGTGTGTTTGACGGCTTGGTGATGCTGTCCTTTATTCTGGTTGGCGTTCTTGCGCTCGATGTAGTCGCTGCTGAAGTGCGCGTGGTGGCTGGTGTTGCCGCGCCTGCCTTTCTGGGGGCGCTGGTGGTGTTTTTGCTGCTGGCGGCGCGTCCGGAATGGCTGCGCAGCCTGACTGGCTGGTTATCGGGCTGGCTGCCAGGTGCCGCAGGCAAAGCGCTGCACAAATTGGGCGAAGAAGTGCTGCACGGATTGGAAGGTCTCCGCAGTCCTTTCGATCTGGCAGGTGCGGTTGTTACCTCCTACCTGACATGGGCGATTGAGGCAGTGGTTTACTGGATTGTCATGTTCGCCTTTGGGCTGGAGTTCGGCTATCCTGCCGCACTGCTGGTTGTTGGGGTAGTCAATCTCGCCGGGTTGATTCCTGCTTCGCCGGGGCAGCTTGGTGTTTACGAGTTCTTCGTCAGTGCGGTACTGGTCAGTCTGGGGACTGCCGAAAGCACTGCGCTGGCATATGCCATTGTGGTGCATCTGGTCATCTGGCTGCCGGTGACGCTAGTGGGCTTTTTCTTCCTCGCGCAGATGGGGCTGGGCGTTGGCGCGCTGCGGCGGGCAGGGCAGCTTCAACCGGAAATCAGTGAACAGCTTGATGCCGCACTGGCGGCGAACAATCATCACTAAACAACTATTCGTGAACCCGGACGGGGGATGAAGCCCCTGTTCAGGAATACAGGTTTATGGATAGATACTAAACCTGAACCGTGAACTATCGACCACAGGCAAACACGCAAGGACAAATTATGCAGATTGGGATTATCGGCGCGGGCGCTGCGGGGCTGGCGGCGGCGTGGGATCTGGTGCGCGCCGGTCATGAGGTGACGATTTTTGAGGCGGGCGCGGAAGTCGGCGGGCTGGCAGCAGGATTCCGCGAGCCGGGCTGGGCATGGACGCTGGAAAAGTTCTATCACCACTGGTTTCAGACAGACCGGGCACTACTGCAACTCACCGAAGAACTGGGTGTGCGCGACAAGGTGATTTTCCCGCGCCCCAAAACGGGTTACTGGATTAATGGCAGGATATATCGTTCCGAAATATCGCCCTCGGCATTATTTCTGCCGCTTGCGCCGCTGCCCAAACTGCGTTTTGCGCTGGCAGGCGCATTCATCAAACTGACCCCTTTCTGGAAGCCGCTGGAGCGTGTTACCGCGCATGAATGGCTGCTGCGCTGGATGGGACGCGGCGGCTATGACAAGTTCTTCCGCCCACTGTTGATCGGCAAGTTTGGCGAACGCTACCGCGCTGTCAATATGGCGTGGATGTGGGCGCGGGTGAAAGCGCGCAGCCTGCGTCTGGGTACGTTTGAGGGCGGTTTTCAGGTCTTCATGGAAACATTTGCTGACCGGCTGCGCGAACGCGGTGTCAGTATCCACCTGAATACACCGGTTGAACAGATTGACAGCCAGCAGGATAAACCTTTGCTGCGTGTTGGCGGCGAAAACCATAGTTTTGATCGTGTGCTGTGTACACTGTCGCCGGGGCTGCTGCTGCGTCTTGCGCCCGCGCTGCAAGCGACCACCTATGGCAAGCAGGCTGCCGCGCTGGAAAGCATCGGTGCGATCTGTGTGATCTTCGCACTGAAGCATTCTGTGCTGACTGATGGCACGTACTGGCTTAATTTGCCGGCGACCAGCGCAGATAAGTCGCAGACAGCCTTCCCGTTTCTGGCGCTGGTGGAACACACCAACTGGATGGACAGACGCCACTACAACGGCGATGTGATTGTTTACTGCGGCGATTATGTGCCTGCGGATCATGAATACTTCCGCATCAGTGAAGCGGAACTTGCTGCGCGGTTTATGGCGGCGCTGCCGTTGGCGAACCCGGCATTTTCGCCGGAGTGGGTGCGCAGGACATGGGTCTTCCGTGCGCCGTATGCGCAGCCTGTGCCGGGGGTTAACCACAGCGCGCATATCCCGCCGCTGCAAACGCCGCTGCCGGGCGTCTACTGGGCGAGCATGTCGCAGGTCTACCCCTGGGATCGCGGCACGAATTATGCCGTTGAGATTGGGCGGGGTGTGGCAGCGCTGATGATGGACGGCTAGAAGCGCCTGCCTGCGCGTGGTAAACTCAAGACGATATGATCCGCATGTCCTTACACAGGAGCAGCCTAAATGAGCTTGCCATCCGAAACCTCTGAATTGCCACAGCAGTATACCGAAACAGTGGACGAGAGCGCGCCGCTTGCCCCGCCGTTGGGTGTGCTGCTGCTAATTGCTGCCACATTAATCATCGGCATCATTGCCGGTGGTATCTTCCGCTTTGTATCCGACTTTGCTTATGTTGCCATTCTTGCTGCCGTCTTTTTTGCGCTGGCTTCCAGTCTTGTTTTGGCACAACTGCTGGATTATCTGCGCCAGAAGCGCCTGATGATACTGCTGGTGCGCAGCTCCACCCTGATTGCGCTGGCAGGGATGTTAATGGGGCTGGCGCTGAGCCTGACGCCGCACATCTGGAATTTTTATGCTTTCCGCGATGAAGTGTACCGCCAGTCACGCGGGCGCGAACTGGATTTTGACGGCGCGCTGGTGCAGGCGACTGGGCAGTCCGGATTGTTGGGCTACTGGTTATATATCGCTGAAAATGTGCCCTTTACAGTGATTGGCGGTCAGTATGCGTTGTTTACCCAGCCGGATAACCAGCGCTGGGGTATTCGCATTGAGAAACAGTCTGCCGATGCACTGACGGGCGAACGCCCTTCCCCGCTGGGAACAGCGCTGCATCTGGGCTACTGGCTGACCGAGGCGGTGGTCATCGTGACAATTTGCTGGGTGATGGCGCTGCGCACTGCCCGCGCCCTATGGCTGCCGGTTGTCGCTGCGGAGCCGGAGGACGAGCCGGATGCGGACGAAGACTCCGACGCCACCGAGTCCTGAGGGCTGTCCGAAAGATAGTAAAAAATAGCGCCGAAAGCTGATTCAGCACGATCAGGGCTGCGGGAATTACGCAGGGGTGCTGTATATTTGGATGTAGTTTCGTTCTACAACACGAGGGAAATCCTATGAAGAATATCTGCGTTATCGGCACTGGCTACGTTGGGTTGATCAATGGGACCTGCTTTGCTGATTTGGGCAACCGGGTAGTCACGCTCGATATCGATGAGCGCAAGATTGAGACGCTCAAACGCGGTGAAATGCCCATATACGAGCCGGGCTTGAAGGAACTGGTTGAGCGTAATGTCAAGGCGGACCGGCTGCGCTTTACCACCTCCTATGAGGAGGCGCTTGCCGGTGCTGAATTCGTCTTTATCTGCGTGGGCACACCGGAAGGTGTTGATGGCGAGGCAGACCTGAAGTATGTGCGCAGCGCGGCGGAGTCGATTGCGGAGATTATGGTCCAGCCGCTGGTGGTCATCAACAAGTCAACGGTGCCGGTGGGTACAGGCGACTGGGTGGCGGATATTATCAAGAGCAAACAGCCCAAACCAATTCCGTTCTCGGTGGTAAGCTGCCCGGAATTTTTGCGCGAAGGCTCGGCGGTGTCTGACTTTATGTTCACGGATCGCACGGTGCTGGGGTCTACCGATCAGCGCGCATCCGAAGCAGTGGCGCAGTTGTATCTGCCGCTGCGCAAGCCGATTGTGATGACTGACCTGCGCACCGCAGAGATGATCAAATACGCCTCGAACGCATTCCTCGCAACCAAGATCAGCTTCATCAACGAAATGGCGATTATCTGTGAGCAGCTTGGCGCAGACGTGATTGAAGTGGCGCAGGGCATGGGCTTTGATAAGCGCATCGGGCATCATTTCTTGCAGGCGGGCATCGGTTACGGTGGCAGCTGCTTCCCTAAAGATGTCAAGGCGCTTGCCTATATGGCGCAGACGCACGGGATGCACCCGCAGCTTTTGAATGCTGTGATGGACATCAACGCCTATATGCGCAAGCATGTGATTCTCAAGGTGCAGGAACTGCTGGGCGGCAGTCTGGAAGGCAAGGTTGTGGGGGTGCTGGGGCTGGCGTTCAAAGAGAACACCGACGACATGCGCGAATCTCCGGCAATTACAGTGGTTGAGTATCTTCTGGAACAGAAAGCCATTGTGCGTGCTTATGATCCGGTGGCGATGGATGCTGCCCATCGTCTCATGCCGGGAGTCGTCATGTGCAGCAATGCCTATGAAGTTGCTGCTGGGGCTGATGCCGTCGTGCTGACCACCCCCTGGAACGAATTCAAGCAGCTTGATATGCGCCGCCTGCGCGAAAGTATGCGCCAGCCGAATCTGGTGGACGGGAAGAATATCTACGATCCGGCAGTCATGAAGGAACTGGGCTTTACCTATCGCGCTGTCGGTCGGGGCTACAAGGGTGAAGGCGTCCCACCGTCGTTGACCAGTGTGGAAATGCGCGCCTGAGTACGCTGATCTAACTGCATGCCGGACAAGGGGTTAACCGCCTTGGTCACCCGGAATTCTCATTTTGCGGGGCACGAATGCAGTCATCGGTTTGTCTAGAGGTTTCCGGAGAAGGGTGCAGCGGTGCTGGACCCTTTTTGATTTCCTTAGTATTCGCCGCTGGCACACTCTGGCGCAGTTACAGGAATCTCGTTACTATTGCGCGATTATTTTGCATAAGGTAAGCGAGTGCTGCCGCAGCCGGGGACGCAAAAAGCTGTCCCAGGAAATTGTGTTGCATTGATCCGGGCAGCGGCTGCCCTGGAGTTGCGGGTCGTGAATATTCAAAAATATCAACTGGATAACGGGCTAACGGTTTTGTTGAAAGCGGTGCATAACGCGCCGATCATTAGCTGGTGGGTGCTTTATCGCGTGGGCAGTCGCAACGAGCGCAGCGGCACTACGGGCGTTTCTCACTGGGTGGAACACATGCTGTTCAAGGGAACAGATCAGTTCCCGGCAGGATATTTGGATAAGGCGATTGACCGTCTCGGTGGGGTATGGAACGCGCAGACCTATATGGATTACACTGCGTATTATGAGACACTGCCCGCAGAGCAAATTGCGCTGGCGCTGCGCGCAGAGGCGGATCGCATGACAAATGCCCGGTTTGACCCGGAGGATGTTGAGTCAGAGCGCACAGTGATTATCTCCGAACGCCAGGGCGCAGAAAATTCGCCGCTGTTCTGGCTGCGCGAGGAAATCGGCGCAGCGGCGTTTCGGGTGCATGGTTACCATCACGAGATTATCGGGGACATGGTTGATCTGGAAAGCATTTCACGCGATGACCTGTACCAACATTACAAACGGCACTATCTACCGAACAATGCAATCGCAGTTGCCGTTGGCGATTTTGACTGCGCCGAAATGCTTGAACAGATCAACGTGATTTATGGACAGATTCCTTCGGGTGCGCCAGTTGCGCCCTTTAGTCGCCCTGAACCCCCCCAACAGGGGGAGCGCCGCGTGGTCGTGGAGCGCCCCGGCAGAACGGCATACCTTGAGATTGCCTACCGCTCACCCGCCGCGACTGACCCCGACTGGTTCAAGCTGGCGATTTTGAACAGCCTGCTGGCAGGACCCAGTGGACCGGGCGGCGGGGAAATTGATAACAAAACCAGCCGCTTGTATCGTGGGCTGGTCACAACCGGGTTTGCCGCCGCCGTTCATGGCAGCCTGACGCCAACGATTGATCCTTATCTGAACAGTTATACGCTGGTACTGCGTGATTCGGACCGGCTAACGGAAGTGGAAGCCGCTTTTGATGCGCATATCGCGGATTTATGCGCGGGCGCGGTGAGCCATGCGGAACTGGAACGGGCGAAAAAGCAGGCGCGCGCGCTGTTTGCCTACAGCACAGAAGGGGTTACCGGACAGGCATTCTGGCTTGCTTTCAGCGAGAATTTTGCCAGCAGCGAATGGTTTGCGCAGTATGTCGCCCGGCTGGACGCAGTGACCTATGATGATCTGCTGGACGCAGCACAGCGCTACCTGCGTCCACAGAATCGCACTGTAGGCTGGCTGGTGCCGACGGGTGACACCCCTCGTGACAATCGTAGCATCGCCGTGCAGGAGTGACCGAAAATGCCAGGTGTTTCACAGCGAACAGCGCTTCCCAATACTGAGAATATCCACCGGCAGACGTTTGACAACGGCATTACGGTGCTAATTTACGAGAACTTCGCGGCGCAGTCGGTAATTATCACTGGCGCGCTTCTGGCGGGCAGCCTGAACGAAACGGCGGATAAGAACGGGCTGGCGGCGCTGACTGCCAGCGCCCTGATGCGCGGCACGATTCGGCGTGACTTCGACGCGGTGCATGCAGCGCTGGAAGACATTGGCGCGGATCTGGGCTACAGCGCAGGAGTACACCGCACACGCTTTTACGGCAAGGCGCTGGCAGAAGACCTGCCGACACTGCTCGATGTTCTGGCAGACACGCTGCAACACCCCGCATTTCCCGAAGCACAGGTTGAACTGCTGCGCAGCGAAATTATGACCGGGCTGCATATTCGCGAGCAGGACACCCGCGCGCGGGCAGGACGCGCGTTTCGGGAAGCCCTGTATCCGCCGCTGCATCCCTACTATTACAGCGTGCGCGGAACACTGGACAGTGTGCCGAACCTGCACCTAGAGGATTTGCGCGCATTTCACCGGCAGCATTATCAGCCGCAGGGGCTGCTTCTGGTGATCGTCGGGGCAGTGCAGACCCAGGCTGCGCTGGAACAGGCGCAGCGCGCGCTGGGCGACTGGCGCGGCACTGTGCAACCGGATACCCCTGCCCTGCCCCTGTTGGAAAAACCGCGTGGCGTACAGCGCGTTGAGGTAACACTGGCGGGCAAAACGCAGTCTGATCTGGTCATCGGCGTGGCGGGTCCGGCGCGGGATGCTGATGACTATTTCGCCGCAATGCTGGTTAACAGCGTGCTGGGTCAGTTTGGCATGATGGGACGTATCGGGGCGGAAGTGCGCGAAAAACGAGGGCTGGCATATTACGCCTCCAGCCGGATTGAAGGCGGATATGGTCCGGGGGCATGGTCCATCAGTGCGGGAGTTAACCCGCTGAATGTGCAGCAGGCAGTCGAGGTTATTGCACAGGAACTGCGCCGGATCAGCATGGAGCCGGTCAGCGCGGAGGATCTGGCGGATAACCAGTCGTATTTTGTTGGGCGTTTGCCACTGCAACTGGAAAGCAATGAGGGGATTGCCGGGGCGATCCTTAGCATGGAGAGTTTCAACCTCGGTCTGGATTATCTGCTGCAATATCGCGATACCGTCTACCGCCTGACAGCGCAGGATTTGCTGGCGGCGGCACAGCATTACTGGGGCGCGGATGCCGGCGACTACGTGCTGGCGTTGGCGGGTCCCGCGCTGGAAGGAATGAGAAACCTTTAAGTGCCGTGAAGTATCCCTGTCCGTGAGGTGCGGCAGGCGCTAAGATTACGCTGACTGTATCTAGCACGGAAAGTGGATTTCTGGAATGAAACTCATCAGTGTTGCGATGCTGCTTGTGCTGCTGGCATTTGGTGGTGCGGTTGTTCAGGAAACTGCCGCGCAGGAGGACGAAGCGCCGCTAATCTTTCGCAGCAGTGCCCCTGATCCCAGCCAATTCATCCTGACACAGCTTGCCAGCGGGTTTGATCGCCCGCTTTATATGACTCATGCCGGGGATGGCAGTGGACGGCTATTCGTCCTGGAGCAGTCCGGTAAAATCTGGATATTGCAGCAGGGAGCGCGGCTGGATACCCCGTTTCTGGATATTTCCGGTTTGCTGACGCGCGATGTCTTTGGTGGCGGCTATACAGAACGTGGGCTGCTGGGGCTGGCATTTCATCCGCAGTACGCGCAGAATGGGCAGTTCTTCATCAATTACACGGATCGCAGCGGCAGCAGCGTTGTCGCACGCTATGTTGTGTCCGATTCCGATGCTGCCCTGGCGAATCCTGACAGCGCGGAAGTTCTGCTGACGATCCAGCAGCCTTACGCTAACCATAACGGCGGGCAGATGGCTTTTGGACCCGACGGTTATCTGTATGTGTCTGTAGGCGATGGTGGTTCGGCAGGCGATCCACAAAATAACGCACAAAATCCCTATAACCTGCTGGGCAAAATTTTGCGGCTGGATGTGGACAGCGCTGTTCCCTATGCCATTCCGCCGGACAATCCCTTTGCTGCTGGCGGGGGCGCACCAGAAATCTGGGCGTGGGGGCTGCGCAACGTCTGGCGTTTCAGCTTTGACCGTGCCACGAGCGACCTTTATCTCGCGGATGTCGGGCAGAACCAGTGGGAGGAAGTCAACTTCCAGCCTGCGGGCAGCCCTGGCGGTCAAAACTACGGCTGGCGTGTGTACGAAGGCATGCACCGCTACAGCGGCGAGACGGGCACAGACGCGATGGTGCTGCCGGTGCTGGAATACCCGCATGGCGCGCTGGGGTGTTCGATTTCTGGTGGCTATGTTTATCGCGGTACGGCACTGCCCGACCTGCAAGCGGTCTACCTGTATTCCGACTTTTGCAGCGGAATTGTGTGGGGCGCATGGCGTGACGAGTCCGCTGCCTGGCAGAATATGATATTGACCGAAACGGGCAGATCCATCAGTTCGTTTGGCGAAGATGAAGTCGGTGAGTTGTATCTGCTGGATTACAGCGGGACCATTTTTGCGTTCAGCCCCTTGAACTGATTTCCTGCCATATATTGCTACTGTAAACGCAAAGGCAAAAGCAGCAGCACAACAGGTGATGTGCTGCTGTTTGTTTTGTACCTGTGATGAAGAAACCGTTTACGAATCTCAAATTGTGCCGAAAATGCCTTAATAGTGAGTAATGTTTACTGGACTGTTAATATTGATTACGCTACAATCAGTTGATGCGTGCAAAGCGAAAACACAACTCCTAGCCACATAACTAACAAACTACAACTCACATACTTGATCATAGTCGATGCACGCTCGGAGGAAAGCACATGGCAGCCAGAAAGCTCATCCAGGATTGGTTAGCCGATGTTCGCACTGCTCATCATTTGCAGGACACCAAATGGTTTCGTCGCAAGATTAACAAGCTAAAGGAGGTAATCGAACGCGGTCTGTTCACCAGCAGCGAGGAGCACCGGCGCTGTGCCACAGAAATGCTGCTATTGGTTTTTCCTTATGCGATGATGCGGGAGGATTTGGGGACGTGGGCAGCGATGCTGGAAGAGGCAGCATCACACGCCAGGGATCATCAAAAACATGCGATAGAAATGCGTTTATTGTCTGACATTGGCAGCAGCCACATAATACTGGCACGCCCTAAATACGCGCGGACGATTATCCAGATGGTTCAGCGCGAAGCGGATACGAAAGAACTGCCAGATCACCAGCTTGATGCCTACATTGGTTTGCTCTATCTTCAGACCATCACCAGCTCGGCGACCGTGAATCCTACAATTGTGCGCGAAGCCATATCGCTGGCACAAATGCTTCAGAACCGGCGAGCAGAAGCGGCGTTATACCAGGCACTGGCATTTGCCTATATTTATCGTGGCGAATATCAACGCGGGCTTGAGCATTGTGATCTTGCGCTGATGGCATGGGAGGATCTCGGCGACGATTACCAGCAGGGGCGTCTATTTTTTGGCAAGGCGCTGGCGTACCACAGTCTAAAGGAATTCGACAAAGCCGAAACATTCCTGAATCGGGCGGAGACCTGGTTGGGGAAAGCTGGAGTGCGCGGACCGCGCGAAGTCGGCTTGATCGCGCACACACGCGGGACGATTGAGCTGTCACGGCGACAGCTTGATAAAGCTGAAGAGCACCTTGAAACGGCATTGGAGCTATTTGAGCGCTATGGCGAACGTTTCTATATTGCTGTGGCGCTTGATACACTGGCAAGGGCACAGATTCGCAATCAGAAGTGTGATGCCGCCTACCAGAACCTGACGCGAGCCATGGGAATCTGGAATGATTATCAGCACATTTATTATCAGGCGGTCACTGCTTATGCCTTCGGGATGCTCTATATGCGCAAAGAGGATCTACCACAGGCGCTGGACTGGTTGGCAGAATCTGAAAGGCTGTGCAGCGATGTCAATGTACCCCGCCGCGAAGAACTGCTGTGGTGTATCAATGCAGCGCGGCGCGAAATTGAAGAAGCCAACATCATTTGGGATTGAGCTGGCTTCTTACTCCTGCTTACTGGGCTTGCAATGCCGCGTTTAGCTGTTGGGCGGCGGCAGCGGTCCCGGTGGGTCGGGTGGGAGCATGCACATATTGCACCTTCCTAAAACTCAGCCTTACGACATCCTTACTTTCTCAAAGCAAGGAGGGCTGAGTCCCTCGGAAAGGGACAAGGATCGGACACAAAACGGACAGTGTTTTGTGGCGTTAGGTCATGCAGCAGCAGAGCATCCTCAGGGGTGCTCTGTTAGCATTCAAATGGCGCACATGAGTGCGCAAGATGCTTGCAAGCGTCCCCTGGTGTGCCAAGCCAAAGTACGAAATTCCCCCACCGAGCGATAGGAACTCCACGAGCACACTTTGGGGCACCCACGCGAACCAGCAGGTGGGTTTGATTGGGCTGTCAGCTTAGAAGAAGCCTTGATTCATGCAGCATATCGCTATATTTAGGCGGAAAGTGTCCACGGCAGGTGGCATCTCAAACGGCAGTTTGGCGTCGAAGATACCGATCAGGGGGGGGCGGCGGTGGTTCAGGAGGATCAGGTGGCTTCATGCTTACACCTGTGCTTCTTTATATGCTTGTTATTATTTTCCCGCAAAATTAATACCCTGTCAAGCAGGTAAATATTCAGGTGTAGCTATTGATAACTGTGATTTAATCAGTTTCTGTCGCAGGTAAGCAGATGGCTAACCGTCAGGCAGACGACTTGGAAAGTACGGGATTTCGCCCTATAGTTGTGCATAAGGGATTTCAACCATGCACTCAGGGCGATGAGAATGATCAAACATGTTTCACTGTTTACTGCGCTGCTGCTCATAGTGCTGTTGGCTATTCCCGTACAGGCGCAAACGGCAACACCCACCCCCCCTGATTACTTTGTTTCCCTGAGGGAGACCAACCTTTCGTCTGATGGCATCGAGGGCTATGTGACGATTGTCGTGCGCAACAACGGCGGTGCAGCCACACGTACGGTAACGGCGAATCTGCTCGATCTGGGCAATGCCAACCGGATTATTGCCTCGCAACCTGTGCCGCCGTTGACGACTGGCGAACAGACCGAACTGACACTGACATTTTCAACCAGCCTGTTTACACCGGGCGCGATCCAGCTCTTACGTGTGGAAGTGGGTATTGACGAAATCGAGACCGCGCAGTCGGGCACACTCTCGAATAATTTTGTGCCGATCAGCATTCGCATCCCTGAGCGCGCTATCCCGGCTCCATCCGCAGCGACGCCAACGCCCCCAGCCGGGGAGATTGCGCCAACCGCGCCGCTTGTCAGCGAGAGTCCTGCCAAGAGTGATGTGCAGAGTATATTAGACGGTATGTTGCAGCGT
Source organism: Anaerolineae bacterium (assembly GCA_034435675.1). Taxonomy (GTDB): domain Bacteria; phylum Chloroflexota; class Anaerolineae; order Aggregatilineales; family Phototrophicaceae; genus DAOTWP01. Next base: position 21,377 of record DAOTWP010000238.1, read on the forward strand.
TGGGGGCTTGACCCCGCCAGCCCGCGCCAATCCGCGCTGGTGGCTGCCGGGGCGACCTTGATAGCCTTGTTTGTCGTGCTGCTGCTGCTGCTTGTGCGCACCATTTTGCGGCTGCTGCTGGAACGCTCGCCTGCATTTGGCGCATGGCAGACGCCCTATGCCGGTCTGCCCCAGCAGGATACGAACACGATTGCCGGACGGCGGCAGTTGTGGCAGCAGTATGCCGCCAATAACCTGATTGATGCCCCGACGGTCGCTAACAGTGTACACGCGCGCAAACTGCTGCTGGGGATGAATGACCAGTTGTTTTCCGGTTGGCGGATTGTTTCGGTGCGGCTGACCCAGTATGACATGTATGGGCGTATTGCCCGCACCCAGCAGTTGGCGACCAGTTCGCTGCTGCGTGGCATCAACCGGCTGATCCGCAGGCGCAGCCGTCTGGGTGACTGGCGTCTCAGGCGGCAGTCACGGCGGATTGCACGGCTGCTGGTTAAACCCTTTGCCAGCCGGCTGAATAAACGCAACGCTATGCTGCCAGTGGCGCTGGATTTACGCTTTCGCGGGATGCATGGTGAAGTGCGCATTCAGTTTGAGCTGTATCAGGTTGCGGAGCATACGTGGCGCCAGATTGACCGCTGGGAACCCGAAATGGCGGTGATGAGCAAGACGATTTACGAGAGTTATACGTATCCGATGTATGGACAGCGTAGTGATGAGTCTCTGCGCGCCTTCCGCAGACGCCTGCGCGAAAACACGGCAGATGTGCTGGTGAAAATGCTGCGCTGGGAACCTGCAATGCCTGCGCCTGGTGCCCCGGCAGAGACGCCGCCGACAGAACCTGGTTTGCCTGTGGTGCCAGGATAAGTCCAGGTGCTGCAAAAAAAGACCGAGTATTGCCCGGTCTTTTTTTGTTGCCGTTGGTTTTATTGTCTGGTGATGCACGCCATGTACGCAGCGTGCATCGCCAGTAGACAGGTTTTAGCGCGGGGGTGCCAGCACGCCGTCAATGACGTGGATCACACCATTGCTAGCGACGATGTCCGCCTGAATGACATTCACAGTGCCGTTTAGCACCACAGTGCCGTCCACAACCGAAACCGCAATATCGCTGCCCTGCACGGTGGTGAGCGCCGTGGCTGCGGCAACTTCTTCACCGCTGAGCGCACCGGGCACCACATGGTAGGTCAGAATATTGGTCAGCACGTCCGGCAGCCCCAGAATGGTGTTCAGGGTGCGCTGCGGCAGCGCTGCGAAAGCCTCATCGGTAGGTGCGAACACAGTGAACGGACCAGCGGTGCTAAGAGCATCGGTCAATCCGGCGGCGTCCACGGCTGCCAGCAGGGTGTTGAAAGTGCCTGCGCTGGCGGCAATTTCAGCGATGGTGCCTGCGGCTGCGGCTTCTTCGCCACTGCCTTCAGCTTCCGGCGCTGCACGCATTGCTTCTGGCAGAATAACGCCGCCCATCGCGTGAATGACACCGTTGCGTGCCGGAATATCGGCAGTAACAACCGGAACACCAGCAACAGTCACGACTCCATCCACCACTGCGACGGGCAGTTCTTCGCCACCCAGCGAAGTCAGGCTGCTGACTCCGGCGAGGTCTTCGGCAGTAAAGACGCCTTCGACCACATGCAGCGCCAGCACGGTGTTGAGCAGGTCAACATCGCCAAACAGTGCGGTGCTGGGGATTTGCAGGTCAATCAGCAGGTCAGTGAAGGCATTGTTCAACGGAGCAAACACGGTGAACGGACCATCGCCATTGAGCGCTTCGGTCAGCCCGGCAGTTTCCACCGCAGCGAACAGCGTGGAGAAGTCGTCAGCGATGCTCAGTTCCTGACCAATGCGTCCCGGCGTGGGCAGCATCACGGTGTCAATGAGATGGATGACGCCGTTGCGGGCGGGGATGTCGGCGGTAATCACGCGTGCGCCGTTCGCCAGCACCAGGCTGCCATCTTCCGCGGCTTCAATCCACAGATATGCGCCAGAGAGCATCTGCAAGCCCTGCCCTGCCGCCAGATCAGCCGACCCGACAACGCCGGGGAGGACATGATATTGCAGCACGCTGTTGAGCAGATCAAGGTTGCCCAGCAGGTCAGTGGTTGAAATCTGCTGTTCGATCAGCAGGTCGGTGAAGGCATTGTTGACCGGAGCAAAAACCGTGAACGGACCTTCGCCCTGGAACGTGCCCACCAGCCCGGCGGTATCCAGCGCCGTCACCAGTGTGCTCAGTTCAGGCGTGACCAGGGCAAGCTGCGCGATGGTGCCGGGGGTCGGCAGCAGCACGCTGTCAATCACATAGACCACACCATTGCTGGCATTCACGCGGCTGAGAATCCGGGTGCTGCCGTTGAGCAGCAGATCGCCATTTTCGTCACGATCCAGCCAGATGCGACCACCGCTGAGGGTATCGACAAAAATGCTGCCTTCGAGATCCGCAGGGCTGAGCGCGCCAGCGACAACATGATATTGCAGCGTGGAGGTGAGCAGCTCAAGATTGCCCAACAGGTCGTTGGTCGAAATCTGCTGTTCGATCAGCAGGTCGGTGAAGGCATTGTTGACCGGAGCAAAAACCGTAAACGGACCTTCACCACTCAGCGCACCAGCCAGGTCGGCGGTCACAACGGCTTCCACCAGCGTCGAAAGCTGCGGGGTCTGCACGGCGACGGTCACAATATTGCGGGTCTCGGTGCGAACAACCACCGGCTGCACTGCCAGCCCGTCATCTGTAGCGATGGTTCCGACGGCGGCAATGAAGTAGTTTGAACCCCCGACGATATCCTGGCTGTTGATCGTGAAGAATGCTCTCGAACCTTCTTCAGGCACAAAAGCGATTTCGTATTCGCCTTCGGGGTAATCAACTGTGAACGCACCATCGCCGATCACGCCGGGCAGACCGAGTTCATCGGCAACAACTTCCTCGTTGACCAGCACATCAAGCGGCTCAATCCCGGCATCGCCAATCGCGTTGAAGAAAGTCACGCGGGCAGTGCCCTGCGGCAGTTCGCTGTAGTCTTCAGCGACGACACCGGCACGCAGCGAACCATCAGCGACTTGCCCAACGGCTGCGACCGTGTTCCAGGCGTCGGCGGTAAGCACAAATTCCGCCGGTCCGATGACCGCATCATCCAGTGATGTGCCAGCGGGAGCAACGGCAATCGAATAGGCGCCAGCGGCCAGTTGAACCCAGCCGGTGACATCCGGGAATGCCAGCCCGGCGATGGCAACTTCGCCGTTAACATAAACATCAACGGCAGGGGCATCCGGCGAAAAGTGCGCGACACGGATGTTTGTAACCGGTCCCGCTTCTTCTGCGTCCTGCGCAATAATCGGGGCTACGGCGATGGCAAGCAGCGCCAGCAGCAAGGCGAAAAACGTATACTTCCGCATGGGGTCAATCCTCCTAGGAGTGTGCCGACTCTGAAAGCGCTTTTGTGTACGTTAAAGTTTACAAACAATCGTCAAACAAAACGCCGCCAGCGCAGTTTGCGAAGCGATTACGGTTTATAGGGAAACCCTATAAGACCGGCGTGAGACAATTGTGAAAATCCAGTGAGTTCACCACCCTGCAGCGCGGCGAAGCTCAAAGCGCTTTTCTGAAAGCCTATTATAACGCAAACCAGTGTAAACACCACAAGTTGCGCAGGCAAGATTGAGGGGAAGCACCCTGCTGGAAGGATTATTCGCTAATGACGAATGTTGCCTGCCCGCCAACCGCGAGACCAACCGCTTCCAACGAGACACCCCAGTTGCCGGGCGCAAAGGGAACAGCGGTCTGGTCAATGAAGAACCAGATGCATTCTTCGGTGATGGTATAGTCCGGGGTCCAGTCAAACACAGCGACTTCGGTGCCGTTGTAGGTCCAGCGGGAGACCAGCCGCGTACCCGCCGGGATGTTGCGGGCTACGGCGGTCACGTAGATTTCGGTACTGGTCGTGCTAAACTGTGTCGTTGTTCCGCTGGCGCAGCCGTCGTTATTGACTCCTGCTGCCGTCGCCAGACTGGCAAGTTCCGGTTGATTGGCGGGAACAGCAGCGACCAGTTCTTCGGTTGCAATCGGGGCTGACGGCGCAGCGGGATTGCCTGCACCACTGGCAACGCTGGCATCCCCGATAGTAAATGTCAGCGGCGCGGCGGCGGGCTGCCCGTCCACTTCCAGCGCGACACTCCATGTTCCGGGGGTGAAGGTCACTTCTGTGCGGTCAATAAAGAACCAGATACATTCCTGTGTGCTGGTGTTGTAGTCGGCAACCCATTCATGGGCGATTTGTTCCTGTCCGGCATAGCTCCAGCGCGAGACATAGCTTGTGCCGCTGCGGATATTGGGCGCTGTCGCCACAACATAGACTGCCTGGACATCAGCGCTGAACTGTGCGCTTACACCAGCAGCGCAACCGCTGCCGTCAATGCCGGTGGCGGTGACCAGGTTCGTCAGCAGGGTTGGCGCAGGCGACAGCGTGACCACAGGCTGTACCACCGGGCTGCGTACCGACGCGTCGCTGCTGCCAGAGGCGCCTCCCGCTGTGGTTTCTGTGCCCGGCAGCGGCGTGCGTGTGGGCACGGGCGTTTGCGCCTGCGGCATCGTGGTATTGATGTACTCAATCGGCGTACCCCGTGCAACCAGCGTGGATTCCAAATCGCGCTGCTGCTGGTCTACCCGTCCGGTCTGGGTTTGCACAGCGGCGCCGGTGGCGGCAAGGCGATCCGCCGCATAGGTGGCAGTCGCTTGGTACGCGGCAACTTCTGTGCCGAGCGCCTGATTCTCTGCTACAAGGGTTAATTCGACTTCACTTGTGCTCCCACATGCGGATAGCATGCTCAGGATGAGCAGCAGCGCGGGGAGCAGCATTGACATATAACGCATACGATCCATACAGCTAAAGACACAAATCAACAACAAACGCAACAGTCTAGCAGAAAACACCCCCCGAACAAGCCCGGTATCGGTCAGCACCATCCAGCGTAGGACTGCCGTAGGGCAATACAGCCACGCTACATGGTCCGGCGCAGAAGTGGCTATAATGAATGCTGTGTTTTTAGCCGGGCTGGACAAACCCATGCAAGTGTACCCTCGCCATGAATGGAATTTGACGGCAGCGCAGGCAGTGGCATTGCAGCAGGACTTGGCGCGCGAGATTGTCAGCGACGCGCCGCTGGCACTGGACAGCATTCGACTGGTTGCCGGGGTGGATGTCAGTGTCAAAAATGACCTGTCGCAAGCGGCAGTGGTGGTCAGCACATTTCCCGATCTGCGGCTGCTCGAAATCGTTACGGCGGCGATGCCAACGCCCTTTCCCTATATTCCCGGCTTGTTGAGTTTTCGGGAAGGACCGATCCTGGTGGAGGCATTTGAGAAGCTGCAAACCGTGCCCGATGTTTTCATCTTCGACGGTATGGGCATTATGCACCCGCGTCGTCTGGGAATTGCGGCGCAAATGGGCTTATGGCTGCAAAAGCCAACTATTGGCTGCGGCAAAACATATCTGATTGGCGACTATCAGGAACCCGGCGATCAACGCGGGGATTTCAGCCCTCTGACGTATCGTGGAGAAACGCTGGGCGCGGTGTTGCGCACGCGGGCGCGGGTCAAGCCGCTGTTTATTTCTGTCGGGCATCTGGCGGATCTGCCGACTGCGCTGGAGCTGGTGCTGCGCTGCACACCCCGTTATCGATTGCCAGAACCGATCCGCGCGGCGCATAACGCCGCCGGGAAAATGAGCAGCAATTCTTAACGCCTGTTCCGTGCCAAGCGTCATATACTGAATTATGTCAATCTATTACGGATCATAAACGAAAGTGCTGCCGACAATGCCGTATGAAACATTCTGGATCGTAGACAAGCGGGTGATCGGACAGAAGGTATGGGGTGATGTAACAATGGAAGAGCTGCGGGTGATGAGTGAAGAATACAGCCAGCTCGTCAGTATGGGTATCCCGCTAATGCACAGCATCATTGACACCACACAGGTGAAACGCCATCCCAATCTTATTCAAGCCACGCGAACCCTGTCCTTTCCTCCTGCCGAACGTATCGGCTGGACGCTGCTGATTGGCACGAATACCGTCGTGCGCTTTGTTGCCAGCGTGGTGTTTCAGACCGTCAACCGTCGTTTCAGGTTGTTCGGGACGGTTGACGATGCCTTGCGTTTTCTTGCGGAAAATGACGAAACAGTGGCAGGACAGCTCGGCAGCCCTGATTGGTAGGCGACCAGGGCTGTGCTGCAACAGGTTACCAGGCGTATGCTTCAGGCGCAGTGCCGCCGGGTCCGGGGAAGATGGCATCCAACCGCTGGCGATGATCATCACTGAGGCGCAGTTCCACTGCGCGCAGACTGCCTTCAAGCTGTTCGAGGGTGCGCGGACCGATGATCGGCGCAGTGACCACCGGGTTATGCAGCATCCATGCCAGTGCTACATCGGCAGGCTGTTCACCGATTTCCGCGCAGAACGCCTCATACTGTTCCAGTTGGGCGTAGTGCTTTTCGATCTTCTTCTGCTGTCCTTCGCTGGCGCGGCGTCCCTCTTTTGCCTTTTGCAGCGCGCCACCCAGCATGCCGCCGGACAGTGGACTCCAGGGAATCAACCCCAGCCCGTAATGCTCACACGCGGGGATGACTTCCAGTTCAATCATGCGGTCCGCAAGGCTGTAAAGGCTTTGTTCCGAAACCAGTCCCATGAAATGGCGCTGCTGCGCGGCTTCGTTCGCCTGCGCGATATGCCATCCGGCGAAATTGCTGCTGCCCACGTACAGCACCTTGCCCTGTTGGACGAGTACTTCCATCGCCTGCCAGATTTCTTCCCACGGGGTATCGCGGTCAATATGATGCATCTGGTACAGGTCAATGTAGTCGGTTTGCAGACGCCTGAGACTTGCCTCACATGCGCGGCGGATGTTCAGGGCGGACAGCTTGTTCTCGTTGGGCCAGTCGCCCATGCTGCCGTAGACTTTTGTCGCAATCACGACTTTTTCGCGCCTGCCGCCGCCCTGCGCCCACCAGCGCCCGATGATCTGTTCGGTGACACCTTCACCCTTCTTCCAGCCGTAAACGTTGGCGGTATCAAAGAAGTTGATGCCCAGATCAAGCGCTCTGTCCATGACTGCATAGCTGTCAGCTTCGCTAGTCTGCGGCCCGAAATTCATCGTTCCCAGACACAGGCGGCTGACCGTCAGACCTGTGCGTCCAAGATGTGTATAGTCCATTCTGGTTTTCTCCTGGTGTTCTTAGTTTCTCAGGTTGTTAAATTTGCGGTTGGTATCGCTGATTTCACGTTCCAACCGCTGGATATTCTCGCGCAGCTCACTGATTTCGCGTTTGCCCCGGTCAATATCGCCACGAATCGCTCGTGAAATCTGGATGTCCTCGTCTTCGTTGAAGGTTTCCAGCGCCTCTTCCATTTCTTTGATCGTCTGCGTTAGCTGGCGGATGTCGCGGTTAGCGGCGTCAATTTCTGCGACAAAGCGCTTGATCACGGATTGAATCTGGCGAGCTGTTGCCATGCGGTGTCCCCCTGTGGGTTGGAATGCGAAGGATCGAACAGAGACGATTTTAGACTGCCCCCGCAGATAAACCAAATGCATCGGTGCGCTGTGGTATGCTGTGGGGAGCGTCACAGCCAGGCGGGAAACTGTTGCAGCGGCAGGTGGTGTACCGGGGCAAGCACTCAGCCGCCGGCATTCTCGTTCAGGAATTCCTCGTAGACGCCGATTTGTTCCACAACCTGCCGCAGTACATCAATCGCTATGACTTCGCTTTCGCCGGCGGAAAGAAAGGCGATGGTATAAGCGCCGTGCGCCGTGTAAATGATCCCGGCATCGTTGACCACCCGCCCGACATCCGGCAGGGTATCGGCAGGCAGAATGCCATCCTTGCCTGTATATGCACCAGTATAGACCCGTTCAATAGGTGATTCGTAGTCATCAGCACGAATTGAGAGCAGGTCGCGCGTGGCGGCGGCGGCGGCGGGCAGCTGCGGGTATTCGACATAGGGATCGGGCGAGATGCTGGTCAGAATTACGCGCCAACCGCGAGCGAGATCAGCAGCGGTGGTCACGTTGTCCACCAGGCTGCGCGCCCCGCGCACCTCCACAAAGCGTGTCTCTGACGGGGCGAAGCGGGGGTCACGGATGCCAACGGTGGGACTACCCTCCCACGCCCAGGTGTGCAGTCCCTGCTGCATCGCCAGGGTGTAAATCAGGAAGTCGTTGAATTTCTCAAGGGCATTGCCATAACCGGAGATGCGCTGCCCCACGTCTTGCAGCAGCGTGCCGGTGAGCCGGTTGTTGCTGTAAACGCCCACGCTGTAGATCGTAGAGCCTTCGGCAGCATCCCATGCTTCAGGTGGCGTATTCATGAAGTAGTACAGCACCAGGAATGCCTTGAAGCAGCTTGCCGTTGGCAGCAGACGTTCGGCATTGAGTTGCAGGGCGAAGTGTTCCTGTACCTGAAAATCGAGCATGCGCAGATCAAGCGCCATGCTGTAATCCCCAAACGCCCGCCGCAAAGCGCCTTCCATTGCGCTGACCACAAATCCATTGGGCGGAATGGATTGCGCGGCGGCAGTGCGCGGCGCTACCAGGTTGTGTGCAAAGCCGGTGCCGAACAGCCCGCCTGCCAGGGTTTTCAGGAACTCGCGGCGTGAAAGCCGCTTCGGTGACTTCATCAGGTGGTATCCGCTATGCCCAGCAGTGCCAGCAGTTCCGGCAGTGTGTTAAAAACGGCATCTGGTTGAATAGCGCTGGTCGCCAGTTCTTCACGGGTCGTGACACCGCTGAGTACCAGCGCGGCACGCATGCCCGCCTGTTGCGCACCGAGAATGTCCGTGTCCAGCCGATCCCCGACCATCACCGTGTGCGCCGCTGAAGTGCCCAGCAGGTGTAGAGCCGCATTGAACATTGGCGGATGCGGCTTGCCGATGATCTGTGGCTGCACATCGGTGGCAGTGGCGACGGCGGCAATGATGCTGCCCGCGCCCGGTGCGAGTCCTTCTGGTGTGGGGAATGTGCGATCAGGATTAGTGCCGTAAAATGCAGCGCCTGCGCGAATCAGGGTCGTGGCGCGGCGCAGTTTGCTGTAGGTCAGTTCCCAGTCAATGCCAACCACTACAGCGCGCACGGCACCATGCGCGGCATCGTCTGCCAATGTAAACCCGGCATCTGCCAGCGCCAACCGCAGCCCGTCGCCCCCCAGTACATGAACGAGTGTGCCTTGCGGGTAGTGTTCGCGCAGGTGCGCGGCTGTAGCTGTCGCGGAGGTGATGATTGCCGTTTGCGGCACTGAAGGCACGCCCATGCTGGCGAGTTTGGCGACGTAATCGGCGGGGGATTTGCCACTGTTGTTGGTAGCAAGGGCATAGGGCAGCGCGCGGCTGTGCAGCAGTTCAAACAGCGCTGCCAGCCCTGGCAGCGGTTGATTGCCGCGCCACAACACACCGTCCATATCGAACACGAAACCCTGAATCTTCGAAAAATCCATCCTGTGCCTTTCCGCTTTTTGGCACGCGCGGTATCCTGCATGGCAGCATGCGCGGCATTATACACGGCGCTGCGGTACAATCAACGTGCCATCTGGTGGCGGGCATGTTGTTTCGCGGCAAGCTGGAGTGCGTGATGACCTATTCAATTGTGGCGTGGGACAGCGTAGAACAGGCGTGGGGAGTGGCGGTTGCCAGCAAGTTCCTCGCGGCGGGCGCGCTGGTCAGTTGGGCACAGGCAGGCGCAGGGGCAGTTGCCACACAGGCGCACGCGCGGGTCGGCTTTGGTGCGGCAGGGTTGGCGCTGCTGGCGCAGGGCAAGAGCGCGGATGAAACGCTGTCAACACTGCTGGCGGACGACCCTGGCGCATCAACCCGGCAGGTTGGCATTGTCGATGCACGGGGAGGAGCCGCTGCGCACACCGGCGCAGACTGCGGTGCATGGGCTGGGCACTATGTGGGTGCCGGTTTCACGTGTCAGGGCAATATTCTGACCGGCGCGGAAACGCTGTCAGCGATGGCGTATGCATTCACCAGCACAGTGGGCGAACTGGCGGATCGCCTCGCAGCGGCGCTGCTAGCGGGGGATACCATTGGCGGAGACCGGCGCGGCAAACAGTCGGCAGCGCTGCTGGTGGTGCGTCCCGGTGGGGGCTATGGCGGCGATAATGACCGTTACCTCGATCTGCGTGTGGATGATGATCCCGAACCTGTCCGGCGCTTGCAGACACTGGTCAGCATTCACCATCTGTATTTTGGCAGCACCAAACCCGAAGATTTGCTGCCCATTGATGTGGCGCTCGCCGCAGAGTTGCAGCACCTGCTGGTCAGGCAGGGTTATTTCGACGGTGAGATCACGGGTCTCTGGGATGATGCCAGCAAGCGCGCCTTCTGGCGACTGGTCGGAAATGAGAATCTGGAAGAACGCTGGAGTCCAGAGACCACGCCGGATGCCCTGGATCGTGTCGCGCTGGATTATCTGCGCGAGCGCTTTGCCTGAGCGCGCTGTCTCACTGTCGTATGCTGTCCCAATCCATCTCACCACCCGATTACCGGCTGCGTAATTTCCTGTTTGCTGCCACTACCCTGCTGCTGCTGGCTGGGGTTTTTCGTGTGCATCTGGCGGTGCGCGATACTCGCTTTGGGGCGGATGAGGCATTTTATGCGACGTTCGCACGGCGGGCGGCGGCAGGTGGTGACTGGATGCTCTCCGGTCCGCTGGACAAACCGCCGCTGAGCATTTATCTCAGCGCGTTGGCAATGGAGTTGTTCGCGCTGCGCTATGACCCGGTGCGTGGCGTGTGGGATGTTAGCCCGCAGCAGGGCGAGTTTGCGGTGCGCATTGCCAACGTGCTGGCAAGCCTGATTGTGGTGGCGGTGCTTGGTGCATTGGCGCGCCGGTTGTATGCCCGGCGTTCGGCAGGGTTGCTGGTACTGTTGCTGGCGGCGCTGTCGCCCTACCTGATTGTGTTTGGCGCAGCAGGTTTCACCGATGGGCTGATGCTGCTGTGTGCCCTGCTGGCGCTGCTGTGTGTCCTGCGTGGGCACTGGCTGGCGGCGGGCATGTGGCTGGCAGCAGGGATTGCCAGCAAACCGCAAGCGCTACTGTATCTGCCGCTGCTGCTGGCGCTGCCACTGCTGCCCCCGCCGTCACTGCGCACACGCCAAACACCGCTGGGGTTGGTGGGGGCGCTGCTGCGCCTGGGCTTGACGCTGGCAGTGGGCATGGGGCTGCTGGGGCTGTGGGACGCGCAGCGGGCTGCACCCGCCAGCTTCTGGACACTTGGTGCGGCGTATACCAACCCGGAACGATTTGTGCGCGCCGGGGAGGTTCTGCCCCGGCTGGAAGCTTTCGCGGCACACGGGCAATATCTGTTGGCGTCCGCGCTGGTCACTGTCGCGCTGCTGCTGTTGGCACTGTTCACGCTGGCGGGGCGTGTGCGTTGTGCACCGCGCCGCCGTGACAGCGCCATCGATCTGCTGCTGCTGACCTATTGCACAGGCTATTTTGCGCTGCACTGGCTGATTGCGTTTCCGGTTTATGATCGCTATCTGCTGCCGCTTGTGCCACCGATGCTGCTGCTCACCGCACAGGGACTGACGCAGGCAGGCAGCTGGCTTGCCACCCATAACGGGCAGCGGCAGACCCGGCAAATGCTGTATGCTTTGGGACGTTTTGCTGCGATGATTGTGCTGCTGGCACTGCTGCTTGGTGGCGCGGCGGACGCCAGCAGCGGGCGCTGCACTATCGGCACAGACGGCGGGCGCAATCGTGGGATTGACCTGCTGGCGGATTATCTGAACAGCCAGCAGTTCGGCGCGATTTATTATACCTACTGGCTGGGCTTTGAACTGGATTATTACAGCGGGCAGTGGAGCGATAAACGGCGGGTCTATTATCCTGCGCCGGATATGCTGGCAGCAGACGCCCTGCTTAACTCTGAGAGGCAGCCGCGCTTTCTGGTGCTGCCTGCCGCCATGTCTGCTGAACCGTGGCTAACCGTGCTGCGCCGCGCAGGGTTCGGGGTGTTCTGGGAAGTGCGCATCGCCGATTTCGTGGTCTACCGGCTCATTCCGTCGCTGCCGCCGCATCCGTCGCATCCGCCGGAGCCGCCGGAGCCTCCGGTGCGGTAGCCGCTCCTTCGCCAGCGCGCGGCACAGGGCGGCGCAGCAGTTGCAGCATCTTGGCGGGGTCGCTGCTGGCGGTACGGCGGCTCATGATAGTGGCGGCGGTGTGGGCGTCCGGTTCCTCGGTCTTGCTGCTGTCGCCATCCTTTACGGCTGGATAGCGCAGTGTCCATCCTTCAAGGAATGCCGCCAGCCATTCCAGCTCGGCTTTCATCATGGCAATACTGTGGGTATACAGCGCGCGCAGGTGGTCGGGGATTTCCCCCTCCTGCTGCTGGTAAAGATTCCACGAACGCTCTACGGAGAACAGCTTCTGGTTCAGTTCAAGGCGATAGCGAGTCAGCACGCGGTAAACCTGCACCGGTTTCAACGCAGTCAGATTTGCCAGTCCCAGTTCAAAACCGGAACTGAGCAGGCGCGGCTGCTGGAGCAGTTCGGCAATCGCGGTTTGCAGCACCCCCAGACCCGCGTCGGTAAGCTGGTAGGTCTTGCGCGCGGGGTCGGCTTTGCTGCCGATGACTGCGCTCAACACCATGTTCTGTTGTTCCAGCTTGTTGAGGATGTAATAGATCGAGGAGAAACCAATCGTCAGCCAATCGCGCAGCCCGCGTTCATCAATGATTTGCTGAATCTCATAACCGTAGCGCGGACCCTGCGCCAGCACACTCAGAATTGTCAATTCAGCATCGGTCATGGTCAGCGCCTCTGTCTACGTGGTTCTTGTGCTGCAAGGAATTGGGAATGATCTCAGATTATGACGCAGGTTGATCGACTGCGCCAGTCGGTTGTGCCCCGGCGCAATTGCCTGTAGCACAAATCAGCGCTTGTTTGATTCTGCCAGGATTACCCGCGCCGCACCCGTCCCCGGCGCAGCATATCCTGAACTGTTGAGACAAGATTGTTGGCAAGATAGGGTTTGGTGAGATAACGATCTGCCCCCACCTGCAAGCCTTCCCTGATTTGGTCGGGGTCTGCCAGCGCGGACAAAATCAGCACCGGCAGCCCATCAAACATCGTTTTGGCGCGCATCTGGCGCAGCAGTTCCAATCCGCTTACATCCGGCAGCATCATGTCGAGGATCATCAAATCGGGCAAGGGGTTGGTGGTGCGCAGGATTTGAGCGGCGGCGGCGGCATTGGAGGCGGCAAGTGTTTCAATGCCCACGTTTGCTAATAGTAGTGTTACGAGTTTTTGAAGGGAGACATCGTCGTCAACCACGAGTATGCGTGTTGGTTTATTTTCGGAACCCACTTAAGGATCACTCCATTACGTTCAGGTTTGAAGTGCATTGTAGCTCCCCCTGATGCTATGCACAAAAGCGCACCAAGGGGGTGATTATTGCAGACACACCTGCACGGGATGCGGTATCCCCCTACCTGGATATGGCGCGCGGGGAACTTGGTGTTACAGTGTAGGCAGGCAACCGTTTAATCCGGGTGCTGCTGCCCCGCACGAATGCCTCCGGGTTGGTTATGTCCGATCATTTGCACCTGTTCTGTGCTTTGGCTGCCGGTCTTTGGTCCAAGGCTGCGCCATGATCTCGGAAGCGTATGGGTACAGGCGCCATAGGCTGCCTGCCGCATGGGCATCAATTGTCAATTGTGCAAGCGCGCGTGTACAATACTTCCATGATATAGGTATTTTGCCTGCGACAGCATGAAGATACCATATTCAAACCTCTGAAATCACAAAATTGTTTTGCCTAACCCAGTGCTTAGGTGTATGCTGTTGGATGAGCAGGCTCAATGTCTGTGTTAAAGCAGAAGAAAAGAGGTGAGGATATTCATGGCGTTCCCACGGAACCGTGTACTCCTTTTATGTGTGATCTGTTTATTTACACTCGCGGGTTGTTTCCGGCAGGCGAGCGACGCGAATGTTCCTCTGCAAAATGCCGGTATTGATCCCCAGAACAATCAGCTTCCGGCAACACCCACCGCAGAAGCGCTTGACGCGACGGCAGAACTTCTGCCGGGTGATCTTGGTACCGGGAACGTCACAGAGATTCCGATGACGGTGCAGGCAGATGCAACGTTTGAGCCGCTGCCGTTTGAACCGCAGGAAACTGCGACTGAAGCGCAGATTCTGGAGATCACCGAGACGGCGCTGCCGCCTTTCGAAATGCCGACGCAGGCGCCAAGCGTAACACCTACTGAGGATCTTGTGCCGCTGCTGCCAGCTACCGAGACGCCAACTGTGCAGCCGACCAATACACCCTTGGTTGTGCCCACAGAAACGCCGCGTTTTGTGACGCCGCTGCCGCTGGCAACGCAGCCGATTCCGGCTTCCCCGACCAGCGCACCAGCAGCGCAGACGTCCAATACACCTTCTGGTCTTGTCACGCCAACGGATGATCCCAGCCTTGTGGGTTCGCAGGATGGCTGCACGTATATCGTGCAGTCGGGCGACACGTTCTATCGGATTGCCATCAACAACAACCTGACCACTGCGCAGTTGGCGGCGGCGAATCCGCAGATCAACAATCCTGATTTGATTAACCCTGGTGATGAAATCATCATCCCCGGTTGCGGTGTGGGGGTTGATCTACAGGGTGAGAGCACCCCACAGCCCCCCGCAGGTGGCAGCGATGCCAGCAGCGGGCAGACCACACATGTTGTGCAGCAGGGCGAAACCCTGTATTCGATTGCGCAGCGCTACGGCGTAACCGTGCAGGCAATTGTTGATGCTAATCAGGGGCGCATCCCTAACCCGAATTTGCTGTCTCCGGGACAGGAGCTGATCATTCCGGTTAGCGGCAGTTGACCGGCAATTTTCGTGCCAGCCGCAACCTTTAAGAGTCGCGCCAGGCAGGATAGCCAGTGTGAACGATTTAACAGCGAGGCACGTCGCCCAGGTAAGCGGGCAGCGTGCCTTTGCGTTTATTCTGGCGAGGCGGTGGTTGCGCCAGCAGCGGCGGTTTGCGGGCTGACCTGCCAGATGATCAGATTATCAAACAACACCTCGACCTCGCCTTCCTGAACAACCGCCGCCGCCAGTCCGGTGAAGCCGTGTGTCAGGTAGCGGTCACGCACATCCCCGGCAAACTGGTCGTTGATATACAGCGCCAGATAGTCCCCGGCGCAGACCGCCCGCAAGGTGTTACGTTCGCCGACCACAATCGCATTGGAGCGTGTCCAAGGAATCAGCGCCAGCACGCCACCGCCCTCCCCCTCCACACCGCGCCGAATGCTGAAATAGCCCTCACCGCTGATGAGAAAATAGTACCCGTTGCCGCCGTTGTCCGCGCCTGCACGACAGATAATGCCATAGGCGTTGTTGGCAAATGTTGAAACCTGAAGCACATCAATCTGAAGCATCACATCGGTATGCGGCTGCGTGTTCATCGTCCAGGCGTAAACGGGCTGCGTAATCCGGGCGCGAAATGCGCTGTCCTGATAACGAAAATCAACCCCCTGTGCTGGGTCTACAAAGGTCAGCCAGCCGCGCGGCGTACTGAAGTCGTCGCGCAGCAGCATGTCGCCGAGGATGTAGGAACCTGTGGGGATCGCGGGGGCGCAGGCAGCGAGCACGGTCAGCAGCAGCGCCAGTGAGAGTATCCGTTTGTTCACGTTCTGTCCTGTTTTGCTTGCCCGCCCAGCAGTGCCCGTATTGTAGGCTTCCTGGCTGGCGCTGGCTATCCCGGCGTGTTGGGTATGTTGTGGCAATATTAGAAATCGAAGACCGTCAAAAAGGGTTGTTGCTACCTACCTGCTTCCGTGTATAATCCCAATAAGGCGTCAGACGTGTAAATCAGAAAAAGCGACGAACAATGGTCGAAGTCATAATTGATAGCATCCGTGTAAGTTTGATGTCTCAACACCGAATTGTGGTGCTCAAAGACATTAACAGTGATCGTTATTTGCCCATCTGGATTGGCCCCTATGAAGCGGAAGCGATTACCATTGAGCTTTCCGCAGATATGCCGCCTGCACGCCCCCTGACCCACGACCTGCTCAAATCCGTGATCCGTGAGCTGGGTGGGCGTGTCGTGCATGTGCTGATTAACGACCTGCGCCAGGATGTGTATTACGCGCGTGTCGTGGTTGATGTCTCTGGGAAGCAGATCGAAATTGACTCGCGCCCTAGTGATGCGGTTGCGCTGGCAGTGCGTGTCAAAGCGCCGGTGTTTGTTGCGGATGTCGTGATGGACAAAGCCTCGATCCAGCCGGATGAAGACGTTGAGAAGGATATTGCTGCTGATGGCGCGGAAGAGGTTGATGACCGGCGTCTGAGTGCGTTTGCGGACTTTGTGAATTCACTCGATCTGGACGATCTGGAAGACAGCGAAGACTAGCCTTTCTCCCGTTCGTAAGTCTGCGCATCGGGGCAAACGCTGCCCCGATGATGCTCTAGTGTCGACTCCTCACGGTGCGCCCGCGCGCCGTTTTCTTTCTCTATTTCTGGGCAACGCATGAGCGATCAAGCAGTACTGGTTCCTGGTCAACAGGTGCCGTTCAGTCAGGAAGCGGAAGAAGCCACCATCGGTGCGGTGCTGGTGGATCCCGGCGCGCTGCTGACGGTCGCCTCTTTCTTGCGGGAAGAGGATTTCTATTTTCTGCGCAATGCCTTTATCTGGCGGGCACTGCTCAACCTGAACCTGCGCAATGATGCGATTGATTATGTCACGCTGACCAATGAACTGTATGCCATCGGCAAGCTGGAGGAAGTTGGTGGTCAGGCGTATTTGACCTACCTCGCCTTCAATGTGCCGACCTCGCAGCATGCCGAGGTCTACGGGCGCATCGTGCAGCGCGCCTCGCTGCGCCGCCGCCTGATGAAAGCGGCGGACGAAATCCGGCAGTTGGCGACCAGCGAAGACAAGCCGAGTGAGGCGGTGACGAGCGAGGCGGAAGCGGCGTTGTTCAACGTCACCGAGTCGCAGACGCGCCGCGAAATCACGCCCATGCAGCAGGCGATCAGCGATTATTATGACCGCATTGACCGCCTGATGCGCTCGCAGCAGGACGCGCTGGGGCTGCCGACGGGCTATGTGCCGCTGGACCGGCTGTTGGGCGGCTTGCAGCGCAGTGACCTGTTGATTTTTGCGGGCAGACCGGGCATGGGTAAAACCAGCTTTCT
>DAOTWP010000239.1:0-25236 GCA_034435675.1 Anaerolineae bacterium
ACCGGCGCTGCCTGCTGCTGAAGCGCGGTGAACACACGCTCATCGCGGGCGTCAAACTGAAAAGCGTCTTCCCAACCGAATGTGATGATGCCCACCCAGCGACCATTGATGTTGAGCACCAACTGGGCAACTGCCCGCAGGTTATGCTGCATGAACATCGTCCGGCTCGATTCGCGCAGATTCTCAGCCGTCAGGACATCGCCAAACAGCGTACAGCGATCCGGGTGCGTAAACCAGTTCCAGGAGTCGTGGTCGCTGCCCAGTGTTATGCGAGTGCCAACACCGAGCGTACTAGCAGGATCAAGCGTCCATTCAGCGACATTTTCAAGCTCGTAGGGTTGAAACTCGGCAAAATAGTACAGTCTGCCGACCACCGCGCCGCGCCCGCGCGCATAGGCACTGATCGCTTCGAGCTGTTCTTCCGGCGTGGTCGCCTGGGTCAGCTTGCCCAGCGCGCTGTAGAGGAAGTCGCGTTCACTGTGCACCCGTTCGAGGTCACGCGCGCGCGTGCGCGCCTGTTCCGCAAGCCGCACGCTGTCGATCATCGGTGCTGCCTGCTGCAAAATCGCCGTATAGATGCGCTGGTCGCGCCCGGAAAACACTTGCGGCTCCGTCCAGTAGAAGACGATCAACCCGATCCAGCGCCCCTTGTTGCGCAGCGGCAGGAACGCCCCGGAACGCAGCCCGTAGATTTCGCCGAATGCCAGCGTCTCGGCATCCACACGCGGGTCCGTGCGGCGGTCTTCAATGAACATCGGTTGATCGGGGATCTGCCGCCAGTATTCCGCCAGTTTGCGGCGCTTGCCGTCAAAGGCAGAACCGACACCCATCGGGGGATAATCATTGAGCAGCCATTCGGCGACGACGGTTTCGCGCAGGCTTTCGTCCGGGTCAATATAAAACAGCACGCCGCGTGTCGCTCCACACGCAAGCGGATAATCGCTGACGGCTTCCAGTTGTTCGGCGGGGGTGGTGGCGTGGGTCAGCTTGCCCAGCGCGGTGTACAGCACATCAAACTCGGTTGGCGCAATGGCGGGCTGCATCATGGCGCAAAGAATCCTCAAACAAACAATTACGCTTACAATACGTGTTCGTGTACCGACTGTGCACTATTCCAGGCGCTGCCCGCCAGAATCCCGGCTGTCCTGAACAGGGCAGGAGTCACAAAACAGCACGCCAAGCGCCGCTGCACATGCCCGGCGTCCATGACTCTGTGCCGCTGGTGCTCTGCTTTAAGAAGTCCTGCCAATAACGACCCTGTGTTAGCGCTGCTGTTTTAGTTCAATCTTCAGTGCTCAGCCGGTCCACCAGCCCAATGCGCGCGGCATACAGCGCTGCCTGGGTGCGGCTGGTGACGTGCAGCTTGCCCAGAATGTTGCTGACATGCGTCTTGACCGTCTTTTCGCCGATTGTCAGCGTGTACGCGATTTCCTTGTTGGACATGCCCTGTGCCAGCAGGCGCAGCACTTCGGTTTCGCGTTCGGTCAGCGTTTCCGGGTTGTCGGGCGTGCGCACTTCGCGCATCAGGCGCGCGGCGGCTTTGGGTGAAAGCTGCACCTGCCCGGCGGCGGCGGCTTTGATCGCGCGGATCAGTTCTTCCGATTCTGTGTCTTTGAGCAGATAGCCGATCGCCCCGGCGCGGACCGCCCCGATGACGGCATTATCCTCCAGAACGCTGGTCAGCGCAATCACTTCGACATCGGGCATTTCCGCCCGAATCGCGGCGGTGGCTTCGATACCGTTCATGCCGGGCATCAGCAGATCCATCAGCACGACATCCGGCTGAATCTGGCGCGCCATTTGCAGCGCCTGTTTGCCGTCAACAGCCTCTCCGATAACTTCCAGATCGGGATCAAGCCCCAAAAACATACGCAGCCCCTGACGAACAACGGCGTGGTCATCGGCGATCAAGATACGAATGGTCATTGTCGCTTACCTCAACAGTCAATTTGGGTTGGGCGTACCAGCGGGGCAGGCGGTTCTGTGTGTCGGGGTGCGCCGCCGCGCAGCGCGGGCAACCTGCGCGGGCAATGCGTGACGACAAGCACACAAAAGGTTGCCCACTCGTCCACAGGGATCAAGCGCAACCGCAGCTTTCAGTAATTCCCTAACTATAACACGCCGTGAACGCGGGGAAGTCCGTCAAAAGGCGGAGATTCGGTAATCAATTACCTGCCGCCGCTGCTGCCCAACCGCACCACATCCCAGACCATCCAGGGCAGCGCGACCCGGTGGACGCCGTAGACGATGTGCAGGCGTTCTGCCTGAAAGGTGACCGGGCTGTAGTCGGGCAGGTGCGCGGCAAACTGGCTGAAATTGTTGTTAAATTCGCCGACGGTTATATGCGGAACAAGGTCGCTGCCAAATGCGCCACCATAGGGGGGATACTCAGGAAAACAGGCGAAGATGACCTGAAACAGCGCGATCAGCGGCTGAGGGTCTACCGGTTTCATATAGGTGACGCCGGGGAATGTGTCGTAGCCGTGCAGGGTCACTTCAAACGGTTGAACACCCGCGCAGACTTCGCGCAGGGCTGCGCAAGCGGCGTCCAACTGCGCAAAAGGCACCCACGGGAACAGCAGGGTGATATGGGCGGGCAAGCGCAGCAAATTGTCGGCACTGTAGCGCTGCATCAGCGGCACAGCGATTTCCTGCACATCGTGCGGGGCAAACAGCACCACCGCCGTTGTGTAGTTGATGTAGTAGGGGCGAACCATTTTCTCACCTTTTGTTGTCGTTCAGATCGAAATCTGGCAGAACACCACAGGGTGCGGAAATGTAGCGCAGCAAATCAGGCGTAAGCGATCAGGGCTTGTGTTCCCACCATGTTCCAACTCTACTCAAGCAACAGGTGTGCCGGCAAGTTATTTTGTACCTGCTAATCCATTACAATTGGCATGTCAACCTGGTCCAGGCAGGCGAACAGTGGCAGGAAAGCTCGAATCGGGGCACACTGATAGGCGCAGGTGAACATCCGGTAGACTGCAAGCAGGGAGAAAAGCCCAGATGGTCGAAGTGAAGCTGATTACGTTTATTCTGGAAGCCGGACCCGGCTACGAGAGTGAAGGCATCTTCAGCCGTTCGGAAGCAGAGTGGGAAATCGGCAAGCACCTCAGTGACGGCTGGACCTATTTGGGGTCCGGCGGCGCACCCGGCGCGGAAGACCTGCGCAATGTCGGGATCGGGTTCGTGCTGCTCCAGCGCAGTATCGCCACAAACGAATAGCCGCCAGCAGCAGGGGGCGCAACGATTATTGCACCACAGAGGCACAGAGGGTGCGGAGAGGCTGGCTTCCATGCCTCTGTGGACCCTCCCCCCGTGCCTCTGTGGTCTTGAATGCAATGCGCATCCGTCGCCCGCTTTGCCCCCATTTCCGAATACACCCGCCGGGAACCGTGCTGCGGCAGTACAGCAAAACCTGCTAAAATGTGGGGTCTATACGACTGCTTCCCTGCCGGGCGCGCGGCGTCTGCCGGGGGCAGTCTCCGCACAAGCAGAAAGGCGCTGCGCAGATGAACACCCTGCATCCCGAAACCCTCGCTATCCATGCCGGTGCTGACCCCGACGCGGCAACCGGGGCGCTGGCGCTGCCGCTGATTCTCGCCACCACGTTTGAGCGCGCGGCAGATGGCAGTTATCCGCATGGCTATGTCTATGCGCGCACGGAAACCCCCAACCGCGAGGCGCTGGAAGCGGCAGTGACCGCGCTGGAAGGCGGGGCGGCGGCAGCGGCGTTTGCGTCCGGTAGTGCGGCGATGATGACCGCGTTGCAAGCGCTGGCACCGGGCGATCATGTGATCGTGCCAAATGACCTGTATCACGGTATACGCCTGCTGCTGACCGAGATTTTTGTGCCCTGGGGCTTACAGGTCAGCTTTGTGGACATGCCCGTTGTGCAGGCGGTACGTGCGGCGCTGCGCCCCAACACGCGCCTGCTGCTGGTCGAAACACCATCTAACCCGCTGATGCAGATCAGCGACCTGCACGCGCTGGCAGCGCTGGCACACGCAGCAGGAGCGCGCCTGCTGTGTGACAACACGATGGCGACGCCGATTTTGCAGCGTCCGCTGGCGCTGGGGGCAGACCTTGTGCTGCACGCGACAACCAAGTATTTTGGCGGGCACAGCGACAGCCTGGGCGGGGTGCTGATTACCCGCGAGGAAGACGACTACTTCGCACGGGTGCGGCAGCTTCAGAAATTGGGCGGTGCGGTGCTGGCGCCGTTTGACTGCTGGCTGACCCAGCGCGGCATCCAGACGCTGCCACATAGGGTGCGCGTCCACAGCGAAAACGCGCTGCGCATCGCCCAGTTC
This sequence comes from Anaerolineae bacterium, assembly GCA_034435675.1. GTDB lineage: Bacteria > Chloroflexota > Anaerolineae > Aggregatilineales > Phototrophicaceae > DAOTWP01. The sequence continues at coordinate 4,314 of DAOTWP010000239.1, forward strand.
CTGCGCGCACACCCGGCGGTGGAGCGTGTGCTCTATGCCGGGCTGCCGGACCACCCCGGTCACGAGATCGCGGCGCGGCAGATGCGGCTGCACGACACCCCGGCATTTGGCGGCATGCTGGCGTTCCAGGTGCGCGGCGGCGTGCAGGAAGCGCTGGCAGTGGCAGCAAAAACGCAGGTGTTCACCCGCGCCACCAGCTTTGGCGGCACACACAGCCTGATCGAACACCGCGCCTCAGTGGAACACCCCGGCACAACCACACCGCAGAATCTGCTGCGGTTGTCGGTGGGGCTTGAGCATATTGACGATCTGACAGCCGACCTTGCGGCGGCGCTGGCTTAACCCTGCGCGGATGGCTGCACAGGCTGCATGGCAAATTGCGCGTCGTCGCATACAATAACACCAACAAGCGGAAGGGAACGATGGGCGTAACACTGCGGACAATTACAAAAGACAACTGGCGCAGCATCACGCGGCTGTCCGTTGCGGAAGACCAGCGCAACTGGGTCGCGCCGAATGTCTATTCGCTGGCGGAATGGCATTTTGAGCCGGACATGTTCTGCAAGGCAATCTATCACGATGAGGAACCGGTCGGATTCTGCTTTTTCGGACGCTCGGACTGGAGCGAGTTTGGTATTGAACAGCAGATGTCAGAAATCCGCCGCCTGATGATCAGCCAGGAACAGCAGGGCAAGGGCTACGGGCGCGCGGCAATGCTGCTGATCCTTGACGAACTGCGCCAGCACCCGGACTGCACGGACATCTATATCAGCTATGTGCCGGGCAATGCCGCCGCTGAAAAGCTGTATCTCAGCCTGGGCTTCCTGAACGAAGGGCTGGTAATCGAAGATGAAATCGTGCTGCGCCTGCCGGTCAAACCCGGTTCAAGTGCCTGAAGTGCGGCAGCACCAGCACGGCAGGATAGCTGATTAAAGGGGTACATCATATGCCTGACGAACAAATCCTGTTAGACGAAAAGACCCGCGGCAAACTCAACCAGCTCACGCTTGTCGCCAGCAAGATTCGCGCGGGGGCACTGAAAGGCGAACGCCGCAGCAGCAGGCGCGGCACAAGTATCGAGTTTGCCGATTACCGCAACTATGCCCCCGGCGATGACCTGCGCCGCCTGGACTGGAACATCTATGCGCGGCTGGAACGCCCGTATATCAAGCTGCTGGAAGACGAAGAAGACCTCGCCGTGCATCTGCTGCTGGATACATCCGCCAGCATGCACTGGCCCCTGCTGAACAACCCGGAAAGCGGCGGCGACCCGGCACATCACAAGCTGACCTTTGCCAAGAAACTTTTCGCCGGGCTGGCGTATATCTCGTTAAACAGCAATGACCGCCTGCTGCTCACGGCACTGAGTGATCGCGGGCTGCTGCATTTTGGACCCACGCGCGGGCAGGCACACAGCGCGGGTATGCTGCGTTTCGCGCATGACCTGACGCCCGCTGGTATCACCGATCTGAGCGCCATGCTGCGTGACTTCGCGCTGCGGGCGGGGCGTCCGGGGCTGGTGTTTATCATCAGCGATATGTTTTCGCCCAACGGTTATCTGCCAGGGCTGAACGAACTGCTGGGCAGAGGCTTTGAGGTCGCCCTGCTGCACGTGATGTCGCCGGATGAGATCACGCCCCCGCTGGCGGGCGACCTGCGTCTGGTGGATGTCGAAACTGGCTTGCACCAGGAAGTTACGCTCGACAGCGCCATGCGCAGCCTGTATACGCAGCGCGTGCAGGCGTGGATTGACAGCGTTCGCACGGAATGCCGCAAGCGCGGGGTGCATTATCTGCACCTGACCAGTGATGGTCTGCCAGAAAAAGCGATCCTCTATGATCTGCGCCGACTGGGTGTAGTAAAATAAGCCAAAGTAAATATACGCTTCTGAGTTAATTATTCATCAATCCTTATGCACTGGCATGGGGATCGTGGTGTATCATGGGGCAAGAACATTACTGCGTGTTACAGCTTCAAGGGTCATCGTCATGAATACATCCATGCGCAAGTGGCTGCTGCCGCCTGCATTTGCAGATCAGGACAAAACGCGCGCCGCAGCGCTGCTCAACGCGGTATTGGTCGCAGCCAGTGCAATCAATCTGCTCAACCTGATCGGCGTAACGCTCTACTCCCCGTTTGACACCACGGGTCTCGTGGTCAGCGCAATCGGGCTGGTGCTGCTGCTGGCGTTGTATATGCTCATGCGCCTGGGATCAGTCCAGCAGGCAGCGCTGCTGCTGTGTGCCGGTTTCTGGGCGGCACAAACCCTCGCCCTACTGCACACCGGCGGCATCAGCAATCCCAATTACGCCAACTATCTGCTGATTATCGTTGCCGCGGCGCTGCTGCTGGGCAGTCGTGCGGCAGTGCTCTTCACGGCACTCAGCATCGGCATGGGTTATGTGCTGACCTATCATGTCGCGCTGACCGGCACACTGGGCGCAGCCAGCGAAAACAACTGGTTTGCCTTTAGCAGCCTGTTTGTGCTGCTGCTGCTGCTGCAAATGCTGGCGCAGCACAGCATCCGGCAGGGGCTGGACGAGGCAGAGCGGGTCGCGCAGGCGTTGTCGGACAACAATCTGGCACTATACCGCGAGATTCTGGAACGCCGCGAGATCGAAAGTGCGCTGCGCGACAGTGAAGAACGTTACCGCCGCCTGATGACGATGACCCCGATGCCGGTGTTTGTCAACACGCTGGAAAACCACGTGTTGTTCGCTAACCCTGCGGCGCTGGAACTGCTGGGGGCAAAGAATGAGCAGGAAATCACTGAACAGCCATTGATCAATTATGTCCTGCCGGAATATCGGGCGCTGGCGCACGAACGACTGCACCTGGTGAATATGGAGCAGCCCACCGCAAATGCCGAAATGCGCATGCACAGCCGGGACGGCAGGGTGCTCGATGTAGAGGTGCGTTCTGTGCCGGTTGAGTTCCGCACACAGCGTGCGGTGCTAACCGTGATGCGCGACATCACCGAGCGCAACGAGGTGCAGCGGCAAATGCTCGAAGCGCAGCGCTTGCAACTGGAACTGGACAAGGAACGCCAGATTCTGCGGCTAAAAGAAGGCTTCATCAGCATGATTTCGCACGAATTCCGCACGCCGCTGACGGTTGTCAGTTCTTCTGCGGAAATTCTGGACACCTATAAAGAGCGCCTGACAACTGCCCAGCGCGAGGGACACCTGGGCAAAATCAAGCGGCAGGTGGAGCGCATGGTGACGATGCTTGATGACATCCTCATGCTGAGCAAGGCAAATGCCGGGATGCTGGAGTTTTATCCGATCTGGCTGCCGCTGGCAAGCTTCTGCCGCGAACTATGCGCAGAATTCGCCAGCAGCCAGCCAGATTTGCCCGCCGTGGATCTGGATCTGCGCAAGCTGCGCCATGAAATCGTACTGGCGGATGAGCAGATGCTGCGTTTCATGCTGCTGAACCTGCTCTCCAACGCTGCCAAATATTCCCCGCGGGGCAGCACCATCCATGTCACGCTGCAATCCGAAGGTGAGAATGTGGTGATTACCGTGCGCGATGAAGGCATCGGCATTCCGCAGGAAGAGCAGGAACACCTGTTTGAACCATTTTACCGCGCCACGAACGCCCGCACGATTAACGGCACCGGGCTGGGGCTGGCGATTGTCAAACACGGGGTGGACGCGCACAAAGGCAGCATCAGGGTCAACAGTGTGCTGGGCAGCGGCACCACCTTTACCCTGTGGCTGCCGCTGGCAACCGTGCAGGAAGAGGCGAAGCAGTTCACCGGCTGAGCAGCGGGCGAGTGAGTCGGTAGATGGCGTTAATGGTCGGGCACAGGGACAATTGAAAGTGAGACGCAACTGGCAGCACCTTAAATCATGGATCATGCCGCCTCATTTAGCCGATGAGGAAGATCAGCGCATCGCCAATTTGCTGTACATGCTCGCATGGTTTGGCATGCTGATCTTTGCAGTGGATATTCTGATGAATCTGCTGCTGTCACGCTATTACAGCGCCCTCTTTGTCGCTGTCGATTCTGGACTGGTACTGCTGCTGCTGCTTTCGCTCGGCATCGTCAAGCGTCATGTACGCCGGTCTGCGTGGGTATTCACGCTGCTGTCCTGGCTGCTGACGGTCATACTCACGCTGCCGTTCAGCGACAGCCCTTACGACCCCTACTACAATGGCTTTCTGATGGTCATCATCGCTGCCGGGCTGCTGATTAACGGACGCGCCGGAATCGCAGTGGCGGCTGCCAGCGCCCTGGTCACGCTGCTTCCCTTGCTGAGCATGCCTGCGCGGCTGGAAGCAAACCTGCCCATGTGGGCTGACCTGACGCTGCTGTTTATGATCGCCGGGCTGCTGATGTATGTCGTGGATGGCAGCCTCAAGGGGGCGCTGGCGCAGGCACGCCAGACCGAAAGGCGTCTGACCGCCAGCAATCGCGCCCTGCAGGACGGAATCGAGGAACGCGAGGCAATCGCGCGCACCCTGCGCGAAACCCAGCGGCAGTATGAGATCCTGCTGGATCGCTCGCCGGTGGGTGTGTTCGTCTTTTCGCTGGAACCGCCGCTGCCAATTCTTTACGCGAATCCTGCTGGCGCGCATCTGCTGGGCGCACAAACGCCGCACGAAATCCTACAGCATGAGGTCGCGGACTTTTTTTTGCCAGAATGGCACGATACCCTGCACCAGCGCGTTGATCTGCTGCGCAGCGGAACCGAAACAGCATCGCTGGAATATGCTATGCTGCGGCTCGATGGGCAAAGCGTACCGATTGAAGTGCGCTCTGTGCCGATTTGGTATCACGATAAACCGGCAGTGCTGACCATCATGCAGGATATGACCCTGCAAAAACAGGCAGAGCGCGAACGACTGGCAGCCGAAACCCTGCGGATTGAGCTGGAAAAAGAGCGCCAACTGTTATCCATGAAAGAACAGTTTATCGCCATGGTGTCGCACGAATTCCGCACGCCGCTGTCGGTGATCCTGTCCTCCAAAGAACTGCTCGAACACTATTATGATGACCTGAGCACTGAGCGCCGGCACAGTCATCTGGAAAAGATTGATGTTCAGGTGCGCACGATGGTCGAAATGCTTAATGACATTTTGACGATCAATCGTACCAGTGCCGGAATGATCGCGCTGCGTCCCATGCCGGTGAATATCGCCGCCTTCTGCGAAGCGCTGATCGCCGAACTTGCGCCAGCGAACAGCATGCATGCATTTACCCGCGACATCGCGGAGCTTGCGGCGGGGGGCGTTTACCTGGCGGATCAACGCGCGCTGCGGCAGATCGTTTACCACCTGCTGAGTAATGCTGTCAAATATTCGCCGGATGGCGGCAGCATTACGCTGGCGGTTCACGCCGAAACAGAAGGTCTGCGCTTTGAGGTCAGCGATGCGGGCATCGGGATTCCGGTCAGCGATCAGAAGAATCTGTTCCAACCGTTCCACCGCGCTGCCAATGCGCAGCCGTTCAGCGGGACCGGGCTGGGGCTGGCAATCGTCAAGAGCCAGGTGAATCTCTACGGCGGCAGAATCAGCCTGAAAAGCAATGAAGGGCAGGGCACAACGGTCAGTGTGTGGCTGCCGCTGACGCCTGTGCCCGCCTTGCAGCAGCACGACACCCCGCTGCTGCCCTGAAACTCACTCCGCGAATAGGATAAACGCCGGCGGCACACGCGCGGTGAGATAATGCCGTGGTTCGGGGTTGTAAAAGCGCCAGCCGGCGCGGTGCATGTCTCCGGCGTACACGGTCAGCACGACAGGCGCTGCGCTGTGGCGCCGCCCCACCTGCGCCGCCCAGTCCGCATCCAGTGACAGATGCACAAACTGGCGTTCACCGGGCAGCAGCCCATCACGGCGGATGCCAGCCAGCGCCTCCGCCGCCGTGCCGTGATACAACCGTTCAGGCGGCACTGCCGGCGGGTAGCTGACCTGCGCGGCGCTGTGCCCGTAACGGGCGCGTATGCGGCTGCCGGCGATTTCAAAGCGCTGCTTGCCGTCCGCTGAAACACCTGTCACCGCCAGCAGGTCGGACTCGCTGTAGCGGTCTGGGAAGCGCTGCTGCACCAGCGCCCATACCTCAGCAACGGGGGCAAAGCCTTCGCTGTCCAGTGCCAGCCCAAAGCGCTCCGGCGCATGGCGCAGCACCAGCGACAGGAATTTCGACAGGCGGGTCAGGTCAGCAGGCATGGCAGGTCACTTTTCTCCCCAGCGCACAAATACGTTATAATCAACACCATCAGCTTGCCCATGGGGGCGCATCGGTTGCGGGCGTATCGCCCAAATCACACATCAGGGGATGGTTGCCGTGTTCAGTAGTGGCTGTGGGCGCATTGTCGGCTTTATTCTCGTTGTGGCGCTGGTCGCGTTCGGCTGCGGGTTGATCGCCTCGCCAACGATCGGCGGCTTTTTTGGCAACATCGGCGCGCGCTTTGAAATGAGCGCCGAACAGGATGCGCGCAGTTGGATCAACAGCAATATGGGCATCAGCCTGCCTGCCAGCGCGACAGGGCTGTACCGTGCCAATCTGGGCAGCCGCGCCACGTGGTTCCGCTTCACCGTGCCACAGGCGAACGCTAACGGCGTGTTTCGTGGCTCCACCGTCATCAACTGCCCGTCCGGTGTGCCGCTGTTCGACGACTTTCGCCCGATCTTCGTGCAGTCCTCGGTACTCGACACGGCACAGCAGGCGCAGGTTTCGACATGGTGGCAGCCCAGCAGCGCGCGTTCGGTGGTTGGGCGCGAATGCACCGGGCAGCAGTTTCAGGTCGTCCGTATGATGGTCGATCGCTCCACCGCTGGCGTGTATACGTTCTATGTTGAAATCATCCGCCCGTGATGGCGACATGCTAGCCGCCATGCGGACGCCATGACGGCGCGCCATCTTCCCAGCCGTTAACGGTCAGGCGGCGCAGAATTGCGCTGCTTGCCACATCCAGCAGGTACAGTTCCCAGTTGCCGTCACGGCTGGAGACAAAAATCATCTGGCTGGCGTCCGGTGACCAGGTGGAATTCCACTCGTTAGTGAAATAGAAGGTCTGCATCTCGCCCGGCGTCAGGTTGCTGACACCAGCGCTGTCCATGTCCATCACCAGAATATCTTCTTCGCCATAGCGGTTGCTGTGGAATGCCAGCCTGCTGCCCTGCGGTGCCCAGCGCGGAAACGTATCCTGCCCGTCCGTATCGGTGAGCTGGCTGACCTCGCCGACGCGGAAATCATACACATACAGGTCAATCGAGGTGTCCATGTCGTCGGTGTTGTCAATCGCAAAGGCGATGCGCGTGCCATCCGGCGACCAACTGGGCCACAGTGCGTCCTGCTGCGTCTTGAACAGTGCCAACTGGTTAGTGCCGTCGGCGTTCATCGTGTAGATGTTCCAGGGTCCGGTGCGGTTGGAATGAAAGGCAATCTGGCTGCCATCCGGCGACCACGCCGCCATCGCGTCCCACTGAAAATCTGTCGTGAGCTGGCGCACATTGCCGCCATCGGCAGCCATCACGTAAATGTCCCAGTTGCCGCTGCGATCCGAATGAAAGGCGATCTGGCTGCCGTCTGGCGACCAGGTAGGATAGCGGTCGGCATACTGCGGCGAGTTGGTCAGGTTAATCGTGACCTGCCGCGCCAGATCAAGCACGTATATGTCCCAGTTGCCGTTGCGGGCGGACATAAAGGCGATCTGTTCGCCCTCTGGCGTGAAGCGCCCCAACACCAGCGCCGCCCCGGTGAATACCAGCAGCAGGGGCAGCAGCAGCAGGCTCAGCGCCGTCACCAGCCGCAGCCAGCGCACGTTAAACCAGTAGAGCCGCGGTGCCTGTTCCGGAATGCCAAGCACATCGTGCGGACGTGCCACTACAATCGCAAGATCACGCATGGTCAAAGGAGTACACCCCTGTCAGGGTCGCCAAGACGGAGACCCATATTCCAGTTCTCTCGACGCCGCGCCGGTGACGCTTGCCCGGTGCGACACCCGCCGCTGTTCGCTGCCGTCCGCGCGCATGATGAACACCTGCCGGGAGATGTCGCGCCCGGAGACAAAGGCAACAAAACTACCGTCCGGTGACCATGCGGGCTGCTCGTCGCGGGCGCGGTGCTGCGTCAAATTTCGCAGACTGCCGGTGTGCATGTCAAGCGCGAAAATCTCCCAGTTGCCGCCGCTGTAGGTCTGGAATGCCAGGCTGCTGCCGTCCGGCGACCATGCGGGGTACTCGTCCCAGCCGGGATGCTCGACCAGCCGCCGCGCTTCGCCGCCGTCCAGATCAAGCAGATACAGTTCGCCGTTACCGTCACGCTGCGCGGTAAAGGCGATTGCCGTGCCGTCTGGGGACCACGCGGGATCAGCATTATAGACCACTGCGCTGCTGATGCGCGTCACATCACCGGCGCTGCCATCGCTGTTGAGGCGCACGCGCACCACTGCCGGGAACGCCTGGGAATGCACGCTGATAAAGGCCAGTTGGCTGCCATCCGGCGACCATGACAGGCTGCCCAACTGTGTGCCATATTCGCCCGGGACCAGCAGGCGCACCTGGTGGCTGCTGGCGTCGAGCAGGTAGATGCCATAGCCTTCCTGCCGGTTGGACAAAAACGCCAGTTGGCTGCCATCCGGCGACCACGCGGGCGACCAGTCATCGCCGGGATGGTGCGTCAGCCGCACTTGCAGCCGCCGTTCCACATCCAGCGCGAACAAATCCTGCTGCCCGCTGCCCACCGAGGCGAAGGCGAGTTCATAGCTCCACAGCCCGCCGCCCAGCAGCAGCGCCGCCCCGCAGCACAGTGCCAGCAGCGCAACGACCGGCAGCGCCGCCAGCAGTGTTAGGCGTGAGGCGGCTGCACTGCCGTGTGGGGCTGCTCCGCCGTTCATGGCGCGGGTGGCGCAGCGCCCCAATCCGGCACAGTGTCGAAGGATCGGGTTTCAGTCAGGCGGGTAGGGTCGCTTTGAGAGCCGTCAGTCCGCAGGCTGTAGAGCTGCATCAGCCCGCTGTTGCGGTCGGACTGGAACAGCAGCAGCGTGCCATCCAGCGACCATTCCGGCGCGGTGTCGTTGCTGAAACCGGTGACCAGCGCGCGGGCACTGGCGTCGGGGTCGGCGTCTGCCAGCGTCAGCACGTAGATGTCGTTGTTGCCGCCCCGGTTGGACACAAAGGCAATCTGGCTGCCGTCCGGCGACCATGCCGGGAACAGGTCATCGTTCTGGTTGTTCGTCAGCCGGGTAAGGCTGCCATCGGCAAGGGTGATGATATACAGTTCAGTGTCGCCACCCAGCGTAGACGCAAAGGCGATGCGTGTGCCATCCGGCGACCACGCGGGCGCGGTCTCTGCGCTGCTGGCAAAACGTTCGTCGCGCGTCAGCCGGGAAACCTCGCTGCCATCGGCGTTCATCAGGTAGAGGTCCTGCTGCTGGTTATTGCGGTCAGACACAAACGCGATGCGCGCGCCATCTGGCGACCATGCCGGTTCGGTATCCCAAGCGGGGTTGTTGGTCAGGTTGGCTGCCGTGCTGCCGTCAGCATTGGCGGCGTAGATTTCGTAATTGCCATCGCGGAAGGACTGGAAGACAAGGCGCGTGCCGTCCGGTGCCCAATCCGGGTTTTCGTCCGGGTTGGGCGAATTGGTCACGCGGCGCACCCGGCTGCCGTCGGTGTTCATCACATAGATTTCAACATCATTGTCCCGCGAGGACTGGAACGCGATGCGCGGACCCGGCGCGCTGCTGCACGCCGCCAGCAGTGCCGCCAGCACAACTGACAGCAGCAGAACACGCCCGTTTGCCCAGCGCCCGGCAATACGCGGCGCACGAAAAGACGACAGAACACAGGTTGGCATAGACTCCCCCTAGGGCAGACTGCTTGCTTCGGCTGCGGGACGCCAGATAGGGAACAGGTCATCGGCGTCGTTGTTGGTCAGGTTGCGTTCTGCACCGCTGCTCAGATCAACCAGATACAGATCCCAGTCCCCGTCGCGGTTGGACATATAGACCATCTGCCGCCCGTCCGGCGACCACGAGGGATCGCCCTCGAACACGGCATCGCCGAGCGGGCGCTGGTCAGTGCCATCGGCGTTCATCACATACAGGTCAAAGTACCCATCCAGCAGTGAGCGCTCGCGTTCACTGACGAACAGGAGCTGTGTGCCATCCAGCGACCAGACGGCGTAGAGATCATCTGCCGGGTTGTCGGTCAGGCGGGTCTGGTCGGCATTTACCGCGCTGAACGCTGTCGGCATCACGTAGACTTCGAGGTTGCCATCGCGCTCTGACGAAAAGGCAATCCGGCTGCCATCCGGCGACCACGCGGGAAACCAGTCGTAGGCGAACCCGGCGGTGTACCGGTTGAACACCTGCGGGCTGGCAGTGTCCGGCATGAGATACACCTCAAGATTCAGATCGCGCAGCGACACCCAGGCAAAAGCACTGCTTGCTGCGCTGCTGCTCGGTGGGTACACCGGATCCCAATCCAGCAGCCCTGCCCCGAACAGCGTCGTAATCGCGCCGAATACGGTCAGTTCCTGCGGGTCGCTGCCATCCGGGCGGACCAGCACCGGCGCGGTATCGCCCGTGCGCGAGCTGATCATCGTCAGGCGGCTGCCATCCAGCGACCAGTTGGGGAACCACTCGTCGGCAGGATGATTGCTGACATTCAGCGGGTCGCTGCCGTCCCCGGTCATCACGTATACTTCCCAGTTGCCATCCCGATTGCTGATGAAGCCCAGCATGCCGCTGCCACCGTCAATGCGCAGGTCGGCGGCGGTGGCTTCGGCGGTAGCATCCGCTGTCGCTTCGGCGGCGGTCGCCCCCGGTTCGTCATCAGCCGCGCGCACCGTGTTGACGCGCACAGGTGCCGTCTGGATCGCATAATAGAGCAGTGCCGCAGCACCGACGAGCGCCAGCAGCAGCGCCCCCGCCAGCAGCAGCACGCGCCGGCGCAGCGCCCGGCGCGGTGTGCGTGGAGCCGACTCAGCCATTTCTGTAACCCCTGTAACTACCCTCCGCTGCTGCTCATTGTAACCGATCTCGCGGTACAGGGCGACAGAGCAGGGTGAGGGCGATTGCCACTGCGCAGCAGGACGCGGGGATGCAGCGTCACCAGCCACACCCCGCGCCTGCGCTCATCAGCGCTCTACACGAATTTCCGCCCCGCTGAAATGCACCGTCACCCCGCCCACGCGCACCACCGGCGCAAGCGGATCTGCCGACAGCAGTACAATTTCTGGCAGCGCTGCGCCTGCGTCACTGCCCACCAGCACATGCAAAAAGCTCACTGCCGCCGGGTCGCCCACTGCCTCCGCGCGGTAGCGGTAACGCATCAGCTCACCCACGGCGGGCGCGCCGCTGGGTTCATCCTCAAACGCACTGACACTGACCGCAAGTTCCGCGGGCAGCAGCGCCACAATACTCAACTGCTGCCCCCCCAGCGTCAGCATCGTGGTCACTCCGCCGCTGACTGCTGCGGTCTCCGGCAGATTCAGCCAGAAGCGTTTGGGGGTGCTGCTGGTGGTCACGGCACGGTCATAGATCACCAGCACGTCGGGCTGAAGCCAGACCACGCTGCGGCTTGCCTGCTGGACTTCCAGCAGCCCCTCATACAGCGAATTGTAGAGGTTCGTTGCGTCACCATAGACCGCCAGATACCCCGCGCCCGGCGTGATAACCGGCTCGGCGGGGTCACCTGCCGCGGCATATAACCACTGCGAACCGCGCGCCCACAGCATTGTCCGGTAATCTTCCGGCGGCTGGTCGGGGCGGGCGTTGCCAATCGTCAGCGTGTTCTGATGATCGCTGCTCAGGTAATCGAGATCATAGCCTACGCGCACTTTGGTCAGCCATTCCCCCTGCCGGTAAAACTCGACCGCGTTGCCGTTGGCGCTCTGGTGGTCAACACCGTTCCACGTGTTGCTGTAGGTGAACCATGTCGCGTCCGGCGTCCAGTCTGTGCGGGCGAGCAGCCTGCGCACGCCGGGTGCATAATAGGTCGTCGGCAGGGTCCCGCGTGGATCGCTGGCGGGGGTCGCATAGGGGTCGAACAGCAGGAAATACAGAATCGGGAAATGGAATACCTCATAATCCATGCGATCCAGCAGCCCGTCTGCGCCGCCAATGGGTGTATGTGTTTGCAGCCAGCGCAGCGTTTCCAGCCGGGTCGTGTTGCCAGTCAGCCGGTCATAAATGCCCAGCGGTCCAAACGCCTCGATATGGTCGGGCATGTAATACTGCTGCCCACTGCCATACCATGCTGGCTGGTAGGCAGCGCCGCGCCAATCGAACGCCGCCGGGCGCGGGCTGAGTGAATGGAGATACGCCAGCACGCTGTCGTCCCAGTAGGGATTGGCATCAAAGGTGACGTGCTGTCCGTAACGCGCCGGGTCAGCTTCCCCGGCGGTATACAGCGCCAGCAGAAACTGCGCGTTGTAACCGTTGGTCTGCGGGCTGTATTCGAAGCCTTCCGCGCCCATACCGCCGCGCGTGTCTGTGCGCTGCACATAATCGGTGACGTAAAGCCACGCCCCCACCGCTTCATCAAGGCAGGTGCGCAGGGTTCCTCCGGGGTCATCTGCCGGGTCAAGGCTTAAACCCATCAAGCCCATATTGCGCATGTGCGCGGCATAATAGTTGTTGCTGCTCCAGCGGATATAGGCGCGGTCTTGCAGCAGCGCCGGATCATTCAGCAGCCCTACGGGTTCGGGATGATTGTTGTTGGTCGTCCCGGCAGTGCGGTTTTCGGCACACCAGCGCGTAAACACGGTGTGGATTGTCGCCCTGTCCTCGGCGCTCAGCAGCGGATAAATCCAGTCCACCGTCAGCGCAAAGGACTGCCCGTACCAGCGCGAACGATCCGTCAGCGCAAAATCAGGATAGCGGAACGGCGCATCCCCCACGCCCGGCGCCGCCGCCTGCATCACGTACATCAGCAGGGTGTGCGCGCGCGTCGCATAGTCGCTGCGCACCGCCTCGTCTGGATGCACCAGCGACATAAAAGCAAACAGCATGGCGTAATTCTCGGTGGGATATTCCTCCCACGCCATGCTGCCCATATCCCCGGCAGGAACCGTCCCGGCGTCCATGTCAGCACGATATTCCCCGGCAAGGGCATTCAACTGCACCCACAACGGATTGCTTTCCACCGCCCAACTGCGGTAGGTGGGCAAATCCTCTGCGCGAATCCACAGGCGCGGATGCTCCCCTGCCTGTGCCTGAACACCTCCATAGACCAGCAGCAGCAGCAGCAAGACCAACATGAGTCTGCGCACGATATCTATGCTCCTATTCCGGCGTTAGCTTTAATGTCTATCTGTAAACCCGGACAAGGGGATCAATCCCTTTGCTCAGGAAGATTGGTTTACGGATAGATTCTAAATGCGTCCATACCACACATGCGCATTATACCGGGATTCCCCCGTATGCGCGGACGCGGGGAGCAGCCGGCGCGAAAAGTCCGCAGCCAGCCAGGCAGCGGACTGTACCTGAATAGTTACGCGGGCGCTGCCTGCACCTGCTCACAACGGGTCACAATCGCGCTCTACAGTCCGGCTTTACGTCCTGCCGCTGCTGTGCTAGAGTCCTGGCGCAATCAGCACACGGGCGCTTATCCCGTCGTATCCCAACTGACCAACACACGAAACCAGCACTTCTATGGCAGACGATATCCGGGCAACCGGCTACATCAACCTCCTGCTCGCGATTGATCTCGGTGCCTTTATGGACGCGCCGCAGCGCGCGCAGTTTGAAACCATCCGCGGCTACCGCCAGCTTGCCGATACCCTGCGGGGCGATTGGGCGCGCCGCCTGACCGCCGACAAACGCAGCGCCTTTATGCTGGTGGATGACGACATCGCGCTGGCAGGCAGCAGCGCCAGCATGTCCACGGATGAAGTCGGCTTTGTCACCGGCATCTTTCGCTCCAACATGCTTGACCTGTATTCCGCGCCGTTGTACCGCGTGGACAAAACACGCTTTGTCTTCAGTGACGCGGTAAAAAACAACCTGCAATTCAAGAACCTGTTCGCCCCTGTCTGGCGCAGTTGGGACATCTACGTGCGCCCGACAATGACCGGCATGCTCGTGGTGCGGCTCGTGCGCGCCTACCAGAAGCCCGCCGACCTGCTGCGGCAGGCGATTGATGTCATCGAACTGCAAACGCCCTTTGACGTGCCCGCCGCTATCAAAGTGCTGCACCGTTTGCAGGTCGAACTCGCTGACCCGGCGCTGGCGCCAGCCGCGCGTGCCGCAACCGAGCAAAAAATCGCCGAAACGCGCGAATTCCTGGCGTGGCTCGGCGTGAACGATCTGGCACACCCCGAACTGGATTACATCCCGACGCAGTGGCAGCTTGCTATCGAAATCGGGCAGCGGCTCGTCAGCGAAATCGGCGGCGCGCTGACCCTGGCGGATGGACAGCGGATCCCCTTCAGCACACAAAAGCCCGACCTGTCCTCCACGCTGTACGACTCGTATACCATCTACCATCTCGACGAACTGCTGGCAGAAGCAGGCATGCTGACGCCCTTGGGCGGCGGCGGTGACGACCCCGACGAACCGGACGACACCGATACGCAGGAATTGACCAGCGCGGGGCGGCAGGTGAAAAATCTGGTTCGTGTGGAACCAAGTGACGTTAAGCGCTCCATCCGCATCAAATGGTGTCTGGTTGGGCTGGTCGAAGGCGCGATTCTGTCGCGGGTCATCAAAAACCCGCGCACCAAAATGAAGGAAACCCGGCGACGCTTCCCCCGGCACAATCTCGAAGTCGTCGAGCAGGTGTTTGGGCAGGATATCGCCACATGGTCGGACGAACTGTGCCTGCTGACGTCGCGTGTGGGCATCGTCATGCCGTCACGCCGCGCCAGCAAAGAGCAGTTGTTTGTCTCCCGGCTGGACGCCAAAACCACCACTACTTATGTGGAATACCCGCGCTACTGGGAAGCGCTGGAACGGTTGATTGAGTTTGTTGTCGAAATCAGCATTCTGGGGCGGCTGGTCGAAACCACCAGCGCAGACACCTTGCAGCAGTTTGTGCAGGAACTTGACCGGGCGCGCAAGAACATTCTGCACGGCAGACTCAACGGCGCAACCCAGGACAACCAGCGCCGCCTGATCGCGCTCACCAACCAGTCCGCCAACCTCAGCCGGTTGGTCGGTTTGTGCCAGGGGTTGACCAACCCGGCATTCTGGAGCCGCGCCGAATATGCTGTCGAGAAGGCGCAGCACCTGATGAGCGCGATGGGTTCAAAGCTGCTTGTCGGGCATGCTGAACGCAACGTCGCCAACCTGACCAACCTCGTGGATCATGTGGACGAGATTTATCTGGCGCAGCTTTCTGAACGCAGCAATGAGCAGAACTCGCGCCAGTCGGTCATTCTCGCCGGGCTGTCGCTGACCATCATCCTGTTTACGCTGCCTTCGTTCTGGGCGGATCTCGAAGCGCTGGGTGGACTGGGCGGGCTGCTGGGCTTCATCCAGCGCGGCGATTTACTGAACATGCTGGGACTGCTGGGCAGCATTCTCGCGCCGGTGATCTTCATCGGCTCTGTGCTGATGCTGGTGCTGGTCATTACCCCCAACCGTCTTAAATTCTGGCGGCGCAGACGCCCGCGCGGGGCTGCCCAGCGCGACCGCCCGCCGCGCAGCCTTCCCTGAACGCCACCGCGCCCTGCCCACCACGCCGGGGGCAATCCATGCTATGATGGAACCAGGGCAGGGGTTCAGGCGTCGTGCTGTACACAGCAGACCGTTCTGAGCGTTTTTTTGCCCGGCACTTGACCGTATAATGCACAGCAGGCAGCACCAATCCTGTCATTGGCAGCAGCGGCACAGCGCATCTGTACGGACTGCGCCCCAGTGCCCGCCCACATGGACGAGTAGGACGCAATGTCAGACGAACTGATCGGCAAGCAGCTCGGTGGTTACGAAATCCTGAATAAGATCGGGCAGGGGGGCATGGCGACGGTCTATCGTGCCCAGCAGATTTCGATGAACCGCGTCGTCGCCATCAAGGTTTTGCCGCGCCAGTTCCTTAATGACGACACCTACTTGCAGCGCTTTGAGCGTGAAGTCAGCATCATTACGCAGTTGGAGCACCGCAACATTGTGCCCGTGCATGACTTCGGGCATCATGACGGACAGCCATACATCGTCATGCGGTTTATGTCCGGCGGTTCGATAGACGACCAACTGCGCCGGGGCGCGCTGCCGCTGGATCACGTTGTCAGCCTGGTCAGCCAGATTGCCCCCGCGCTGGATTACGCCCATAGCAAGCAAGTGCTGCACCGTGACCTGAAGCCCAGCAATGTGCTGCTGGACGACACCGGCGGCGCTTACCTGACCGATTTTGGCATTGCCCGCATTCTGGGCGAACAAAATTCACCGATCACCACACAGGGCGTCGTTGGCACACCCAGTTACATGAGTCCCGAACAGGCGCAGGGCAAACCGCTGGATGCGCGCAGCGATATTTATTCACTGGGCGTGATGCTGTTTGAAATGGTCTGCGGCAAACGTCCGTTTGAGGCGGAAACACCCTACGGCACGGCGGTCTTGCAAGTGACTGCCCCGCCGCCAATGCCGCGCAGCTTCAACCCCGTGCTGCCCGGCGCGCTGGAACAGGTCATCCTCAAGGTGCTGCACAAGGACGCCAACCGGCGCTACAAGACCGCACAGGAACTCGCCGCCGCGATTCGGCTTGCGGTTGAAAAGAATGTCTTTAACCCGCTGGACACTGCGCCCAGCGGCATCCGCCGTCCCACACCGCCCACAGACAACAGCCGCGAGCCTATCGCGGCACAGAATCCGCTGCCCATCATCAACCCGCCGCCCGCGCCGGTTCCACTGGCTTCCGCGCAGCCCGTCGCGCAGCCCGTCGCGCAGCCCGCGCCCTACCCGCTGCCCGCGCAGCAGCTTGCGCCACCACCCGCCTCGCAGATCGCGCCGCAGATTGCGCCGCAGCAGTACAGCACCGGCAGCCCGGCGATGGTCGGTACGCCGCCGCCCATGTCCAGCTACCAGATGGCGGTCAAAAAGCGCCGCCGTCGCAAGCAGGATGGCATGTGGGCTAGTGTGCTGCTGGGCGGGATGATCGGCTGTGCGCTGCTGGCAATTGTGGCAGTCGCTGCGTTGTTCGTCATCTCGCAGCTTCTCGCGCCGCAGGGCACCAGCGCCGTCCCGGACAGTGGTGGCAGCGCTGCCGTCAGCGACAGCGGCAGCACCGACCCGGCAGCAAACAGCGCCACGCCGGATATTCCCGCGACAGAAGCCGCCGCGCGTAATGCCCTGCTGGGGACGCCCGCACCGGCGCAGGTCGCCACCGCCACCAGCGCTGCGACCGACGCGCCGCTGCCGATTGGCGCGCGCCCGACCAGCGCCAGCGGCACGCTGATTTACTTCGACAACCGGGGCGGTACGTGGGATATTTTCCGCATGGAACTGACCAGCCGCGTCGAGACACAGCTCACCGCGGACGGCAGCACCAACAGCTACCCCGCGTCGTCGCCCGATGGCGAACGCATCGCTTTTCAGTCCAACCGCGATGGCGATTTCGACATCTACGTGATGAATCATATGGGCGGGGAAATCCGGCGGCTGGTACAGAATGAGGTGCTGGATCGCACACCGGTCTGGTCGCCCGACGGCGCGTGGATTCTGTTCTCATCGGACACACGCGGGGACGACACCTATGACCTGTATCGCGTGCGCGCCGATGGCAGCGACCTCCAGCTTGTCTACAGCGATGGCACGCGCAACACGCACCCGGCATGGAGCGCCGGCGGGTTAATCGCCTTCACCACCGGCGCGCCAGACGACGCCAGCACGTGGGAAATCGCACTGCTCAACCCCGACAGCGGCGACCTGCGCCTGCTGACGCAGAATGATCGCCCGGATCATTCGCCGGTGTTCAGCCCCGACGGGCAGCGCCTGCTGTTTATCTCCGGATCCACCGACGCGGCGGAAATCATCACGCTGGATCTCAACAGTGAGACCGGCAGCGTGCTGTACAGCGGCCGCGATGTCTGGGGCGCGCATTTCAGCCCGGATGGCGGCTTTATCACCTTTAACAGCTTTCTCACTGGCAATGATGAAGTCTACGTGATGCACGCTGATGGCAGCGATGTGCAGCGTGTGACACTCGACGGCGGCATGTACCCCTCGTGGCTGCCACGCTGAAAACGTCGTAAACGACAGCCACACAACTACGTCACCTGTGCCACAGCCTGCACCGCTTGTTATGGCACCGGGGTAGAGGGCACTGGAAAGCAGTCAGCGCTCCTGCGCCTTTAGGTTATAGCGGCGCATAGATTGCCAGTATCCAACATTAGGGTGTAGAGTCAAGGCAAGCCCAGACAGCATGAGGAGCCGCTTATGCATCAGGTACGCAGGTTGATGACACGCAGTCCTCTTCCGCCCGGTGAAGATACGTTTACAAGCTGGTTTATCCGGCAGATGACGAAAAACGCGAGTACCATGCGCGAACTCAAAACCTTCGCGGGTACTGAAGCACGCAGTCTGGTGCAGGCAGCGATCCCTGCTCTGCCTGTTCCGGCTGTAGAAGGTGCGCTTGAAAGTCAGCTTTTGAAGCCAATGACCTCAGCGATTAGCTGGTTTATGGAAATGGTGCTGGTGACGCTGGCATTTTATAACGAAATTGGTCCCGCTGAACAACAGATCCGTGCTGAATTTATTGACAGGAACATCACTCAGGATGCGGCGCTCAATGCGAAGCTCAGGCACATGCTGAAACTGCTGGCGGCATTGGACGTTATCGGCAACTGGGATTATAAGCTCTTCCTCGCAGAATTTTTCCCTGCGACTCTCTCCCCCGTAGAAGTCATGCAGGCGAACGCGGTGAACGCTGCCGAGCCTGAAGCACTGGGGAACCAGAACACGTGGGTGCGTCTGTTTGGCACTGACGGACGCCGCTCTGTGCTGCTGCGCTATGACATGCCCGGCAATATTCACTTCGGTTTCATTGCCTGGCATATCGGGCTTCCGCTGGAGCGCGCGCTGAAGTGGGGGGCTGTATCCGAAGCAGGTGGAGTCGATCCCGGTTACGATGCCAACGCCATCCAGCTTGGTGATCTGATGGGCGAAATGTTCGGAGAAACACCGCAACTGACTGACGCAGACCTGTATCACATTTTTGTCGAGAACATGGATTTGCCAGCAATCAGGCAGTGCTTGAGCGCCTTTGGTATGGTTCCAGCGCTGCTTGGCAATATCTGAAGAAGACTAGCTCGGAATATCCTGAATGATGCCAGCCACACAAACCGATCTGATCTACCTGCAAGTGGTAAACGCCCTCAACCGGCGGTTGAGTCGTGGGCGGCGTTCGCTTTCGCCTATTCTGTTCTGGGTTGCTGCCGGCATCCTGGCGTACCTCGCTTCGGAACTGGTGGTCGGAGCAGCAGGAGAACCACGCTATCCCCTGACGCAGTTCTTGCTGCTGTTGGGGGTGGCGCTGTTGATTGTGATCTATGTGCGCTGGTACCAGCCGCTGCGAGACCTGCTCACCGAAGTGCAGATGTTGATTCAGGTGGAGACATCTGACGGGACCTCGTGGGTAGAGACACAACTGCGTGGCATATTTTCCCTGCGCAGCCGCGCGGCAGGCATCATTACTGCCGCAGTTGCGACGGCAGCGCTCTGGACGATTATGCGGATCGGGTTGCCCTATCAGCAGCCGGGATTCCAGATTGTTGGCTATGCTGCTTTGCTCCCCATCGTCTGGATTGGCGCACACGGCACGTATATGGCACTGGCACTCTATCGCCTGCTGTACCTGATTTGTGAGGCGCCAATCCGAGAAACCAAAGCCACAGCCACAACCGCAGCGACTTTTTATCGCCTGCCACATCCGGTAGTCGAAAAGCTCTATCGTTACTACCTTTACAATTTCTCACTGGTCATGGTCATCGCCTATCTGTGGCTGCTGGCACTGATCCTCACCAGCCCATACAGCGAAGCACAGCGAATCGGCTTTTTTCCGTTTCTGCTGGTGCTGGCGCTTTATCCGGCGCTGTCGTTTCTATGGGTCTACTGGGAGACAGGGAAGATTTCGCGCAAACTCAAGGCACACTACATCGCACTTGTGAATACAGAAGTCAGCCGGGCGTTCGAAGCCCTGCGCAACCAGGCAGACAAAGAACAGATGGATCTGCTAAGAAGCTGGATGGATCTTCAGGGTCGGCTGGAAAAGATGAATCCCACCCCCTTCGGATTGGGGACGTTCTTTTCGCTGCTGATTGCCTCTTCGTCCGGGGTGGTGCAGCTGGGTCTAAGCGCCCTGGAGTTGTTTGGGATCTGAGTACACCACAAGGTTACTGATCCGACCATGAAAAACTAAGAACCTATCGATAAACCGTCTTGCTGAACAAGGGGATTAATCCCCTTGTCCGCGAACGAAATTGCGTAAGTCCTGCTGAACTCAAAGCGTAAAGTGCATAACCCACGCTAGTGACCGCCGCGCCGTGCCCGAATCAGCCGCTTGTAAAACGCCAGCAGGTCGGCATCCTGCGCTTCATCCCACGGCATCGGCACACGGCTGACATGCAGTCCCCCGCCCGCAACCATGCTGGTCGGCTGGCTCAAGCCCACCTCCGTGCCGTAATAGATCACCGGCGGACCGGGCAGGCGGAACTGTGCCTCTGCTGCCCGCTTCAGCGCTGCCTTGTCGCCCTTGACGATGTACAGGAAACGATCCATATCGTGATTGTCGAGGAAGGTCGGCATCAGGAATTGTTCCGGCGGGAAGTAGCTGTAATGGCTGTCCACAAAGCGCGCGAAATCTGCCGTGCTCCAGTTGCCCCAGCCGTAAGTCCGGCGCAGCGCATCCTCCGCCAGAAAATCGAGACAACCGTCCAACCGCCCGATATACTCCGCCAGCACCTCCGGCGAATCGACAATCTCGCCAAACACATAACTTTCCGGGTTGATCTCGCGACAGGCAGCGCGGAAAA
>DAOTWP010000240.1:0-9475 GCA_034435675.1 Anaerolineae bacterium
ATTCGATCTTGCCGACGCTTCGCCGCTGTGTCATCCAAAAGAGAAAAGCACGCCCCGCTACTTTTCAGTTGCTGGAACATGCTTTTGCTTAACTTGATGCCTATGGGCAGCCCGGCAAGCTGCCCCCTTCTGATCATCAATCGGGATGGGCGGTTAGCACCTGCTAAGGTGCGTCTACCCGCTTCTACCGGGATGCGTTGAGGGTGAAACGGTCACCCCGGACAAGGGGAGCAATCGCCTTTAACGCTTAAATCCAGCGTGGATTGGCGGACATGCAGGCGCCAGATCACGGTCAGCCAATGCGGAGATGACGGTTGACGCCTTTAGTCCACACCTTACGACAGGCGTGTAGGGGTGGACGAGAGGCGCATGCGTGGGCGTTGCGGCTTGACGCGATTCCGCCTGCGTCTGCATGTCCGCCCAAAACGTCATACTCCGGCTTATTTTGTTAAACTGCATCATACCTCTGTGCGGGCAGCCCGGTTTAAGGATAGATTGTTATTTAGTGTAATCCAGCGGGTTGCCGCGACTGCCCTTTTTGCCGTCGGGCCAGACGGTGCTCTCGTCAAATTTTACGCCGCTGACGATTGCGCCCTTCATGTCGGCGTCCAGCAGATTCGCGCCGTTGAGCGTCGCGCCGGTCAGGTTGGCGTTGGTCAGGCGTGCGCCGCTGAGGTTCATGCCGCTCATGTTGGCGACATGCAGTGTAGCGCCGTTCAGGTCGGCATAGGGTGCCTGGGCGGTGAGCAGATTCACGCCAGTCATGTTGCAGGCGCGCAGGATCGTCTCACGCAGGGTGGTGCCGGACATGTTCGCCCCACGCAGATTCGAGCCGCTCACATCCAGCCGTGTCATATCCAGTGCACTCAAATCCACCCCCGCCAGGCGCGGGTTAGTGCCTGCCTGAATGAGTGCCAGCACCAGCTCTTTGCGATTGATTTCAGCCATTGCTTCCATTCTCCCGATAATAAGAAATGATCTGGTCTATGGTTTCGTTGAGTGGCGTTTTCGGCTCCCAACCAATCAGTCGCCCAATTTTGGCGATGCTGGGCACACGCCGCCGGAAATCCTCAAACCCCGGCTCATACGCCTGCTCATAAGGCACCAGCACGACATCGGCATGGCTGCCTGTACGCGCCAGCACCCGCTCCGCCAGCTCCATGATGCTGACTTCTTCAGCGCTGCCGACATTGAAGACTTCCCCGACAGCGTGCGGGTCGTGCGCCAGCCGGTGCAGGGCAATCACGACATCATGTACGTTACAAAAACAGCGCTGCTGCTGCCCATCACCATACACCCGCAGCGGTTCGCCACGCAGTGACCACTGCACAAAGCGCGGCAGCACCATGCCATACTGCCCGGTCTGGCGCGGTCCAACGGTGTTGAACAGCCGCGCGATGACCACCGGCAAGCCTACCTCTTTATGATACGCCAGTGCTAAGAATTCGTCTATCGCTTTTGAGGTAGAATATGCCCAGCGGTGGCGCGTCGTCGGTCCAATCAGGCTGTCATCGTCTTCCTCAAACGGGAATTTGACACCTTTGCCGTAGACTTCGGACGTAGAGGCGATGATGACCTTCTTGCGGTAGCGCCGCGCGGTACGCAGCACGACTTCGGTGCCGCCCACGTTGACTTCAATCGTGTTAATCGGTTCACTGATAATTTTCTGCACACCGACTGCGGCGGCAAGGTGATAAATCAGGTCGCACTCGCTGACGAGGCGATCCAGCACATGAATGTTACGAATGTCTTCGATGGCATAGCGAAAGCCGGGACGCTGTTCCAGATGGGCGACATTGACGAAGCGCCCACTGCTCAGGTCGTCAATGATCGTCACCTGCTGCCCTTGTTCCAGCAAATACTCTGCCAGATGGCTGCCGATGAACCCGGCGCCGCCGGTAATCAATGCGTGTGTCATAGCCTGCCGTTTACCTGTCCACCAATGCCGCTGCCAAATGCCGCTGCCAAACTGCGGAATGTTACCGCAATCGGAAAAGCAGGACAATGGGCGTTCTGCCGGTGCCAGCACAGTTGACACTTGCCAACACCCCGCCGCTGGTCTATAATGCGCCACACTTTACCCCGCCGAGATAGCTCAGTTGGTAGAGCACCGCACTGAAAATGCGGGTGTCCCCAGTTCAAGTCTGGGTCTCGGCACAGCAGATCCGGCAGCCGCCGGATTTTTTGTTGCCCCCCTACTTTTGTCAGGTTTTTTACATACGCTGCCGCGCAAAGCCCCCGAAAAGCACTATACTCAAAATAAGCCTAACCTATTGGACTGCGAGGTCAAGCGATGAAGCCTTCACGCTTAGCTTTAGTGTTAATTTGCTGTCTGCCGCTGATTGTCGTCTGGAGTGTGATCGCTCAGACTGGAGGAGAATGCACCGCGCTGGTGGAACTGGCGCTGTCTGAGATGGGCAATAACTGCGAAGGCACCGGGCGTAACGAAGCCTGCTATGGCTACAACCGGGTGGATGCTACCTTTAACACCGATATCGGAGAAGATGTTTTCAGCCAGCCTGCTGATCGCGTGCCGCTGCCGCAGATGGTCAGCATCCAGACTGCGCCGCTGGACCTGGAAGCCAATCGCTGGGGTGTGGCACTGCTCAATGTGGAAGCCACGCTGCCCAACACCCTGCCTGGTCAGGGGGTGATCTTCCTGCTGGTGGGCGATGCGCAGATGGAAAACGGTGTCGCGCCGGATGCTGCCTTCGTCCCGGTAGACCCCGTCCCGGCACTGACCAACACGCGCTCGAATATCCGCAGCGGTCCCAGCCGCCAGAACAATGTGGTTGCCGCGGTGAATACCGGCACGGAACTGGCAGCGGACGCGCAGAATGCCGATGGCACCTGGGTGCGTGTGGTCTATGATGAACAGCCGGGCTGGATTGCGCGCCAACTGCTTGATGCGCCAGAAGGCAGCCTTGAAGCGCTGCCGGTTATCACCGAAGAAACCCGTTCGCCGATGCAGTCGTTTTACTTCACCACCGGGATCGGCTCACCCGAATGCGCACAGGCACCGGACGCCCTGCTGATTCAGAGTCCCGAAGGCTACGCGATTGACCTGACCGCCAACGAAGCCAGCATTCGCATTAGCTCGACGGTGCTGCTGCGCACGTTTATTGGCGAGGACGGGCTGCCATATATGGAAATTCTGGTGATTGACGGCGAGGCGGTGATCAACAATCTGGTTGTGCCCACCGGCTTCAGCGCGATTGCCCCGATTGGCGCACCCGGCGAGGACAACCAGCTCGGCGACGGCTCGGTACGCCCGCAGGATGCCAGCGTGATTAACGGCGACTGGCGCGGCTGCCGCCCGATTACCGAGGACATGCGCCAGCAACTGCTGCTGCTGGAAGGCATCCCCGCCAGTGTGCTGCATTATCTGGTGGACCTGCCGACCGACGGCATCGGCATCTGCGCGCCGCCCGGCGCAGCAGGGCAGGGTGGCAACACATCCAGTGTCCCCGGCGTAAGCTGTGTTGGTTTCCGCGCTACATCACCGCTGGATGGCTTGAATTATGGCACCAACACGTTCTACTGGGATCCCGCGCCAGGGGCAACCCGCTACCGTGTGCTGATCTACGACGAGACCGGCGCACTGGTACACAGCTATGAAACCGCGGGGGCGGAAACGTCGCTCACCGGGAATGTGACCGATGGACAGGGGTTCAGTTATTCGTGGGAGGTGCAGGCGCTTGCTGGCGACAGGGTGGCGTGTACCAGCAGCCGGGTTACGATTCTGCGCGGTTCGCGCCCGCCGGATCAGCCGGTATCTACGGCGGTGGTATGTATACCCGGACCCAACTGCAACTGCAACGGAGTCTGCGAGTCTTATCCGGTGATCGAAGACCCCTTCACCTGCCCGGCAGACTGCCCGTAAGGGTTTTGACCGCCTGCTGAGGGCGGCTGCCTGACATACAACCGGGGACGCGACAGTCTGGATCCAGGCTGCCAGCGCCCCCGGTTTTGATTCATGCGGTGGGGGTTATTTGCCCAGCTTGTCCAGTGTGATATTCAGTTTGTTAATCGCCTCGACCAGTTTTTCTTCAGTGGTCGGTTCGGCAGGGGCAGCGGGAGCCGCTTCTTCTTTCCGGGACATGCGCTTCATGGCGTTGTTCATCGTGCGCACCAGCAGGAACACCGCGAACGCGACAATCAGGAAGTTGATAATCGTGTTGATGAACAGCCCGATATTCAGCGTGACGACGCCTGCCTCCTGCGCCTGCGCGATGGTGTTGATCGTCGCCATATCCACACCGGCAGGGACGCTCAGGGCGATGAACAGGTTGGAGAAATCCACGCCGCCCAGCAGCAGCCCGATGGGCGGCATGACTACATCATTGACCAGCGAAGTCACGATAGCGCCAAAAGCCGCGCCGAGGATGATACCGACGGCAAGGTCTACGACATTGCCCCGCATGGCAAATTCACGGAATTCCTTCAACATGGGTGTGCTCCTCCTGAACAAGCGCTGTTAAAGCCTGCTGTTGAACATAACAATATATTACGTGGCGAGTTTAACAGGTCAGAGGAGGAGATGCAACAGCCTGGCGCACAAGTTCTATGGCAGGAATGCAATTGCCGGGTACAGGTTCAGACGGGACAGCTAGACTCTACGGGCGACACATGCTTCGCCCCTGGAGTAAAACACTCAATCTTTTGGGTCTGGTTTTGCACTACCAAGTACAAGCACAGAAATCTCGCGGGATTATTTTCCGTAGGGGCAGGTCTCAGACCTGCCCCTACATCCGCCATGTTCAATTTGGTTGTACTTAGTCCAACAAGATGAGCATGACACCCGATGCCCTTGTCCAGCCCTCACCCCCAACCCCTCTCCCGACCGTGCCTTCGGCACCAGGAGCGGGGAGCAACCCAATTGCCGGGAATTTTCCCTCCCCCTCGCTCAGCCGCGCAGCGGCGTTGGGGAGCGGGGGACTGAGGGGGCGAGGGCTGTATCTGAGTAGTCAACTTAATCTTGTCATTGCACTACAGCACAACCACAAAAATCTCGCGGGCTTGTTTTCCGTTGGGGCAGGTCTTAGACCAGCCCCTGCATCCGCCATGTTCAATTTGCTTGTACTTACCCAATCACCCCCAGCGCCTTGCCCACCGTCTCGAAGGCGGCAAGCGCCTGCTCAAGATCGTCCTGGCTGTGCGCTGCCGTGTTCATCACGCGGATGCGCGCCGCGCCCTTTGCCACCGTCGGGAAGCCAATCGCCATTGCGAACACGCCGGCGTCAAACAGCGCCTTGCTGAACTGCCGCGCCAGATGCGCATCGCCCAGCATCACCGGCACAATCGGCGTTTCGCTGTGCCCGATGTCGAAGCCGAGCGTTTGCATCTCGCGCTTGAAGACCGCGGCATTGCTCCACAGCCGCTGCACCAGGGCTTCGCTCTCTTCCAGCATGTCCACCGCTTCCAGGCACGCCGCCACGTCCGGCACCGTCATGGCGCTGCTGAACAGGAACGGTCGCCCGCGCTGCCGCAGCCAGTCAATAATCACCTGCCTGCCCGCCACAATGCCGCCGACCACGCCAAATGCCTTGCTCATCGTGCCGACTTCGATGTCCACCTGCCCGTGCAGCCCGAAGTGATCCACAATGCCGCGCCCGCCTTTGCCCAGCACGCCCTCGCCGTGCGCGTCGTCTACCATCAGCAGGATGTCATGCTCCTTTGCGACAGCGACCAGTTCCGGCAGCGGCGCGATGTCGCCATCCATGCTGAACACCCCGTCGCTGATGATCAGCCGCCGTCCGTAGTCGCTCGTCTCGGCGATCTTCGCGCGCAGGTCGTCCACGTGGTTGTGTTCATAGGCGACAATCTTCGCCCCGCTCAGGCGGCAGCCGTCAATGATGCTGGCATGGTTCAGCCGGTCACTGAAGATCACATCGCCCTTGCCGACCAGCGCGGGGATCGTCGCCAGATTCGCCGTGAAGCCGCTTTGCAGCGTAATCACCGCCTCCGCGCCCTTGAACTGCGCCAGCCGCTGCTCCAACTGCACATGCAGCGCCATCGTCCCGGCGATCGTGCGCACTGCGCCGGGTCCAATGCCATACTGGTCAATCGCGCGTTTGGCGGCTTCGCGCAGGCGCGGGTGATTCGCCAGTCCCAGATAATTGTTGGCGCAGAAGTTCAGCACACGCTTGCCATCTACGGTGATATGCCCATCCATCGGGCTGTCAATCGTGCGGATGGTATTGAACAAGCCCTGTTCGCGCAGGTCGTTGAGCTGCTCGGCGAGGTAAGCGGTGCGGGTGTCGTGGGTTTCCATCAAAGAATGCTCCTCAAATAAATATGCTCCATGCCCCCATTGTAGCACCGGGCAGCAGTGGCAGGCAGCCTATCCACCGCGCCCAATTCGCGCAGAGGGCTGTCAGGGAGCAGCGGTTGTATGCTGCGCCACCCGCGCCAGCAGCAGCGCAGCGGTTGCTTCAAGCGGGCGCTGTTTGCCCCGTTCGACTGCCGCCGCCAGCGCCGACGCGCGCATAACCGCCGCCAGCGACGTGCGCAGACGCGCCAGTTCGGCAGGGTCACGGTGCTGCGGCAGCGCATACTGTTCCAGCGTACCGACCAGTTCCGCTGCCAGCGTATAATCGCCGTCATGCGTGGCGATGTCCGCCCAGCCATACAAGCCGTGCAGCAGTTGACGCAGGCTGTTGATCGCCAGCGCCTCGGTCAGCCAGGCATAGACACGCTCGCGGGCGGTTTCCCAATCCTGAAGCAGCACATAAACCTGTGCCACTGCCCCCAACCGGTTCGCAGTACTGGAACGATTGTTAATCCTGCGCGTCAGCGCCAGGCTGCGCTCGAAGTATTCAACACTCTCACGCAGTTTGCCCTGCTGCGCATAGGTATAGCCGATGTTGCCCAGCAGGATTGCGCTGGTAGAAATTGACCCGATGCGCTCGGAAATCGCCAGCGCCTCGTGTGCATATTCAAGCGCGAGGTCGTGCTGCTGCTGACGGGATGCGATAGTTTCCAGCAGATTGATGCACATGGCGACCCCGCGCTCACTGCCCAGCGACTCGTAGAGCGCGCGCGCACGCTGAGTCATGGCAAACAACGGCTCAAAATCAGTAACTTCATAAATCAGGGAGCGGACAGTGTCTTTGAGCAGCACGGCGATTTGATTAGGCGTGCCGTGCTGCTCGGCGATGTCCAGCGCGCGCTGGTAGAAAGACCGCGCGACAGCATCATGCCGGCGGAACTGCGCAATGTTGCCCAGTTGATGCAGTGCTTCCACCATGCGTTTCTGCTGCTGTGCCTGCTCATAGTGTCCCAGCGCCAGCATCACCGTGTTTTCGGCGATATCAAATGCCCCCGTAACAATTTGCAGCCGCGCCAGCCCCAGCAGCGCATCGCTTTCGAGCAGCGTGTCGTTTTGCTGGTGTGCCAGCCCCTGCGCCTGTTCATAATGCGCCTGTGCGCGGGGGTAATCTGCCGCCATTTCGTGTGTTCTGCCCGCCAGCAGATGAAAGCGGATGTGCTGATCGCGGGCAAGCTGCACTTCTGGCAGGCGCGTGCCAGCGGTTTCGAGCAAGGGCACCGCATCCAGGTGGTTGCCGCTGTTCAGCAGGCGTTCAGCTTCCAGCAGCGAGTAGTGCAGCGCCTTGTTTTCCTCGCTAGCGGCGTGCCAGTGCCGTGCCAGCGCTGCCGCCAGCGGGGTCAGGTCTTTGGCAGCGGTTTCCAGCGCCTCTGCTACTGCGCGGTGCATGCGGCTAAGCTGCTGCGCCTCCAGCCCCAGCAAAACGCCCTCGCGGATTTTGTCGTGGCTAAAGCGCCATTTTCCCCCGACGATTTCCAGCAGAACGGCGTCGGCACAGGCGAACAACCAGTCATCAAGATCAAGCTGTGGGGCAATCCGTTGCAGCAGATCGAGGTCAATCTCGCGCCCGATCACCGCCGCCACCTGCACCAGTTCGTGAAAGCTTTCTGGTACACGCCGCAGTCGGCGCCGGGTCAGTGCCAGCACCCCGCGCGAGAGGATGTTCGGCGGCAGGCTGCTGCGCCCGATACTGGCAAGGCTGCCGCTGTCTTCTGCCAGCGTGTTCAGCAGGTCAACGATAAAAAAGACATTGCCTTCGGTGTGGCTTTCCAGCAGGCGCAGCAGTTCCGGGCTGCGTCCGTTTTCGCCCAGCATCGCCACACTGAGCAGTTCAATTTCGCTCGGCTCCAGCCGGTTGAGTTCGAGCAGCCGTACACCGATGGGCAGTTTGCCATACAGATAGGGCGCTTCGTCACTGCGGTAACTGCCAACAATCATCAGCGGGTGCTGCGGCGCAAGACTGTACAGTTCGCGCAGGGTGGGCAGGCAGGCGTTCGCCCAGTGCAGGTCTTCCAGCAGCAGCAGTACGGGCTGTTCCTGCCGGGTGAACAACTCCTTGATTGTAGTCAGCAGCCGCACGTCGGTCAGTTCCGGTTCCAGCGCTGGCGCGGGCGGCACGGGATAGCCGACGAGCCGGTCAATTTCCGGCACCAGCGCCTTGAGCACGCTGGCGTCGAGCGGTTGCAGTTCGCTGGCGAGAATCAGCGGCGGCAGCACGCTGATCATGCCGTTATAGTGATCGCCGCTGTCAGCTTTGCTCTGTCCAGTCAACACCAGAAAGCCCTGCACCAGTGCATGATGGCGCACTTCTTCCAGCAGGCGCGATTTGCCGATACCGCTTTCGCCTGTCACCAGCCATCCGGAGCCTTTGCCTGCGGCGGCGTCGAAGAGCGCGCGGGTCAACAGTTCAAGTTCTGCCTGCCGCCCGACAAACGGGGCGGCTTTTAGCAGGCTGTCGCGCACGGCAGGCGCTTCCTGGGTGCTGCTGCCCGTCAGCCGCGCCAGATCATGCAGCAGCGGCTCAACCTGTGTATAGCGTTCCAACCGCGATTTGTGCAGCAGGCGCGCGATGATGCTGCGCAGTTCCGGTTCAACCGGCAGGCGGTCGGTGTCGGGCTGGGCATTCAGCGTGTCGGCAATCAGCGTGTTGATCGGGTTGGTGCGGAACGGGTATTTCCCGGCGAACACCTGGTAGAGCATGATGCCTACCGCGTACAGGTCGGACGATTCGCTCGCGGCGCTGCCCATGAGCAGTTCCGGCGCCATATACACCAGTGTCCCGGCAATTTGTTCGCCCGCATCGGGCAGCTTCACCCGTGGCGCTGCCAGCCCGAAGTCGAGCAGCTTGACACTGTCGTTGACCACCAGCACATTCTCCGGCTTCAGGTCGCGGTGCAGAATGCCGTGCCGGTGCAGGTACAGCAGCGCTTGCAGCAGTTGTTCCAGCAGCGCTAACTGCCTGCCGCGGGGACGCCCGCGCAGGTAATCCACAAAGGTCTGCGCATCGTGCAGCAGTTCCATGGCAATAAACGGCTGGCGGGCAGCGTCAAAGCCGTAATCCAGCACGCTGACAATGTGCGGATGACGCAGCGCTGCCAGTGTGCGAAATTCCTGTGCCAGCGACACCCGCAGGTTTATCGGGGTGGT
>DAOTWP010000241.1:0-6576 GCA_034435675.1 Anaerolineae bacterium
TCTTGTCAGTGTACTAAGTACAACCACAGAAATCTCGCGGGATTATTTTCCGTAGGGGCAGGTCTCAGACCTGCCCCTACATCCGACATTTTCAATTTGGTTGTACTAGTACAGCGACAAGACGAGCATGACACCCGATGCCTTTGTCCAGCCCTCATCCCCAACCCCGCTCCCGACCGTACCTTCGGCACCAGGAGCGGGGGACTGAGGGGCGAGGGCTGGACCGGAGCAGTCAACTTGACCTTGTTAGTGTGCTTAGAACCTATCCATAAACCGGTTTTCCTGAACAAGGCGATTGTGCGCTTTAACGATTAAATCCGGCGAACAAGGGCGGACATGCGCTGCGCTTAGTCCTCCCCTACTGAGTCCTGCCCTACGAACCGTAGGTTGTGCAGGGTGCGGACTTAGTTCGCCTGCGCCCGCTGAGCGAAGCCGTCCGCCCAAACGCCGGATTATTTTGGAAACCTGCATCATCCCCTTGTTTACGTTTACGGATAGCTGCTTAGCCACTAAGCGTTCATTACCCCGCAGACCGGCGCTGACCAGTCGAGTCCCTGCTGCGCTTGCAGCAGCGCATCCAGCTTCGCGGCAATGTCATCGGGGTAGGGCGTGGTGCGGCGCGTGTGCAGGTCCACAAAGGTGTTGATGCACTCGAAAATTGACGCCAGCCGCCCGCGCGTTTCGTTAACCAGCAGCATGGTGTAGTGCATGCGTTTGGCAGAACGCCCGACCATGCGCACATAGACGGCAATCTGGTCGCCCACCAGCACCTCGTCCAGATAGTGCAGGTGGTGTTCAAGGTCAAACGTCGTGCAGCCGCGTGCCAGCAGCGCGTCCGGCAGCAGCCCCAGCTCGGCGTACAGTTCCAGCCCGGCATCGTCGAAGATGCCCAGATACCAGCGGATATTCATATGCCCGTTGTAATCCTCGTATTCTTGGGGCACTACAAGGCGGTAAACGGGGGTCAGGGCGGTAATTTTTTCAAGTGGGATCGTGGGTGGTTTCATCAGGAGTATCCTTGCTGCCAGCGGTTTGCCTGAACTATAGCGCAGGCGGCGGCGGAAGCAAGCGGCAGTGGGGGGGAACAGGCTGCGCTGTCGGCTATACTTTCGGCGGCGTGCTCACCAGCCGGATGCTGCGCGCCTTGCCTGCATCGCGCGTAATCCGCCCCCACATTTCCAACCGGTCCAGATGACGCACCACGCTGCCAGCAGAAATGAACACCGCGCTGGCAATCTCGCGCTGGGAAGGCGGATAACCACGCGCTGCAAGGGTTTCGCAGATAAAGCGATAGACCGCTTCGGTGATCTGCACCGCTGCGGGTTCAAGTTCCTCTTGAGTCATGTGCCACACCTGTTCCTGAGACTTCGACTCGACCATGTAGCGTGCGTGGCAGCCGTTCGCGCCCTGCCAGCAGCCACGCAAAGACCGCCAGCAAAGACCGCGAGCCGCGTAAGCTGATAATATCACAGCTACAGAACATATGTGCATAGAAGGTAGTTCCAGATTGGTTGCATTCCGGTTTGATGGTGTAACAGGAAGTCAACGGCGTGACAGACGTCCGTTGGATTATGAGATTTTGATAAGAAACCTCTTGCGCAATTTGGAAAACGCGCTACAGTCGTTGACTTAAACGTTTAAGTCATTCGTTTTGTTATATGGCTTTCACGCGGTTTAGGCAAATTGACATGTCGCGTTTGTGGCAAATAGACGAATTCCCGTTCCACCCGGAACGGCTCAACTACTACGAAACGATCTTCACCATCGGCAACGGCTATCTGGGTACACGAGGGACGTTTGAAGAAGGCTGCCCTGGTGACATCCCTGCTACACTGATTCACGGGGTTTTTGACCATGCGCCCAACACCCTCGTGCCGGAACTGGTCAACGCGCCCAACTGGCTTGATTTCACTATCACAGTAGACGGCACGCCGCTGCGCATGATCAACCAGAACGAAACCGACCTGCGTCCGCCAAATGGCGCGCTGCTGGGCTACCGCCGCGTGCTGCACATGGACACCGCGCTGCTGCGCCGCGAGGTGCTGTTCCGTGCCGAGTCGGGCAGTGTGGTGCGCGTCGTCGTTGAGCGTTTTGCCAGCCTGCATGACCAGCATGTCATGGTGCAGCGGGTGCGGATTACTGGTGTGGATCGCACCGCGCAGATCGAAATCGAAAGCGCGCTTAATGCCGATGTGGGCAACCCCCAGGGCAATGGGCAGGTTGTGCGCCATTTTCTGCCTGACATGCAGCTTGTGGCAGACGGCGCGCTGCTCGGCGTGCAGGCGACCACCGCACAATCTGGCTATGTGATCGGTATCGCGTCTGTGCTGAACAGTGCCCAGCCGGTGCTGTCCGCCGTAAACGGACTGCGCCCCGGCACCTCCGCGCGTGTCACGCTTGCGCCGGAACAAGCCGTCACCTTCGAGAAAATCACCGCCATTTACACCAGCCGCGACCCCGAATGCCAGCAGACCGCGCCGCTGGACGCCGCCCGCATAAAGGCACAGATCGCCGCCGCCGCCGGGTACGAGGCACTTTACGCCGCGCACGCCGCGCAGTGGGCTGCTGTGTGGGCAGACAGCGACGCGCAGATTGTCGGCGATGACGCCATGCAGCTGGCTGTGCGTTTTGTGCTCTATCACGTGCTGATCGCCGCGCCGCGTCATGATGAGCGCGTCAGCGTGGGCGCAAAAACGCTCTCCGGCTTTGGCTACAAGGGGCACGTCTTTTGGGATACCGAACTGTTTATCCTGCCCACGCTGACACTGACCCAGCCGAAGCTGGCGCGTAACCTGCTGATGTACCGCTATCACAACCTGCCCGGCGCGCGGCACAAGGCGCAGGCGAACGGCTATGAAGGCGCGATGTATCCCTGGGAAAGCACCGACACTGGCGAGGAAACCACGCCGCAGTGGAGCGACCCGCAGCCGGACGGCAGCCGCATTCGCATCTGGACTGGCGACAGCGAGCAGCACATCTCAACCGACATCGCCTATGCCGTAGACCAGTACTGGCGCTGGAGTGGTGACGATGAATTCATGCGCTTGCATGGGGCGGAGATGCTGCTGGACACCGCCGTGTTCTGGGGCAGCCGCGTGGAATGGAACGCGGAAGCGCAGCGTTACGAGCTTTCGCAGCAGATTGGACCGGACGAGTATCACGAGAATGTAGACAACAGCGTGTTCACCAACCGCATGGTGGTGTGGCACCTGCAAACTGCGCTGCGCCTGCTGGAATGGCTGGAGCAGCAGCACCCGCAGGACGCCGCGCGACTGGCGGTGGCGCTCAGGCTGACGCCGGAACGCCTGCTCAAGTGGCAGGACATCAGCGAGAAGATGTTCATCCCGTTTGATGCCGAGCGCCAGATTCATGTGCAGTTCCCCGGCTTCTTCGACCTGGAATATATCCCGGTGCCACATTATCAGCCGCGCACGGTCAGCGTGCAGGCGATCCTGGGGCACGCCCGCAGCATTCAGACCCAGGTCATTAAACAGGCAGATGTCGTCGCGCTGATGGCGCTGCTGGGTGACCAGTTGGCACCGCGCGAAGTGCTGCTCAACAACTGGAACACGTATTATCCGCGCACAGATCACGGGTCATCGCTCAGCCCGGCAATGCATGCCTGGGTTGCCGCACGGCTGGGGCTGACCGCCATCGCCTATGAAGAATTCCAGCATGCCGCCGAAATTGACCTGCGTGACAACAAGGGCAATGTCCGCGACGGCATTCACGGGGCTTCCAGCGGCGGTCTATTTCAGGCGCTCGTCTTTGGCATTTGCGGGCTGCATATCGCGCCCGATGGCACGCTGGCGCTGGACGCCCGCCTGCCAGAGCACTGGCGCAGCGTATCCTTCAGTGTGTATTACCGGGGCGCAAGGCGGCAGTTCAGCGTCACCAACCCCGTGTAAGCAGCGCGGCGATCAGGGAGGTGCTGCCTGCCGCCGCGAGTCAAGTTCTCAAATAATGGCACGGTTTTTGGAGGAAGAGTCGTATGAAACGCACACGGTTAGTCTTTGTGTTCCTGCTGCTGGTGAGTGTGCTTGCGCTGGGCAGCACCGTGGTCGCACAGGAACAGGTTCAGATCACATTGGCGGGCTGGTCATCCAACCCGGCGGAAGATGCAGCGCTGCAAGCGGCGCTGGATCAGTTCATGGAACTCAATCCGAATATCACTGTCGAATTCGTGCCGTCGCCGGATCACACCGTGACGATGCAGACCGCATTCGCCAGCGGTGATTATGCCGAAGTGTTCTATGTTGACAGCTCCAGGCTGCCCGACTGGGCAAGCGCCGGCGTGATTGCCCCGGCAGAAGGCGCGATTGACCCCGAAGGCTACTATGAATCGCTGATCGACATTTTCACGTTCGACGGCGTGTTCTGGTGCCCGCCGAAAGACTTCTCGACGATGGCGCTGCAATACAACAAGGACCTGTTCGACGCCGCCGGGCTGGAATACCCGACTGCTGACTGGACCTGGGACGACCTGCGCGCTGCTGCTGAAGCACTGACGGACGCCGAAGCGGGTGTGATCGGTCTGGTGACCCCGCCCAACCTCGAACGCTGGCTGCCGTTCCTGTATCAGGCGGGTGGCGCGATCTTCGATGCTGACGGCAACTTTGCCATGAACAGCCCCGAAGCCGCCGCAGCGCTGGAATACTACATCAGCTTCTCGACTGACGGCATCGGCGGGACACCGGACACGGTGGACGCCGGCTGGGGTGGCGAGGCATTTGGCACCGGGCGCGCCGCGATGGCGATGGAAGGCAACTGGACGATTCAGTTCCTGCTGGACAATTACCCTGACCTGAACTGGGGTGTCGCCGAACTGCCGATGCACCCGGATGGCGGGCGCGCGACCATGGCATTCACCGTCTGCTACGGCGTATCCTCTGCGGCAGCGCCGGCAGAGCAGGAAGCCGCGTTCTCGCTGGTGGCATACCTGACCGGCGATGAAGGCTCAATGTTTGTGGCAGAGAGCAGCTTTGGTCCGATGCCGCCGCGCCCCAGCGCTGCCGAGGCGTATCTGGCAACCTGGATTCCGCGCGCAGAAGGCACAGGCTTCGCTGCTGAAGACGTGAGCGCGTTTGTCGCGGGCGCAGAATACAGCTACCGCTGGCAGCTTCCCGTCGGCTTTGGTCCGTTTACCGATGCGTTCAACGCCGGCTTGCAGCGCGCCTTCTCTGGCGAACTGCTGGCGCAGGATGTGCTCGATGAAGTGACCCTCGTCGCCGACGAGATCATGGGGCAGTAAGCCGGAACAACCCGTAGGCGGGGCGTGCGCGGAAACGTGGACGCCCTGCGGTTAGCATCAACACGCAAGGGGGCGCACAGACGCCCCCTTGTCGCAAGACCACGAGGTACAGAGAGGAGATCAGACGATGGCTGGCACAGCAGTCTCCCATGCCACACAGGGCAGGCAAGCCGTCACCACACTGTCGCAGCGTAAACGGCAGGATGCCCTGGTCGGCTACCTGTTTATGGCTCCGGCGCTGTCTATTTTTTTGGTGTTTCTGGTTATACCGATTATTTTTGCGGTCTACATTAGTTTTACGAATTGGAACGGTATCACCCCGCTGGCACAGACCGAAGCGCGTGCCTCCGGCAGCGTCGTTTTCACTAACCAGACGGCGGCAGCGGTGACGATCCCGGCGGGCACGCTGGTCAGCACACGCGGCGACTCGGCGGTGCAGTTCCGCACCACGCAGGAAGTCGTCCTTCCGGCGGGGGCAGAAAGCACCGTTGAAGTGCCCGTAGAGGCAGTTGAGCCGGGGGCAGCCAGCAACGCGCGGCGCGGGATGATTGCGGTGGTGCCGCCGGAATTGAGCGAACTGGTGACGGTGACCAACCCGGCGATCTTCACCACCGGGCTGGATAATGCCTACAGCGGTGTCGGGCTGGAGAACTACAGCGCGCTGCTGTTCCAGGACGGCATCCGCCAGCGCGACTTTTTCACGGCGCTGAAGAACACCGTCTATTATGTGCTCGGTGTTGTGCCCGCGCAGACCGCGCTGGCGCTGCTGCTGGCGGTGGTGGTCAACCAGAAGTGGCTGCGCGGCAAGGGCGTGTTCCGCACGGTCTTTTACTTCCCCTCGATCACCTCATCGGTGGTGATTTCGCTGATCTTCATGTGGATGTTCACGCGCGGCGGGCTGGTCAACGGGCTGCTGGGGGCGCTGTTCCCCAACTATACCGGGGTAACCTGGCTGAACGACTCCAACGGGGTGATTCACAACCTGCTGGGCTTGTTCGGCATTAATCGTCAGACCGTGGGGGATTGGGCGACGACACGCGCGGCGGGCTTGACGCTGTGGGACTGGATCAGCGGACCGAGCACGACGATGTTCACGATCATGATCCTCAACACGTGGACGACCATCGGCACGCTGATGGTGATCTTCCTCGCGGCGCTGCAAAACATCCCCTCGCATGTTTACGAGGCGGCGCGGGTGGATGGCGCGACCGGCTGGCAGATTTTCCGCAAGATCACTGTGCCGCTGCTGCGCCCGACAACGTTCTTTGTCGTCACGCTGGGGTTGATCGGCTGCTTCCAGGTGTTCGACCAGATTTTTGTGATTT
>DAOTWP010000242.1:0-3278 GCA_034435675.1 Anaerolineae bacterium
AATCGACCAGATCGTAGAAGGTTTTTGCGACTGCCAGCGGGTTGATTAACGGATAAGGCGACTTCGGCAGATTGGTCTCGCCCGCGCCACCGAACAGACTCGCGGCGTCGTCCTCTGCCTGCTGGAGTGCGTCGCGGATGGTGCTGACTGTCTGGCTGGACGCTTCCAGCGCTTCGACCAGCCGCGTCATGGCGGGCAGCACCAGCTCGTCCATTTCGGCGTAGAAGTTGTTCGCGCCCTGCCCGATCCAGCCGCCGGCGCGCAGGTCTTCCAGATGCAGATACATCTGACGCAGATAATCGTCGGCTGCGCTCATACGCTCGGTAAAGCGCTGTGCAAGCCCTTCCAGGTGGTCATACTCTGCCCGAATGTGGGTCGCGCTCATGGCTGGAACTGTCCTCTGCGATGCTGGCATGCTGGCGTGCTGTGATTCTTAATGCGCGCATTTATAACAGAACAGCGGCGTCGAATGCAAGCAATCGGCAGCGCCCGTGTGGGCTGGGAAATTGCGACGTTATGCCCGCGCGGCGAATTCCTCGCGCAGCAGCCCGAACAGACAGTCGCCGCTGGGTGTGCCGTCCGCGCGCGGCAGTTCCGGGTGCGTCTGCCGCAGCAGCCCCTCCTGCACGAAACCGCAGCGTTCCAGTACCCGGCGACTGCGCAGGTTCAGCTCGTTGCAGCCGCTGGACAGCCGCTGGGCGCCCCACTGCTCAAACGCCCAGCGGATCAGCGCGCGGCACGCCTCGGTCACATAGCCGTGCCCCTCGTGGTCTTTGTCCACGAAATAGCCCAGCGCAAATTCCGGCAGATGCCAGTTGACCACCGACAGCACCACCTGCGCCACCAGCCCGCCGGTCTGCGTGTGCCATACACCCATGAAGAATATGCTGCGCGCGTGCCAGTCGGCGGCAAGCTCGCGCACCAGGATTTCCGCCTCGTCCGCTGTGCTGACGGACAGCGCCGGGTTGCCCGCCTCAAACGGCAGCAGGTGCGCTTTGTTGTTCTGGCACAGCGTGAAATAGGCGGCGCCATCGCCCTGCCGGTAGGGGCGCAGCGTCAGGCGTTCGGTGACGAGCGTCTCCGGCAGCGCATAGAGCATTTTGTGCATAGTGACCTCCTGCTGATTCCAGCGCCGGGTGCAGCACTATCGCGTCCCGGTCAGCAGATGACTACCTGTACCTGAAAGGTGTGATACGAACTGCTGGCACCAATTCATCGTCCGGCAGACCCTGATTATATGCCCTTAAGACAATATCCCATGTAGTGAAAATCAGCAGTTCGTTCTCAGTGTAGGAACGAATGGCGCTGTACATATTTGAAGCAACCGGTGTAATCCACTCGGCATACGCTGGAAGATGCGCCATTAGCGCTTCGAAAGCGATTCGTGTTTGCCTGCCTGGCTCCAGAGGATCCTCAGCGCTCACGTCAAGCAAGATTAAGAACTCCATAAAGACAGGCTGGGCCGTTTCGCAGCTGCCATCAACATGCCAGACGCGGTACGTCACAATGTCCACAAATGTCACCAGTCCGTGCTCAGCAATGGTGCTTTCTACCTGGTCAGAAAACTCTGAAAGCACGAAGAAATCATCAATGACTTCGCAGGCTGGTGTGGGCACCGCAGGGTCATGTGTTGGTCCTGGAACTGGTTGATGCATCTGTGTTCGCAGCGTGTTGTTGTAGATGATTTCGGCATAGAACGGCGTCATGGATGGCGCGAATTCTGGTGCAGCGGTGAATTGGGCAATCGCCGTCTGCTCAAAAGCGAGCGTAATATCAGGCGTAGCAGGCGTCTGCGATGCCCAATGCCAATAGGTCGCCGTATTTCCCGCTCTAAGCTCTGCGACCCACGTTTGATCGCGTTCAACGACTGCGACATAGGCGTGTCGGGCACTAAGCACAAGCCCGCCAATCACCAGACCAAGCAGGAATGCGATCAGGACATAGATTCTCTTGACCATGCGCGCTCCTGTTCACGCACGCGGCACGTTCCTTCACCCCCCGATTCTATTCACCTGTACAGCCTTCTGCAGCGCGGGCGCGCGGCGTCACCCATGCAGCAGCAGCGCGAACTGATAATACAGCGGCAGCCCGATAGTTAGGTTAAACGGAAAGGTCAGCGCGATTGCCGCCGTCAGGTAGTAGCTGGGGTTCGCCTGGGGCAGCGCAATGCGCACGGCAGCAGGCGCGGCAATATATGAGGCGCTGGCGGCAAGCGTGCCCATGACCATGCTGCCGCCCAGCGACAAGCCCGCCAGTGTGCCCAGCCACACCCCCAGCGCGCCGTGCAGCACGGGCATTACCAGCGCGAAAACGACCAGAAACCAGCCCGCCTGCGGCAGATCGCGCAGGTAGCGCCCGGCGGTAGACCCCATATCCAGCATGAACAGCGTCAGCATGCCGGGGAACAGGTCTACAAAAAACGGCGCGACGAGCTGGTAGCCCGCATCGCCAGAGATCAGCCCGATCAGCACACCGCCGATCAGCAGCAGGATGCTTTTGCCCGTCAGCACCTCGTGCAGCGCCACGCGCCACGAGCCGCCGCCATTCAGCCGCGTGCTGGCAATCAGCAGCGCCACGCCAATCGCGGGGATTTCCAGCAGCGCCACCAGCGCGGGCATAAAACCCTCTACTGGCTGACCGAGCGTATTCAGAAACGTGATGCTGGCGCTGAATGTCACGGCGGATACCGAGCCATAATGCGCGGCGATGGCAGCGGCATTGGCAATATCAAACTTGCGCCGCAGGATCACATATGACCACAGCGGAATGCCCACACCGAGCAGCACCGTAACCAGTGCGGGCAGCAGCACATTTTGCAGCGGAGAACGCGCCAGTTCAAAGCCACCCTTCAGCCCGATCGCGAAGAGCAGATACATGGACAGCAGGGTGTAGACTTCGCCCGGCAGCTTGAGGTCGCCGCGCAGCAGCACAGCCGCAGTGCCCAGCACAAACGCCAGCACCATCGGCGAGAGCAGGTTAATCCGCGCCAGTTCGAGAATATCAATCAAGGGTCAGTTCCTTATGAGCAGCACTGCCGCACCGGGTATCCCCGCCATATGCCAGCGCAGGGACACGAACAGTGTAACGCGCTTCCCACCAGAAACCGAGGGTGGGCACAGATGGGGGCAGGGGGCATCCTGCCGGGGACACCCGCCCCCTGTGCCGCCGCCTAGTACAACCAAATTGAAAATGTCGGATGTAGGGGCAGGTCTGAGACCTGCCCCTACGGAAAATAATCCCGCGAGATTTCTGTGGTTGTACTTAGTACACTGACAAGA
>DAOTWP010000243.1:0-12313 GCA_034435675.1 Anaerolineae bacterium
TGATGCACTCATCCTCTGTACGTTTGATACGCTCCGCGCTGCTGGCAGGCGCTCCCCTCACCACCGCCGCCGCTTTGTTGGTCTACAGCCTGCCACTCCTATCAAGCGGTGTGGCACTGCTCGCGCTATTGGCATGCTTGCTCGTGCTGATCATTGCTGACTGGCTGGCAGGGGATCCTGAAAACGGTTCGTGGGCGGGTTATATCAATCTGGCGCTGGCGGCGGCATGGCTGGCGCTGGGGCTGCCACTCGCGCTGCTGCTGCTGGTGCTGGAAAGCGTCGCTGTCGCACTGGTTCGCTGGCGGCGCAAACAATCTTCGCCAATCACCGTGCTCTACGGCGCACTGGCACGGCTGGCAATCAATGGCAACGCTATGCTCGTCGGGGCGGGGCTGTATATCGCGCTGGGGGCACCGCTGCCGCTGCAACAACTGGCGCTGGAACAGGTCCCCCCGCTGGCAGCCGCGCTGCTGTCGACACTGCTGATGACGCAGATGCTCGGTTACTGGCTTTGCGGCGGGCTGCCCACAGACACCCCGCTGAGCAGCTTGCGCCGGATAGTGCTCGAACTGCTGCTGCTGCTGCTCACCCCGGTACTCGCCACTACCCTGCATCAGTTGGGCATTTTTGGCTTCAGCGTGCTGATGGTGCTGGTTGCCGTGCAAGCCATTCGCACACGGCAGGTGCGCATCATTCAGGACCAGCTCACTCGGCGCGTGCGCGAACTGACCATGCTCAACACCCTCAACCGCAGCCTGACCCAAACCCTGCGGCTGGATGACCTGCTGCTGAGCATTTATCACGAGGTGCGGCGCATTGCACCGGTTTCCGCCTACTATGTGGCGCTGTATGATGACGAATACAGTGCCCTGGAATACCGGCTGGCGCTGTACAATGGCAGCGCGCAGCAGTGGCAGCCGCAGAATGAGCAGCAGGCACAATACCTGATGACGCAAATTCTGCGTGGACGCCACCCGCACGCACTGGTCAACAGCGACGGGCAGTTCAACGACATTGCGCCGGAAGGGATCAGCTTCAAGGCATATCTGGGTGTGCCGCTGCTGGTGGATAATCAGCCGCTTGGTATTATCGGTCTATTGAATAGTATTTCGGAAAACGTCTACACCCCTGAAGTGCTGCATCTGGTGGAGCTGGTCGCCAATCAGGCTGGAATCGCGCTGCGCAATGCCCGCCAGTTCGACCTGATTACGCAGCTTGTGGAAGGGCTGTCCACCATCAATCAGGCGGCGCAGGATGTCGTCTTTAATCTGGACAGTGAGGCAGCACTGAATTCAGCGGCAAACACCGGCATGCGCGTCGTGCGGGGGCAGGCAGCCGCCATCTATGTGCTCGACCCCGACCACCCCGACCGCCTGACGTTAATGAGCGCTATTGGGCTGAAGCCGGAATACATCAGCGAATACGCCAGCATCCCCCTGGACCAGGCACGCCGGTCAGAAAAACCGCATATTGTGCCGGATGTCAGCGAGATTACCTCGAAAACGCTGCTGCGCCGCGCCCAGTTGGGCGGCTTCCGTGCGCTGGCAGAAGTCCCGCTGCGCTCTGGCAGCATTATCACGGGCATGATGATGATCTTTCACCACAAGCCGCGCCATTACCGCGCTGTCGAGCTGGAACTGCTCGAAATGCTCTCCTACCAGATCACCGCGGCTTATGACAACACGCAGCTCCTGCGCACCCTGGAAAACTATGCTGCCGAACAGGCGCAGCTTTTGTACCTGTCGCGCATTTCTGCCGCCAGCCTCGACCTCAATGTGGTGCTGGCGGGCATCAGCAATATCCTGCATCATATGGTGGAAGCCAACGACCTGTGGCTGGGGCTGAGCAAAGCCGACAAGCCGCAGCAGATCAGGGTCTATTATTCGCGCATGCTGCCCAACGGTGAAAACACCCTGACCCTGCTGGCGGACGACGACCAGACCCAGCCGTTTTACGGGCTGGACGAAATCGAAACACTGCGCACCCAACCCAGCCCGCGCCCACGCCTGATCCTGCCAGAAACCAGCAGCTATTCGCAGCGGATGCGCCAGTTTTTCAGCCAACAGCAGGCGCAGTCGGTGGCACTGCTGCCCATGGTCAGCGGCAGCCACTTTGTCGGCGCGCTGTTGATCCCGCACGAAAAGACTGCCCCCTTTGGCGATACCGAATGGCAGCTTCTGGAAGTTGCCGTCAACCAGATCGCCACACAGCTTTATAACGTACAGCTCTATACCACCACGCGCGAAGCGCTCAAACGCCGCCTGGAACAGTTGGCGCTGATCGAACAAATCGCGCTGCAAATCTCCAGCGAACTGGACTTTGAGCAGGTGATTACGCATCTGCTGAATGCCGCCCTGCGCGCCACTGAGGCGGATATTGCCGAACTCGCGCTGATCGAAGGACAGCGCTTCCGCATTATCGGGCAGCACAACATTGACCTGGATCGCGGACTGCGCTATCACCGCGTGCAGCAGCGCAGCGAAGGCGTGATCGCGCAGGTTGCCGACACGCGCCAGACGGTGCTGCTGGCGGATAATCTGGCAGCGCCGCAGTATGTGCCGCCGGAAGTCACCCGCGAACCGATGGTGTCCTCGATTGTCGTCCCTCTCGTCCGCGAGGATCGGGTGATTGGCGTGCTGAACGTCGAGAGCCGTAAACCGGGCGCTTTTAACGAAGAACAGGCGGATTTCCTCAAGAACCTCGCCGGGCACGCGATGATCAGCATTCAGAACGCGCGCCTGCTGGAAGACCGGCATTATCAGGTAGACGCCCTGACGCATCTTAGCGAACTGGCGCTGCGCGTGTTTGATGAGGTCAGCGTCGCCAGCACTGCCTCT
Source organism: Anaerolineae bacterium (assembly GCA_034435675.1). GTDB lineage: Bacteria > Chloroflexota > Anaerolineae > Aggregatilineales > Phototrophicaceae > DAOTWP01. The sequence continues at coordinate 2,838 of DAOTWP010000243.1, forward strand.
GCCATCGTCGCCACCGCCCTGCGCATTCTGCCCGGTGCCGATGCGGCACTGTTCGAATACCATGCCGATAAGCGGCGGATGTACCTGCTTGCCGGGCAGCAGACCCACGACGGCGACAACCGGCGCACCCGCCTGCGCCCGCTGGACGCCCAGCCCGCGCTGGACAGCGGCAAAACCGAAACCCTCAAAACCCTTGCGCATGCTGGGGGTCTTAATGGGCTAACCCCGGAGTATCCGCTGGTGCTGGCAGTGCCGATCAAACGCGGCAGTACGCCGTTTGCCGTGTTGTGCGTGGGCTTTGGCTCTGCGCGTGATCTGCTCCCGCGGGAGCAGGCAGTCGTTGATCTGCTGGCGGCGCAAGCGACCGCACACCTTGAAAACGCGCTGCTGCAGGAGCGCATTCTGGCGAACAACCGCCGCATGCGCGCGATTCTGGATGCGAACCGGGACAGCGTGGTGCTGCTGGACAAAGAGGGGCGGCTGCTGGACGCCAATACCTCTGCCGAGCGGCTGATGGGCGTTGCCCTGGCGGATCGCGGGGGCGAATATTTTGCCGGGCTGCTGCTGCAACATGTGCGTTCCGGGCTTTCGACCACCGAAACCGAAGAACTGGAGAATCTGGCGCGCCTGCTGCGTTCCGAACCAGAGCGCATCACCCGCCGCGAGTACACGCTTCAAAGCCATGACCGCACACTGCACATCGAAGAAATCGGCACGCCGGTGTTCGACAACCGCAACAACCTGATCGGGCGGCTGCTGGTGCTGCGCGACATGACTGAGCAAAAGCAGCTTAGCGATTACCGCGAGGAAATTACCAATCTGGTCGTGCATGACCTGCGCAGCCCGCTGGGCGCGCTGATCAGTGGGCTGAGCATGGTCGAGCAGAATATCAGCAGCGAAGAAGACCGCATCGCGCTGCAACCACTGCTGAATATTTCGACCACCGGCGCGTATAATCTGCTGAATCAGGTGGACAGCCTGCTGGACATTGCCCGCTGGGAAGTCGCCGGTATTCCGCTTCAGCGCAGCAGCGCCGCTTTGCAGGACGTGATCGCCAATGCCGTGCAAACCCTTGTACTGGGGCTGCAAGTCGCATCGGTCACCCTGCGGGTTGAAACCCCGGACACCCCGCTGGTCGTCAGAATTGACGCCGAGCTGATCCGCCGCGTGCTGGTTAACCTGATTGATAACGCCATGCGCTATACCCCGCCGGGGGGGGATATCCTGGTGCTGGCGCGGCAGCATCCCGAAAACCCGCAAAAAGTGCTGGTGTCGATTGCTGACAGCGGTCCGGGTATTCCCGAAGCCGAACATGCCAGCGTGTTTCTGCGCTTCAAACAGATTTCGAGCAGTGTCGTGCAGCGCGGCACCAAAGGCAGCGGTCTGGGGCTGTACTTCTGCAAACTGGTGGTCGAAGCGCACGGTGAGCAGATCCGGGTCGAAAGCGACTGCCCGCTGTCGGGCGCCTGCATCACGCTGACTCTGCCGCTGGCAGACACAGTTACAAACTGACACAGCGCGGCGGCTGTCCGGCAGCAGCCGGGTAGCGATCCGTCAACCTGGACAGCGGTTTAACCCCTTGTTCAGCCGTGTTTGTGGATGCGTACTAAATTCACACAATTTTCACGGCTGCTTATGGATTCTCTGTTAAAATCTATTACGGTGCATTGTGGCGTTCTGGCGGTAGGACCTGATGCCTGCCGGTCAGGCAAATGGTCAGGCAATTTGGTTCGCAAATACAAACAATAAAGTCCAAATCGGCTTCACCGCCGCCTGAAAATGCTATAGTGAATATAGCGATTGTAACCAGATGGCAAACCATAAGTGATGAAACGGTCCTTGGTTAAGACATTTGCACCCTGGCTGCTGGTGGCAATTACCGCCACTGTGCTGCTGACCAACCTGCCGGATCTGGGGGTGCTGCAAACCACCGCCAGCCTGATGCTGGTGGCAACGGGTTTCACGGCACTGGCACTGTATTTCCGCGCGCTGCTGTCCGAAGGCGCGCTCAGCCCGGCACATCTGGTCGGTGTGCTGGTGTTCCTGGCAGAACCCCAGTTGGCGTCCACGTCACTGTGGTTTATCGCGCTGGGCGGGCTGCTGGGCTGGGGGGCGCTGCGCCTGCGCGCGGCGTTACGGGGTATTGCCCTGCCCTCCACATGGCTGCGCACTGCCATTTATCTCGTAACGCGCGTCACACTGAGCTTTTTTGTCGCCGGGCAGATGTATCTAACGCTCAACGGCAGCAGCGACCCATTTCAGGGCATTGTGCGCGCTAACCTGTGGTCGCAGGGTGTGCTGATCAGCGCTTACAGTCTGGTCTACCTGACCGTCTACTTCTCGATCTTCCTGCTGGAAATGTACGACAGCGGGCAAAGCCTCCCCGCGATTCTGCACGACAATATCACCGCCATCTTCTCCATTCTGGTGCTGCCGATTCCCTTCGCGGTACTGGGCGCAGAACTCTACAATGCCAATGTGACCACGCTGGCATTTGTGATTCTGCTGCTGGGGCTGGTGCTGCTGATTACCGGCTTGTACAGCTCCGGGCTGGCGCAGTTCCAACTGCGGCGGCAGGTAAACGAAATGCGCTCGCTGTCCGTCGTCACACAGGCGATGCGCACACAGCTCAACCTCGACACGCTGCTCAAAACGATCTACCTGCAAGTGGCGCACCTGCTGGATGTCAATAATTTTCTGGTCGCGCTGTATGACCGCCAGGAAAAACACCTCGATTACCCGCTGGTGATCCGCCAGGGCGAAGACGAACGCCGCCCGGTGGATGATGGCAGCATCGCGGGTACGCTGCTGGAACGGGTGCTGACCACCCGTTCGCCGCTGCTGATCAGTCAGGACGTTGCACAGGAAGCCCGCAAGTTAGGCGTCAAACCGCCGCAGGACCCCGCCTATTCATGGCTGGGCGTGCCGCTGCTGGCATCCGGGCACACGCTGGGCGCGATGGTCGTCACCGCGCCAGATGCCCGCCAGCGCCTGACCAGCGATCACCTGCGCCTGCTGAATATCGTCGCCGCCAGCGCCAGCATCGCTATCGAAAACGCCCAGCTTTACCAGCAGCAGACGGAGCGGGTAACACAGCTTGCCACGCTGAACAACATCACTGCGCTGCTGTCCGGCACACTTGCTTCGAAAGAAGTTTTCGACACCGTGATTTCGTCGGCGTCAATCATCTGCAACAGCAATGCCGTTGCCCTGTACCTGTTCTGGGACGACAACGAAGCCGCCCTCGCGCTGGCACGCAGCGCCGGGCTGAGTGATGCTTTTCTGGCAGACCCGCCCGACCCGCTGCTGACCCGCCTGCGCGCCGAACAACCGCTGCATCTTCAACCGCCGCTCGCTGTCAACGATGCGCCGCGCGACCGCCGGGCAGTGCCGGTGCTCAACCTGATGCTGCGCGAACAGAAACCCGCATGGGTGGAACTGCCGCTGTTCGTTGGCGACAAGGCGCTGGGTATTCTGGTCGCTTATTATGACCACACGCAAACCTTCAGCGGCGAACAGATCGAACTGATGCGCACGTTTGCGACCCAGGCGGCGCAGGCAATCAACAATGCGCGCTTGTACTCCATCACCGACGAAGCGCTGGAACGCCGTGTGGAGCAGTTGTACGCGCTGGCGGCAATTGGGCGACTGCTGACCGCCACCATGAGCCGCCAAACCATCTGCGATTTGCTGCTGACCTATGCCACCGACGCGACCAAAGCCGCTGCCGGAGCAGTGGTGCTTAAAGACTCCGACGGGGAATACAGGGTGTTCTCGCAGCGGGGCTACCCCGAAGGGGTGTTCCGGGACCCGGCGCTGACCCGCACCGGCATTACCGGGCGCGCGCTCAGGAGCGGGCAGATCATTCGCCGCGACGATGTGCGCAAGGACAGCGATTATGTCGGGCTGGCGCTGGCGACGTCTGCCCAGCTTACCGTGCCGATTCTGCGCGGCAGAGAGACGCTCGGCGTCATTACGGTTGAGGCGGAGAGCATCGGCGCGTTCACGCAGGAAGACGAACACTTCATCGGGCAGATCGCCAGCCAGGCGATCATCGCCATTGACAACATGAACCTGTTCAGCGCCATTACCGAAGCGCGTGACCGGCTGCAAACCATTCTCGACGCGATCGAAGACGGCATGGTGCTGCTGGATGCCAGAGGCTATATCGCGCTGGCGAATCCGCGCATCAGTCTGATCGGTCTTGACCCGGACAAGCTGCCGGGACAGTCGGTGGACGACCTGCTGCTGACAAACCCGCAGATCGCGGAAAAGATGGGCTTCGACTCCGGCGATGATCTGCGCCTGCTGGTAGATGATCTGCGCGCGGCGGACGCGCTGGCAGAACGTGATCCGGTCAACTTCGCCGTGCAAGGCGAACACGGCACCCTGCATATTCAGCGGCAGATTATTCCCGTCCGCGCAGAAGACGGTGAAGAAATCGGCGCGTTGATGATGTTCTACAACAAGACCGAAGAAACCGAGCTGGAGCAGACACGGCAGGATCTTTCGCGCATGATTGTGCATGACCTGCGCAGCCCGCTGACCGCTGTCACTACCAGCCTGAAGCTGCTGCGCGAACTGGTGCCCAAAGACGCAGAATTTTATAAAGCCGTGATGGACACCACCGAGGCAAGCCAGCGTGCCATCCGCAAGCTGCTCAGCCGGGTGGATGCGCTGCTGGACATCAGCAAAATGGAGAGCGGGCAGTTGACGCTGGATCGTGATCCTACCGAACTGGCGACGATGGTGGACAGTGTCTGTGTGGAACTCAGCCCGATCGCGCATGAAATGGAAATCAAACTGGTGTCCGAAGTCAGCGACTCACTGCCGCTGCTGCTGGTGGATGCCGATAAGGTCGAACGCCTGCTGCTCAATCTGGTGGATAACGCGCTGAAATACGCCCCGATGGAAAGCGACGTGATCATTCGCGCCTACCTGCCGGGCACACACGGCGCGCTGCTGGGCTTTATGCGGATCGAAGTGGCAGATCAAGGACCGGGGATTCCGGCGGAGTACCGTCACAGTCTGTTTGACCGCTACGTGCAGGTGCAGGGCAGGCGCGGCGCGCGGCGCGGCACCGGGCTGGGGCTGACCTTCTGCCGCCTGGTCACAGAAGCGCATGGTGGGCGCATCTGGATTGAGGACAACCACCCCAAAGGCACGGTGTTCGCCGTCACCCTGCCCGTCCTCAGTGACGAGCCGTATGAATCCGAACTGCCGCGTTTTGAAGACGAATACACAGAGATGGAAACGGAAACGCTGCCGCGTAACGGGCACTTTGCGCCGCTGCTGGACATTCTGGATGAAGAAGACCCGGAAGAAACCCGGCGCCGGCTGCCGCCCACATAGGGCGTCCTCCGCCCGTGTCAGGCAGGGGTGTTCGCAGCATCTGCGGATGAACGCGCCAGCGGCAGCCCATAGCTGCTTTCGACCAGTTCCCTGAAACGCCGGGCGAAACGCGCAGCGGGCGCGCCATCCACAACATCGTGATCAATGCTCATCGTCACTGCGAGGAATTCGCGCGGCACAACTTGCCCTTCCACAAAGGCAGGACGAGTTGCCATGCCACCCACCAGCAGTGCCAGCGTGTGCAGCGTAACACCGCCAATGCCCCAGCCGCCGCCTTGCCCAAACATGCCCACTGCCGTCAGCACGACCGTTCCGGCGCGGCGTTTGAGCACCAGCGGTCTACGCATCAGCGCGTGGAAAAGCAGCAGGCGCACAAAGCGGGGCAGCAGCATCGCCAGCCGCGCTGCCCGCCCAACTGCCTGGGGACTGCCCGCCGGGTTCGCCTGAACCGCGCGGATTTCTGCGCTGATCTCGGCAATGGTCTTAAGATTCGCGGCGCGAACAATGTGCGGCACTGCCACCGCGTCGCGCTGCGGCTCTACCAGCACCACCACATCCACATCGTCAAACACAATCAGTTGGCGCCGCCAGTTGCGATAGGCGTTCAGGTGTGGATGATCTACCACTGCCCGTGCCAGGCACACAGTCAAAAAAGCAGTGAAGGACAGCGCCTCTCCGGTCTGGTCACGATGGCGGTGAATGCATTCCCGTGCCCCGGTGACATCCAGTTCAAATAGCCCGTGTACCAGATGCCGCCTGGCGCTGAGATACCCCGCGTCAATGATCACCTCACGCCCAACGGGAAAAGGCAGCACACGATAACTATCCGACGGCTGTGGGACTTCATGCGGGGCGGGGCTGCGACTCATCGCGCTGCTTCATCCTCTCAATGCTGCTGGTCGACTGGCTCATTTGAAGATTGCATCGAGCGACACCTTTAGCGGCTCAATCCTGATGATCACCCGCGTCTCGCGCGCTTGCTGTTCAGGCGGGTACACATCGCCGTAAAAATGCGCCTTGCCGGTATACTGCCGTGTCAGCCGGTCAGCATGTGCCAGCGCACCTTCCTGCGTGATTGCGGCGACTCTGCCGCGCACCTCAAGCCAGCGACTGCCGTTGGCAGGGTCAATCACCAACAGCGTCACACGCGGATTTGCCCGCATGTTGCGCCCCTTCTGGCGCTCCAGGGTTGTGTTCAACAGCACATGCTCACCGTCATAATCTGCCCAGACAATGCTCGACTGTAACTGCCCATCGGGCATCAGCGTGGTCAGCACGGCATAGCGCGCGTCCAGCAGCAAATCGCGGTGACTCTCCGGGATTGGAACGCCCATCCTGCTTTATCCTTCCACGCGAACACGAAACGGGCGAATGCGGATGCGCACCGGAATATGCACCACCGCCTGTTCAGGGGAAACACAATCCCCGAAAAAGTGCACGTCGGTTCTGCGCATGTACAGGCGTGTGAGTTCGTCCAGATGCTCAACCGCGCCTGCTTCGCACATTTCGATCACCTGCCCGCGCACCTCGATATTATGCAAAGGGTTGCGCAGTTCATAACTGAGCAGCGTCACGCGCGGGTCGGCACGCAGGTTGCGTTCTTTGCGGAAACCGCGCATGGTGTTGATCAGAATATCGTCACCGTCAAGGTTGCACCAGATGGGCGTCACCTGCGGTTGACCGTCCGGCATGCGGGTAGACAACACTACAGTGCCCGCACCGTTCAGCAGCGCCCGGTGGCTCTCAGGGATATGCACAGGTTTCATGTAATGCGCCTCAACTGACGTGGGAACAAGCTGCTGTGGGTGGGGCACCAAGACCATCGTGCCCCCGCAAAGATGCTATAAAGTCTGCGCCGCTGTGCCTTTGCCGATCAGCGCACGCACGGCATCACGAATGGCGCGTGCTTCCGGGCAGTGTGCCTGGCTGTAGACGACGGTAATCGTCTCGTCTGCCGTGCGGATAATCAGCTTGCGCAAATCGCCTTCATGCGTCGAGGTCAAAAAGCGCGGTTCAAAAATGGCAGCATCCTCTATATCTGTCAACGCAATGCGCCGCTGGGTGTGCAGTACCTCGGACTCAAACTGAATCAATGGATTCACCGGACGAATCACCAGCGCATCACTATACAAAACCACTTCGCTGGAAGCGCCTTTAAGCACCTGCATCGGCTCTTGATGTTCGGCTGCCATAGCTCACCTCCCGGCACATGAAAGATCGTTACACTTACTGTAAGAGACAGGCTGTTTGTGCCCTAGTGTTTTATGACATGTTTTGGGCATAATCATCCGCGTAATGCAGCGTGGTTTGTGTTTTGAAAAGGATTGTGCTGGTATGCCGCTGACACTCGAACACTATCTGGATGCACTGCTGGAACTGCCGGGACTCTGGCGTGGACAGGTTTCACCCGATGGCAAATGGGTCGCGTGGACCTGGTTTCACGCTGCGCCCACCGCCGAAGTCTACGCCGCCCCGACAGACGCCAGCGCCCCGCCCATGCGCCTGACGGACACGCCGGAAGACACGATCCTGGTTAGCTGGACACCAGACAGCCGCGCCGTGCTGGTCTCGCAGGACACCGCCGGCAACGAACGTGACCAGCTCTTTCGTGTCACACTGGACGCGCCCGGTGTAATGCAGCCGCTGACCGAGGCAAACCCGCCCTACTTCCTGCGTGGGGGACAGCTTCATCCCAATGGCGCGTGGCTGGTCTACGGCGCGAATTATGATGCGGCGGCAGACAAAGAGATTGAACCGACATGGATTTACCGCCACGACCTGCACAGCGGCGAACGGCGCGCACTGGCAAAACCGGAACGCGGCGGCTGGATTTTCCCTGATCTCAGCCCGGACGGCGCATGGGTGCTGTATACCCGCACTGACCTGCACCCGGCGGGGCGGCAAATCTGGCTGGTGGACATCAACGGCGCGCAGGATCGCGAAATCCTCAACTTCGGCGCGGAAGTCAAAACCTTCGCCTCGTGGTTCCCGGACAGCGCGCGCGTGCTGGTGCAGACAGAAACCCCCACCCACCGCCGTATTGGAGTCTGGACGCTGGGTGCTGCGCCGAATGCTGTGCGCTGGCTGCTGGAGGACCCGGCGCGCAATATCGAGCAGGCGGTTGTGCCCGAACACAGCGAGTCAATTGTGCTGGTCGAAACCCGTGACGCCCGCCAGCGTTGTTCGCTGCTGCACCCCGACACCGGGCAGGAAACGACCCTCGCGGCGGTTCCCGGCACGCTGCGCCTGCTCGCCCCTTATGATGAGACCGGCGGCGAGTGGATCGCGCTGCATTACAGCTCGCGCCAGCCGCACGACATCGTGCGCGTCAACCTGCACAAGCTCCAGCCAGAGCAGTTCGTCAGCCTGTCGCGTGTGTGGGAACACACCGCGCTGACCCCGCAGGACTTCGCCGCCGCTGAGGATTTCCGCTGGCAGTCGGTGGATGGGTTGGCGATTCAGGGCTGGCTGTACCGCGCGGCAGGCACAGCACGCGGCACAGTGGTCTATGTACACGGCGGACCAACCTGGCACAGTGCCGACGCGATCAACAACCAGATTCAGTACCTCGTGCGCGCAGGCTTCAACGTACTCGACCCGAATTATCGCGGCAGCACCGGCTTCAGCATGGCATTCCGCGAGGCGATCAAGGTGGATGGCTGGGGCGGCAGAGAGCAGGACGACATCCGCAGCGGCATCGAAGCGCTGCTCGCCGCCGGGATCGCCCAGCCCGGCAAAGTGGGCATCACCGGCACATCCTACGGCGGTTACTCGTCGTGGTGCGCCATCACGCGCTTTCCGCCAGAGGTACTGGCAGCGTCCGCGCCCATCTGCGGCATGACCGATCTCGTCGTGGATTACCAGACCACCCGCCCCGACCTGCGCCCCTACAGCGCGGAAATGCTCGGCGGCACGCCGGACGAAGTGCCGGAAAAATACCGCGAACGCTCACCGCTGTATTTTGTGGATCAGATCAAAGGCAGGCTGATGATTGTGCAGGGCATGCAGGATCCTAACGTCACGCCGGAGAATGTGCGCGCCGTGACCAGAGCGCTGCAAGACGCCGGGGTGGAATACGAACTGCTGGCGTTTGACGACGAGGGGCACGGCATCGGCAGACCGCA
>DAOTWP010000244.1:0-19493 GCA_034435675.1 Anaerolineae bacterium
CGCTGACGATCCAGGTGGACATCCCCGGCGAAGGCTTTGCCACCGCCAGCGCGACGTTCACCATCACCATCCTGGATACACCGGTGCTGGCAGCCCCAGCAATCGTGGAGCCGCCGCCCGCCGATGACGACAGCGACGGCGTGCCCAACGATGCGGACATCTGCCCGGCAGGACCGGACCATGTGGACACTGACAGCGACGGCACGCCCGATGCCTGTGACGCGACGCCTAACGGCGACCCTGCACCAGCAGAAGCACCCGCTGATGCAGCGCCCGCCGCAGCACCCGGCGAGGGTGAAGGCGGCTGAACCTGAGACGAGTAGTGCCCGCCGGGGTAGGGCAGACCTGCCCCGGCTGGTACCTTCGTGGCAGTTTTAGACATAGGCTCAGCGAGCACGGAACTGAGCATTAGCAGCCCACACCTCGAACATTGCGTTCGGGGTGTTTGTTTTTCAGATCCGTGAAGCAATTCACAACCCCTGATTCTGGGGGGCGCACGACGCAAAACAGAGGACTAGAATTGGGTTGTTGGGGGTGATTTTACACACACGGAGTAATGCAATGGCTACCACAACACAATCTACAACGACTCAGCCTACGCGGCTGACCAAGTATGGCTACAACGCGATTGCCCGCCAGATGTTTCTGGTGGTCATGGTGACCGTGCCATTATTTCTCGGCGCGAACACGTTCGATTGGGGCTGGGGCTGGGTTTACAGCATCGCCACCCTGTTCGGTTGGATCGCCCTGAGTGCCGTGCTGGCACGCCAGAACCCGGATTTGCTGAACCAGCGCGGCGCACGGGCGCGTGACATGAGCGGCACCAAGAGTTGGGACTGGATCATCCTGGCGTTCTATTTCGTCCTGCTGCTGGTCATCCCGTTTGTCGCCGGGCTGGACTACCGCTATGGCTGGTCTGTGCCCGTGTCGCCCGTGATTAATGTGACTGGCATTGTCCTGCTGCTGCTACATTTTGTGCTGCTGACCTGGTCAATGGCAGTCAACCGCAACTTTGAAGGCACTGTGCGCATTCAGGAACAACGCGGGCACAAGGTCATCAACTGGGGTCCCTACCGGCTGATGCGTCACCCTGGTTACAGCGCGCTGGTGCTCAGCTTCATCAGTGTTCCGCTGAGTGTTGGTGCATGGGTCGGGCTGCTGCCGGCGCTTGCGGCAGTCGTGTTGTTCATTGTGCGCACGGCATTGGAAGATCGTACCTTGCAGGCAGAACTGCCCGGCTACCGTGAGTACACGCAGCAGACCCGCTACCGGCTGCTGCCCGGCGTCTGGTAGACCACGCGGCAGGTTCAACCGAATACCCCTGTTTTATCCGTAGGGGAGGGCGGCTGACGCCAGACCCTCCCGTACACAATACACTGGCGACTATGGCAGTAAACAGGCTGGCAACCCTGCATGGCTTGTCGGCGCATCGTTCAGCGTGTGTACGAGCCGTCATCAAAAATTCCAGTCGGGTGGCAGCCCAATTCGTCCGCTGCTGCCTCACGTTCCAGACTGCGCAGCAGATCAAAATACAGGGTATTAGGCGGGTAGGACACGACCTCCGCCCAGCCCTGTTCCACCAGCCGTGCATTGACGAACACATCCCCAACATAGACATAGCGCAGCATGCGTCCAAAGCGATCGAGGTCTTCCTCGTCCGCCACCAGCCGCACCGTGCGCCCTTCGACCAGCGCGGCATTTGCTTCGCGCGCCTCAAAATAACACGGCTCGTCATCTTCCGGCGTATTGACGCCGATATAGCGCACACGCTCTTCCTCACCGTTGATTTCGACAGCAATCGTATCGCCGTCAATCACAAACGCTACCCGCGCACTGGTTCCCCCGGTGCTGCCCCCGGAGTCCAGCACAGCGTCACAGCCCACCAGCGCCAGCGCCAGCAGCAGTCCCAGCACCACGATTGTCCTCATTGTTATCCCTTCGTCCTGTAAACTCCGCATTGCTGGACGGATTGCGCCATTCCAGCCCGGCAATTGTAGCGTTTGACAATCCCCCGCGCAGCGCCTATAAATGAACATGCAGCAGGCGGAGGACCCTGCACCACAAGCAGCACCCGCCGTCCGGCAGATCGCCATAGCCGCGAGCGCCTGCCCTAAAGCCGTCATCCAAAGGCACCTGAATGGACACCGTCACCTTGCGCCAACGCCTGAGCAGTTTCCCCTGGATTGCCCTGCGCCTGCCACGCCGCCTGTGGCGTGCCGCTGCCGCATGGATTGATCACGGTAGTGTGCGCCTGCGGCGTTCTGTTGGCTACGAAACCCTGGCGACGCTGGGCATCTTTGCCCTGCTAACGACATACCTGCTGTTGATCTTCAGCGCTTACCTGCTGCGCCCCGGCGAAAACGACCTGTTGCCGGGACTGCTGCTGCTGTTCTTCGGCGGACTGGTGCTGGGGCTGGCGCTGTTCCTGACCGACCGCACGCGGCTATTCTTCCCGCAGGCAGTTCAAGGTCCGCTGACCCCGGCGCGGCTGCACCGGCGGCGCAGTGCCCTTGCCGTTTGTTATGGCGTGCTGCTGCTCTGGCTGGCGGCAGAGGCGAGCGCGTGGGCACTGCCGGGTGCGCCGCTGCGCGACATGCCCCATGTGCTGCAAGTGGCGCTGCTCTGCGCCGGAACCCTGCTGATTGTGCTGGGACTGGGCGGAGCATTTCGCCACCCGGATAATCCCCGTGAAAACAGCCAGAATGCAGTCGTACAAAGCAGTGTCACCAAACGTACGCGGCTCCGGCACAGGGTGGTGATTTTGCTGCTGCTGGCGGGCATTACCGCGCTGGGGTTTGTGCTGCGGGCGGCTGGGCTGGGCGAAACTGTGCGGCAGTTTGTGGATGAGCTGAACTTTGGTAGTGTAGTCTCTTACTTCTGGGGCGATACCAGTGTGCCCGTGCTGCAACCGCTGGTGCGCGGCTTTACGGCATTCTTCTCGTTTTTTCAGGCGCTTTCAGTGGATCTGCTGGGACGCGATCTTGTCGGGCTGCGCGGTGCCAGCGTGGTCTTTGGCACACTGACCATCCCGGCGCTGTGGCTGCTGGCGCGCGAACTGTTCGTCCCGGTTTACCCACCGGTGCGTCCACCAAACGCGGCAGGCAGCACAGCCAGCGGCACATCCCGCCAGGGCAAAGCTGAGGGCGTCGCGCTGCTGGGGGCATTTCTGCTGGCGGTGTTTCCGCCACACATTCACCTCAGCCGACTGGGCATGAACAACATTGCCGACCCGCTGGTGGGGGTGCTGGCGTTCGCCTTTCTCACACGAGGGCTGTTGTCGCAGCAGCGCTGGGCGTTTGCGCTGGGCGGCGCGCTGCTGGGCTTCAGCCAGTATTTTTACGAAGCGGGCAAACTGGTGTTCCCGCCGCTGGCGCTGCTCTGGCTCGGCTGGCTGCTGGTCGCGTGGCGGCGGCGGGTGGTCATCGGTGTCTGGCGGCGGCAGGCGGTGTCGTGGGGGGGCGTAGGCACGGCGCTGCTGGCGGCGCTGCTGGTCGCCGCGCCGGTCTATTACGTGCTTACCGCGCAAAATCTGTCTCTGACGCCGCGTTTTGACGATGTCGGGCGGCTCTCACTGCTGGAACGGCTGACCAGCGACCCGGAACAACTGCGCCTGTATCTTGACCGGCTCGGCTGGGCATTCCGCATCTACATCAACGCGCCAGAATACGGCGTGCTGTATTACGGGGGCAGCACAGCGATGCTGCTGCCGCCCCTGGTGCCGCTGTTTTTTGCCGGGTTGTGGCTGGTGCTGTGGCATCCCCGCCAGCCCGCGCTCTTGCTGCCGCTGTGGCTGCTGGTTACGTCGCTGGGCAACAGCCTGCTGACCGAACCGCGCCTGTTCACCCGCTTTGTGCTGGTGTTTCCGGTGGTCATGCTGCTCACCGCCGCCGGGCTGCGCTATGGTGTTGCGCTGCTGCTGCCGCCGCGTGTGTTTATGCCGGGGCAGGAACGCCTGCTGCGCCGGATGGCGTGGGTCGGCGTGCCCGCGCTGCTGGCGGTTTTTGCCGTTCTCCATTTGGATTACTACTATGGCGCACACCTCGCCATGTTCAATCATCAGATTCGTTCCTACTGGGCATATGATGGGCAGGACGCGCTGCTGCGGTCGGCGCAGTTCCCGCCGGGCACGCGGGTGCATATTTTTGTGGCGAACACGATTGACACGAATTACGCGCGCGGCATTCTGGGCTTCCTCGCCGATGGGCTGGAGGTGCAGGTCTACGCGCCGGACGTGCTGCCGGTCAGCGTGGTGGCAAATCTGCCGCGTGTGATGGATCATGCCTTTTTCATCGCGCCGGACGATGCGCGCACGCTGAATCTGATTCAGCAGTTTTTTGTGCTGTCTGGTCCGGCGTTTAGCCCCTACGACATCCCGGTTGACAAGCAGTTGGTACTCTATTATGCCCCGGCAGCGTTGAACCAACTGCCGCTGGACGTGCTGCGGTTGGGCGCGGTGGGCTGACACTGCCTGCCGTGTTCGGATTTTCTTACCCCCAGCTTATTCTCGAAAACGGCTATTCCGGTTACAATGGGTTTGAATCATGCGTAAACGGAGACTACGGAATATGCCCGACAAACGCACCAGACGCCGGAAAACTGGCGCACCCGGCAGCGGGATGAGTACAAAACTGATCACGGGCGAAACCACTGCCACCCAGGCAGAACAAACCCGCCCCACGACCCTGCCTGAGGGGTGGAATGTGCTGGACGACGGTCCCACGACGGGCATTGTCCGTGCAGTGAGCGAAGCTGAAGACCCAGCAGTAAACCGCGATAATGATCGTGGCAGTCACAGGGCACGCTGATTGCTCCCGGAGCCGCAGAGGAGCGCCTGACGACCGTCGGGCGCTTTACGGTTGTGAACATGAACCAGATTTTCAACACCCTGATTGAATTTTTTGAAGAAGATGACTGGGACTTCACCTGGGTGCCGGGCATGTCCGTGTTGAATGTGGACTTCAGCGGCAGCAACGGGCGTTGGGTGTGTTACGCACAGGCGCGCGAGGTGCAGCAACAGGTCGTGTTCTATTCCGTGTGCCCCAGCAAAGTGCCGGAAGACCGCCGTCAGGCAATCGCGGAATTTATCACCCGCGCCAATTACGGTCTGATCATCGGCAACTTCGAGATGGACTATACCGACGGCGAAGTGCGTTACAAAACCAGTATTGATGTTGAGGGCGCAGTGCTCAGTACGCGCATGATTCGCCAGATGGTTTACGCTAACGTGCTGGTGATGGATCGCTACCTGCCGGGTATCCTCGACGTCATCATTGGCAGCAGGCAGCCTGTCGAAGCGATTCATGCGATTGAACGCGAAGATGCTTAGAGTCTCACCGCATTTTTACCGTTCTAACCAAACCCTACGCTAATCAGAATTGCCCGCATTCAGTCCACAATCTGCGAGTCAGCGCCAGCACTACCCCGCCGCAAGAGCGTATGAGTGCTGAGCAAACCCTCACGACGGGTCGTAGGTCACCGAGCCGAGAATGGCGCGCAGCACCGGTTCCAGTTGTTCGCGTTCGGCAATGCGCACGTCGAAGGCTACGCTCAGGTACAGGCTGTCGCCAAGATCCACCACCGTGATAATCTGCACAATCGTCTGCGTGCTCAGGCGCGAGCCGTAATCGGCAGTGGCGGCAGGTCGCCCGCCGGAGGTCAGCTCCACCGGTTCGCTGATCTGGTAGCCGGGGGCATTTTCAATCACCGGGGCGAACAACGCGCGAATGATGTTGGCAGGCGTCAGTTCCTGCCCGGCAAGCTGTTCCGCGCGGATTTGCAGCAGGTTGCCGGCAGTGGTCACGCTGATCGAGCCGCGTGCCTGCCCTGCCCTGATGACATCCTGCGGGGCGAGTACCAGCGCCGCGCGGTTGTTGGCAAACAGCACGGTGGTTCCTGTGGTCGCCTGCTGGTTATCTGCCGCCAGCCAGTCCGCAGGCAGGCGCAGGGTCATTCGACCGTCGCCGGAGGTGAATGTTTGGGTGAGTTCGGTGGATGCGGCGCCGCCCCCACAGGCGGCAAGCAGCAGCACGAGCAGCAGGGTAAGCGATTGCAGCAGGGGGTGTCTCATAGCTGTGTTCCTGTAAAGCCACGGCGGCATGTCGCGCAGCACCGGATTTGCCCGCGCTGTATCCGCTCTGCCACCGTGCCTGTCGTATGTGCCGTAAAGAGGTATAGTATAGCCCGCCGCGCACCTGCCGTGCAACCGCGCCGCCGGGCAGCCAGCATCAGCGCCTGCCGCCCAGCACACGCCCCAGCAGTGCCCCCAGCAAGCCGAAGACCAGCCCCAGCGTCAGATAGGCAGCGCCGGGCAGCAGCGACCCGCGCAGCAGCGCTTCGCCGGGGGACAGCACCGCCACACCACCCGCCACCTGCACCGCGTTCGCCAGCCCGATGATGACTACCACTGCGCCGCCCAGCAGTGCCGCCAGCCCGGCGAGCAGCCCGCCGTCAAACATGCCGCGCACAGGCGACTTGGTGTTGTGCGTGCGCGGAGTAGGGGATGCCCCGGCGGCAAGCCCGATTATCAGCGCGGGCACTGCCATGATCAGGTAATTCACCAGCGGAATGTCTTCCAGATTGCCCGACCCAAAAGCGGCAAGCAGCACACCGAACGCCGCCGCGCCAACAATGATCAGAAAAAAGACCCGAAAGAAGCCCATGAGGTTTGACTCCTGCCTGTGTGCATGACCAGCCCTCCATTGTGACGGCAAAGGCGCAGGCGCGCAACGTGCCCGCTGCGCTGCGACGCACCACCGCACGCCTGCCCCGCTACAGCGCAGGGCAACCGGCGGTTGACGGGCGCACCGCTGCATGCCAGAGTCATGCTAAGAATCTATTCGTAAATTCATCAAGCCGGGCGAGGCGTGCCTCGCCCCTACTCAGGTTGATGAAGCCGGTGCCGAGATGTTTCTCAACTGGGTTTACCGCAGGACAAGCGATGTAACGGTTCCCCAGACACAGCTACCCGGAGACGGGCAGGGTTTTCGGAATACCACCTGGGAGGCAAATGCTGTTTATATTTTTCAAACTGGTGGTCCGCGTTCGTGCGCTACTGCAATGGGATGCGACGACAACCGCTTGCCAGGCGATGCGCGCTTTAATTGGATGCACTCGGTAATGACCAACATTTTCACCCAGAAGCAGTGGTAGGAGAACACAAATGAAACAGCTAATGGTCTTTGTGCTGCTTTTGCTGTCCATAGGATTGGCACAGGCAAGCCCGGATACTGCTGCACAAATCAATCCCGATCCACAAACACTGCTCTCAATAGCCTGGAATCCAAACAACCCTGCGCAAATCGCCCGGAGTTTCCAGAATGGCACAGTGGAGGTTATTAACGCACAATCTCAACAGGTTACATTTGCCCATACTGGCACCGCTCCAGCTAAGGCAATAGCCTGGAGTCCCATAAACGCGAATCGGCTGCTGGCAGGAACAAGCACAAGCGTAATGCTGTTTGATACGAATACTCAACAAACAGTTTTCAACCTGGAAGGCAGTCCATATGCAGCAGCAGATCAAGATGAATACGGGGAACATGAGGCGGTAAGAGCGCTTACATGGCATCCAGATGGCAGCCAATTTGCCAGTTTGACTAACATGGGTGTTTTTAGAATTTGGGATGCTCTGACTGGACAACTGTTGCTTGACAGCGGATTTGGTCAATCTGCCTCAATATCCTGGAAACCTGATGGTAGCACTGTGGCAGGGAGTACTGCCTTCTCCATAGCACTGGCTGATCCGCAAACAGGAATTTACGTTTTGTTTGCAGGTAGAAATCTGAGCAATTTTATATACGTGATTGCTTGGAGTTCCGATGGTGCTTGTCTCGCTGTTGGCAGCGTAGAGGGAGAAGTAAGTGTCTGGAATGTGGTGACCGAAGAAAACATCCAATACCTCGAAACAGAGGCTAACAATATCATCCGCAATCTCAGATTTAGTCCAGATGGTACCCGTCTTGCGGCTGCCAGCGATGATGGAGCAGTTCGAGTGTGGGATGCTGCCAGTGGGCAGTTGCTACAAACGTTTCAGGAGCAGACACCTGTCTATGCGCTGGACTGGTCGCCAGACGGCACACAAATTGCCTACGGTGGTGTAGGTGGCACTGTCGAAATTGTCCCTGCGCCGGGCAGCAGTCCCCCCATGCCCGACTCCTGCCTCACGTCGCTCAGCCTGTGCATTCCTGCCGGGGCGGAGTGACCGGGCGCGGGCAGGGCGAGCAGGCGCACCACCGCACGCCTGCCCCCGGTACAGTGTAATCCTGCTCAACTGCCGATCACGGCGGCGACTTCGCCGGTTGCTGTGCGCGGCTGCGGCTCCGGCTCCGGCTGGCTCTCCGGCGCTGCGGCGGGCGCAAAGTCCGGCAGGTTCGCCTCCACCCGGCGGATGGCGGGCACGCTGTAGACCAGCGCGGACAAAACCAGAATGGTGATCCCGCTGATGACCATCATCAGCCCCATGCCCGCGCCAAAGCTGCCGCCCACGAGCGGCGCGACGGTCGCCCAGCCCGGCGTACCCACCAGCGGCTCAAAGACCGTATCCGCCAGCGGACCGACCAGCAGGAACGAAATCGGCATCATCAGCATGGAAAACTGCCCGATTGCCGCGAACACGCGCCCCTGCACATCCGGCGCGACCTTGTTCTGCATGATCGACATGATCGCCGCGTTGACCATCGGCAGCGGGAACATGAACAGGAACGCCATCAGCCCCAGCAGCAGCGCCTGCTGCGCCATGCCCAGCCCGACCAGGAACACCGCCGCGACCATCACGCCGATCATCACCGTGTGAATGCGCGGGCGTGTGCCACCCCAGATGCTCATGATAATCCCGCCCGCCAGCGCGCCAACGTTAATCACGCTGCTCAGCAGCCCGGTGGTTGCCTCGCTGCCCGTGCGCGCCATGAAGTAGGGCAGTTGGATCGCCGCCAGCCCTGCCGCCAGCAGGTTGATCACTGCGAAGTACAGCACCAGCCAGAACAACGGCTGGCGTGCCCACAGATAGCGGAAACCATCGAACATCTGCTTCCAGACCGTGCCATCCAGCGCGGCACCTTCGGCAGTGCGCGGCGGGCGCGGGATGTGCGCCAGCAGTACCACGCCTACGGCAATCGCGAATGTGACCATCTCAATCGCAATCGCGCCGGTGACACCCACTGCCGCGTAGATCAGCCCGGCGATCGCTGGCGCGATGATGCCCGCCAGCGGACCCGTAAGCTGTTGCAGCGCGTTCGCCCGATCCCGCTGGGTGTCGGGCACGAGCATCGTCACTGACGCCTGGAATGCCGGACCCTGAAACACGGCGAACAACGACTGCATCACGACCACCGCGTACAGATGCCAGAGCTGGAACGCGCCGGACGCAAAGCTGATGAACAGCAGCAGCGACCCCACCGCCTGCCCCGCGTCTGCCAGCACCATCACATAGCGCCGGTCCCAGCGATCCGCCAGCACCCCCGCCAGCCCGGACAGCACCACCTGCGGCAGAATAAAGAAGAAGCTGACCAGCGCCAGCGGCGTGGCATCCTGCGTCTGCGCGAAAATCCAGAACCCGACTGCCAGCCCGGTGATTCGTGTACCGATCAACGAAAGCACCTGCGTCAATACCAGGGTATAGAACGTGCGCATGTTATACGTACTGTTGGGCGCTGCCTGTGGCGCTTGCATAGTCCCCTTACCTCCCAATTGAGTTTGTCTGCGTGTGATGCCTTTCAATACGCAGCCGCCGCGAAAATGGTTCCAAACCGGTGTGAGAATCCGCCTTTAGACGGAGTTCCCTGCACAGGCGCGGGGCAGCACAGCAGCCCTAAACGAATAATTTCGTACAATTTCACAAATAATTCTGGTACGAAAGCTAATACGCTGTGTATAATATTAATCAACGCAACCTGGCTTAATGGGCAAACAACGCCAGGAAACACCGCTGCGCACAGCATACGCTGCATCTGTTACACAATCGATCAGGGCAGAGGAATCAATGATTACACAGCCGGCAGCCAATCTTTTTGATACACTCGCTTACTACAGCAGTATCCCGACAGGGCAGCTAGCCTATCTGCTCGCGCTCAAACGCAAGCGCATCTTTGCGGATAAGCTGTACCGCTGCCTTGTTGATTGGGTGGATACGGATGCGCTGCGCGCCACACACGCCGAACTGCGCGGGCTGTATGACACTTATCTGCCGCAGATCAGGGCACGGCACAACCTGCGTCCGACGATGATGAACGGCTCAACGCTGGTCAACTGGATCCTGGGCTTTGCCAGCCAGCCAGAACACCTGCCGGAAATCTTCAATCTCCACATGCGCATTCCCGCAGCAACTATCGCGACAGCGCTGCCAGACATGCTCATGCTGATGGAGCAGCTTGCCACCGGCGCACAGGCGTGGCAGTACGCTCTGACCGTGTTCAGCCTGCCGCTGCTGCTGGAGGCATAAGCACCAGCGCAGCCCTGCACACCGTGAATTTTCCCTAAAGTTGGAACTTTCTAAGCATCAAGATTAAAGATTACGAAGTATTATATCCTCAGCAGCGCAGCTCCGGTAGTGGGGGAACCTGCCGAGAACCGCGCGCGCAGTTCGTCATACATACAAGCTGCCTGAGGGGATACTTCCTATGCTCAACACACTCACCACCTACAGCCAGATTCCGCTGGAACATCTTGAATACCTGCTTTCGCTGGATCGCAGAACCATCTTTCAGGACACGCTCTACCAGGCACTTGTCCAGCGCGTTGACACGAACACCCTTGACCACACGCTGGCGGAACTGCGCCGTCTCTACGAAATTCATCTGCCGCAGATCAAGACGCAGCACCACCTGCACAACACGACAATGAGCGGCGCGACGCTGGGCAACTGGGTGCTGGGCTTTGCCAGCTATCCCGGACGCCTGCCGGACTTGCTGGAGCGCCACGAGCGGGTCCCCAGGCATGTGATCGCTGCTGTGCTGCCTGAACTGCTGGCGGTAGTGGAGCACCTGAGCACAGGCGCGCAGGCATGGCACTACGCGCTGACCGTGTTCAGCCTGCCGCTGCTGCTGGAACAGTAGAACTGGCTGGTGGGGGAGGCGGCACAGCGGTCTCCCCCGTGCACGCTATGCCGGCGGCAGGCGCGGAGTGCTGCGGGCGAAGCCTGCCTCGACCCTACGAACAACGTTGCGGAATCAACTGCTTAACCTGCACACTCGTCCAGCCTGGCAGTGTTCAGCGCACCGAGTTTACGGACCAGTTCTACGGCACGCTGCGCCCTGCCTGCGCCAGCCAGCGCAGCACGACTTCGCGCAGGTGCAGCACCGAAAACGGCTTGATAATCACCTCATTCATGCCTGCTTCCAGACAGCGCTCCTGTTCGTTCTGCATGGCGCCCGCAGTAACGGCGATAATGGGGATTTCGCGGTAGGGCGTGTGGGACTGCCGAATCATTCGCGTGGCGCTCAGCCCGTCAAGCACCGGCATCTGCACATCCATGAGCACCAAATCGTATGCATGCAGTTCCAGCCGATTCAGCACCTCCTGACCATTCTCAACACAATCCACCCGAAAATTGAGGTCGGTCAGCACGCGGTTGACCAGATGAACATTGCTGAGCTGGTCTTCTGCCAGCAGAATGCGCGCTGTGGGCGTCGGGCTGCGCGACTGTTCGCTGTGGGGCTGGTCGGCAGCACGCTGCGCAGCGCGTGTCAGCAGGGCATACAAACTTGCCTGATCAATGGGCCACTTCAGGCAGGGACTGTCGCAGTTTTCGGCAGCGCTGCTGCCAGCACCACTGCCCTCGGTGATATACACCACCGCATGTGCCACCTGCGGCGTCAGGTCGGCAACGCGCATTTCAGCAGGACGCACACAGCGCTGGAAAAGCACATCGAACGGTTGTGGCAGGGGCAGCAGCTTCTTCAACTGCTCCGAGGTTGCCAACTGCTGGACATTCACCCCCCATGTTTCAAGCTGCTGTGCCAGCACGTAGCGTGCCGTGCGATTGTGATCAATAATCAACACATGCAGGTCGGATAACGCCAATGGCTTTGAAAACGGGGGGCTGTCCGCCTGTGCGACGGGCAAGCGCAGTGTGAAGCTGAACGCGCTGCCCTGACCGGGGCTGCTCTCCACCAGCAGGTCGCCGCCCATCAGCCCGACAAGCTGTTTGCTGATCGAAAGTCCCAGCCCGCTGCCGCCGTATTTGCGCGTGGTGCTGCCATCTGCCTGCACAAAACTCTCGAAAATGCGTGCCAGATGTTCGGGCGCGATGCCGATGCCGGTATCCTGTACAGCGAAGTTAATATAAACGATTTCCCGCCCGGTATATGTGGGATGAATGCGGATGACGATCTGTCCCTTGTGGGTGAACTTAATCGCGTTGCCGACCAGGTTCATCAGCACCTGCCGGATGCGCGTCGCATCGCTAAACACCCGATAGGGGGTTTCCGGTGCAATGTCGAGGTACAGTTCCACCGGCTTGTCGCGCACCTGCGGCGCCAGTGTCGCTCGCACTTCTACCGCGATGGCGCGCAGATCCACCGGCGCGGCTTCCAGCACAACTTGCCCGGCGTCCAGCTTCGAAAAATCCAGGATGTCGTTGATAATGCCCAGCAGGCGCGACGCACTGTTGAACGACTCCGCCGCGAATTCATGCTGCAATTCATCCAGTTCAGTTTCCAGCAGCAGTTCCAGCATCCCCAGTATGCCGGTCATCGGCGTGCGGATTTCGTGGCTCATGTTGGCGACGAACTGGGCGCGCATCTGCGCCGTGCGGATCGCTTCATCGCGCGAACGTACCAGCATATGCGCAACCTGTTCCTGTTCCAGGGCGCGGGCGTAGCTTTCGGCGATAATGCGCACGGTAGTAATTTCTTCCGGCAGCCATTCGCGCGCCTGCCGCACTTCGTCACAGCCGACAAACCCTTCGATACGGCTGTTCACGTACAGCGGAATCCACAGCACGGTCTGAATATCCTGTGATTCGAGGATGCCGTGCAGGTCTGTGGGCAGGTCACGGATATGCCGGGGCGCAATGACATCATGCAGGGCGATCAGCGGGAAGAATGACGGGATCAGTTCATCAAAGGGCAGCCCTTGCAGGTTGTCGATTTCCGGTTTGACATTGGGCGCGCACCATTCGTGGGTGTTGTCCAGAATGCGCTCATTTTCGCGGAAGCGGAAGACATACACCCGCGAGACATCCAGCAGCAGCCCGGTGATGGCAAGCGCCTCATTGAGCGCCACTTGCAGGTCATTGATTTGCAGGAACAGGCGGATAATCTCGCGGTTGACTTCTTCAAATTGCAACAGGCGTTCCCAGCGCCGCCGCGAACGAAATGCCTCGGTAGTGTCGTGATAATGCCACAGATGTCCGATGTAGACCTCGCCAGTATATACCGGCACGTAATCGCGTGAGAACACCCGCCCATCGTGCAGGTGCAGCACTTCGCCACGCACCGGCTGGCGTTCGCGCAGCAGTTGGTCAATACCGCGTACAAAGCCCTCAGGATCAGCAAAGAGGTGCTTGCTCGCTTCGGCACTGCCAGAACAGTCCAACCCAACTAACTGCGCCGGGGCAGCCGAGATAGCGAACATGCGGCAGAAAGCATCATTAATCAGCGTAATCCGGCGGTGCTCGTTTTCCACCAGTACCCCGCCGTCAAAATGGGCTATCAACTGCTCCAGACGAGTGTAATCGCGCTGCAAAGCGCCCGCGTCTTGTACTGCGGTGCCATCGCCGGTGTCGTTCACGGGTCTATACCTCGCCAGCCTATTGGGGAGGAGGTTGTCCTCGCCGGGGCGAAAATCTTAAAACACCTTCAGCGCGTCCTCGACCGTGTCCTGCATCATGAACACCTGATCGAAGCGCGTCAGGGTCAGCACACGGTAAGCAGCTTCGTCGGCGGGTTTGACCAGCACCACCCCCCCGCCCGCCTGCTTGGCGCGTTTGAGCAGCGAAACCAGCACCGCCATGCCCGCGCTGTCCATAAAGCTGACCCGGCGCAGGTTAAGGATGAAGTTCTGTTCGCCCGCTTGCAGCAGGCGTTCTTGCGCCTCGCGCAGGCTGCCAATAGTCGCGGCTTCCAGGCGACCACTCAACTCGATAATCTGGATACGGATAACATGTTCACGGATGGCAATTTGCATGAGCAGCCTCAATCAACAGGTGGATCGCGCAGCGCGCACAGTGTGCGCATTCAATTACTATCTATCGTAACATGCCCGCCGCGTCTTAACGCTTAAGACTCTGTTCTCCGCCGCATCAAGCCGGATGCGGGCGGTGTGTGCGTGCGGTGTGGGGTTAGGCAGCGTGGGTGTAAAAGTCAAGCTTTCATCAGACACAGGCGACCAAACCGACAACTATGGTCATCGAATTGTTGAACGAGTCTGGTTCGTCCTGTTCTGATGCATAGACTCTGGCTGCATGCGCCATGCCAGTGCAGCCCCAACAAGCGCATGGCGGGGTGAACAAGGGGGGATAATCCCCCCTTGTCCGGCAGGCAGTGTCAGCATGTCACCGTGCGGTTTGCCGCCGCGCCATGTGGAGATGCCGATTGACGACTGCTCACGCGCGGAAAGGGAACAACTCTGCCTGCTGCCAGTTGAGCGCGTTATTCAGGTAGAGATTGGCAGCAAAGCGCAGCGCTGTCACCGCCGTGAACGTGATGAACCCGGCGCTAAAGGTGATTGTCCCGGTAAGTACCAGCACAATCGGCGCAATCCACGCTGCGTTATAGACCAGCCGAATCAGCGCAATCACGCAGCCCGGCTTAGCAGCTTCCCGATTTTGTGCCTGTCGTTTGAGCCATGCGAACCGCAGGCTGGTGTGACCCTCAACCAGGATTCAGAACATCCCGCTGATGACCACCATGCCCCAGAATGCGCCGCTTTCCGCCCAGACGGATGAGAGCAGGACGGCGGCAAGATAGCCCAGCACGATCATGCCCAGCCCCATCGACAGCCGGTTATTGAATCGGGCGTTGAGAAACTGTTCGCGTGTCATGGTAACATTCCTTTTCTGTGCGCGTGCAAAGGCAGGGAGAGGCATACCTCTCCCCTACACCTGAATGACTCCCTGGCATGCGATTCCGTGCTACGGTGTCCCGCTGGCGCTGGCGACCCAGTTCCACGCGATGATCACCGTCAGCACATTAAACACCATGCTCAGCAGCAGCAGGTATTTATCATACGCGGAGGGATAGGTGGGCAGCCCAACCAGATTGAAGACGAAGAAGAACCCCGCCGCGATAATGTTCGCCCAGCGCGTCACGCCGGGGTCAGCCACCAGCAGCGACACCACCACCATAATGATCGGAATGGACATCAATACGGCGATGCCCAGCCACATCGGTCCGCTGAAATGTTTTGTGTCCATCACGTCGGGGAAATCGCGGCTGAAGATGCGCAGCACATCCCCGTAGAGATAAACCAGCACCACCGCCACCCACAGGGCGGAAAGCTGTAAGCGTATGTCGATCATGGGTTATCGCCTTTCCTGTGCGTTTTGTTCCGCTATCGGTCTTAAAGGCGGTCTGAAGGATAGTGATTTCTCCCGTAGGGGAGGTTCGCAGACCCTTCCCTACAAAGGCAAAGGCGGCAGGATTTTCAGACAGCCTCTCATCGTTATGGACAATGGGGTTAATCCCATTTGTTGGCAACCTGATTGATTTCTACATTAGTTGCTACCGGGAATCACGCCGATGATGACGCTGCCGCGCTTGCGCCCGCTGTCCACATAACGGTGCGCCTCGGCAAGCTGCTCCAGCGGGTAGCAGCGGTCAATGGGCGACTTGAGTTTGCCTTCCGCGAGCAGCCGCGCGAAGAACTGCATGCTCTCCTGTGTTTCGCCCGGCGTCCCGGCGATCACCTTGCGACTGCCGAACAGGGCGGTCCGCGGCGCTTGCAGCATCTCGCGCAGCCCGCCCGCCACTGCCAGGTAACGCCCGCCCGGTTTGAGCACGCGCTTGCAGCGGGCAAACGAGGTTTTGCCGACCACTGAGTCGAAGATCAGGTCATACTGTTCGCTGCCCGCCGTGAAATCCTGCTGGGTGTAGTCAATCACATGATCCGCGCCCAGCGACTGCACAAGCTCCAGGTTGCGTGTGCTGCACACGCCGGTCACTTCCGCGCCGAACTATTTGGCAAGCTGCACAGCATAACTGCCTGTGCCGCCGGACGCGCCGTTGACCAGCACTTTCTGCCCCGGCTGTATCCTGCCCTTGTCACGCAGGAAATACAGCGCTGTGCCCGCGCCAAAGCCAACGCCCGCCGCTTCGGCATAACTCAGTGTGTCCGGCTTGACTGCCAGCGCGCTGGTTTCGGACCAGCAGACATATTCGGCATAGGCGCCCATCGCGCCAGAATTGATGCCAAAGACCGCATCGCCCACTTTGAAGCGCGTGACAGCGCTGCCGACTGCTTCGACTTCTCCGGCGACTTCAACGCCGAGGATTTGCTTCTTCGGCGCGCGGATGCCAAACATCAGCCGGGGCAGCGGACCAAAGCCGGGCGGCACAAAAGTAAAACCGCGCACGTTTACATCACCGGCGGTGACGCTGGCGGCGTGGACTTTGATCAGCACTTCGTCCGGTTTGGGCGTCGGCTTGGCGATCTCTGCCAACCGCAGCACATCCGGTGAACCATATTGGGTGTAGACGACTGCTTTCATGCGTTTGCTCCTGAATGATGTGTTGGTCGGAACCCGGCAAGCCAAACCCCTCAGTACGCTCCGTAGAGGTCTGCACCGGGGTATCCGTGATTCATTTGACGGAAAATTGCGTTAGTGGCTGCTCAGCCCTCGCTGCGGGCGGCGAACGGGGTGCTGCTGCTGTAATTCCACAGACGCACCAACCGTATCCCCTTGCTCAGCAGCGTGCTGACGGCATAGACGATGGCGAAAAGCTCCGCCCCATTGGCGATGAAAAACACGTCCGCGAGATTGGGCTGATCCGCAATCAGGCGTTCGACCAGCGGCTTGGTCACGGCGAAGTACAGGCAGACGACGCCGAAGACTTCCAGCACGGTCTGCACCAGCCAGGGCACACCGCGCCAGCGCCCATGCCGCAGCGCCAGCAGACTGATACCAACCTGCCCCACGACGCTGAGGATCAGCAGCAGCAGCCACAGCGCAGGCACCGGAATGACTTCGCCCGGATTGTTCAGGTCGAAGCGCAGGGTCAGCCCGCCCACGCGCAGAAAGTAGAGGAAGACCAGCACGGCAAACACAGCCAGCGCCGCACCAATCACGACTTCAAAACGGTCTACTGCGCCGGGGTCGTCCACTTCTGGCAGTGCCAGCGGGTTAAATGCCGCCGGATCAACTTCGATCCTGGCACGTTCGATGAGCGCAAACAGCAGCACCACGACGCCGGAGAAGATCAGTGTCGCCTGCACTGCGCTGAGCAGCGGTTCGACCACCAGGCTGGTAAACGTCAGCGTACCCCCTGCGACCAGCAGCCCGAAGATGTGCAGGAACAGGATGATCGCTGGAACCACCAGCCAACCGCGCCGCAGTGCCAGCATCATGAATGGATAAAGTTCCGGTCCGACGAGATACTGCGCGCTGCGGTACGAGACCGCCAGCATGCGCGGGTCGCCAAACTCTTGCAGCACGGTCACAATCTCCGCCTCGGATGGGGTGCCGCCGTAACGGTCGTCAAGCTGATCCTGAAGCTGCGAGCGCAGTTCCGCTTCGATCTCTGCGCGTTCCTGGCGCGGCAGAAAGCGCCCAACCTGATGGACGTAGCGTTCGACCAGATCAGCCATGTTGTTCGTCTCCCAGAATGCGCCGCATGACCTTTACTGTCTCAGACCATTCCGCCTTGAGGATGGTCAGGACTTCGTGCCCCGCCGGGCTAATGCGATAGTATTTGCGCGGGCGTGCCTCGCCAACATCCCACTCGCTTTGCAGCAAGCCCTGCTTTTCCAGCCGCCGCAGCAGCGGGTAGAGCGTGCCTTCTTCGATGTCCAGCCCCTGCGTGGCAAGCTGCTGGATCAGGCTGTAGCCGTAGCGGGCGGTGTCCATCTGGCTGAGCACCGCCAGCACGACGACCCCGCGCCGCAGTTCCAGCCGGAGCTGATTAAGCTGCTCACCTGTGTCGGTCATGCGCTGTGTGTCCTACAGTACTATGCGCCGTACAGTATCAATATACTGTATAACACACAGTATTGTCAAGTACACAGTATGGAAGTGGGGGGAATGACACTGCAAAAACTCAGCGCGCCAGTCGGTAGCGGGCGTCTAAGCGTGTTATACTGTCCGAGATGCATGTGAGGTGAACCATGTCCTCTGTTCCACCAATCCACACGACGAAAAATCAGTATCGCGGCATTAACGCGCATCTGCACAGTTTCTGGCAGGCGGCGCAGAAGTGGAATCGCTTTCACCACCCGCATGTTGATGACCTCTTCCGGCTGATGAAAGCGCTGCTGCTGCCGATAGGCTACACCGTTAATATTGAGGAGTCGATGCAGATTCGCCGTGAAGAGGCTTTGCCAGCGCTGCGCCCGAAACCGGACATTACCGTGCGGGACGCCAGCGCGCGCCATCCGGCAGGGGCAGCGACACGCGGCGGCGAGGCGGCACCCCTGATCGAAGGCGGGATTGCCCTGGAAAGCCTGCTGGAACCGGCGCTTGAAGCGGACAGCACTTATGCTGCACTGGCAGTCAGCACGCTTGCCGAAGACCCGCGCCTGAGCGAAACCGTCGCCTGGGTCGAACTGCTGTCGCCCAGCAACAAAGGCGACACCCGCGATGCTTATGCGTACCTCGCCAAACGGCATATCGCGCTGGAACATGGCATTGTTTTCGTCGAACTCGATTATCTGCACGAGACGCCGCCTACATTCGAGCGCCTGCCGGATTACACACGCGGTGACCCGGACGCGCACCCTTACCGTATCAGCGTGATTGACCCGCGCCCCGATTATCAGGATGGCACTGCCTGGCTGCATACCTGGGATGTGGATATGCCGCTGCCGGTAGTGAAAATCCCGCTCAACGGGCACGATGTGCTGACATTCGACTTCGACGCGGCTTATCAACGCACGTTTGAGGGCGCGTTATATGGCTTTGACCGCGAACTGAATTATGCCGAACTGCCGCAGCACTTTGCGCGTTACAGTGAAGCTGACCGCAGCCGCATCGCCAACCGGATGCTCACCGTGCTGCGTGCGGCAGAAAACGGCGCTGATCTCGAAGCCGCCCCGCTGCCCGTGACCACACTGCCGCTGGACGAGGCACTCCACGCGCTGGATGCCCTGCGCGGCTGATGTTCTGCGCTGCCGCTGCGGGCGGACGCAGCGGGAACCCCAAAGGTAATGCATCTGTATTTTCCGTAGGGGACGGTCACAGATCTCCCCCTGCACAAACATACTGTTCCCATGATTTGAACAAGCGCCAATACGGATTATGTGCGCGGGCGCAGGGCACACAGTCCCGCCCTTCGCTCAGGTCTCGCCCGGGCTGCCGGCGTCGCTCGTGTCGCCGGGGTCCTGCTCGCTCTTGCGCCGTTTAAGCA
>DAOTWP010000245.1:0-8283 GCA_034435675.1 Anaerolineae bacterium
CTTCCGTTGCTCCTACTCGTATTACCCGACTGCCTCTACTCGCGTTAGTCCACTTAGTCCACACCCCTTGGGGTGGACTAAGTGGACTAGCGAGGGGTCGGTGGTGGCAGGGGGAGCAGGGAGAAAAATGCCCAACCGCAGGCCGGAACGCCGGCACGCCAGCACACCGGGTCACAGCGGAAATGCCATGCCGGGACAGCGCCAGCCCCCCACGCCAGAATCGGACTTAGCCGTGTGCGGCGCATACGCTGTATGGGGTGTCTACCCGTAAACCCGGACAAGGGGATTACGCTCGTTAAGAAAATAATCAGCTTACCGCTGGGTTGAAGCATGTTTCGATCCTACGGAAAACGGTGTTCGATTAGCTTCCTGAATTGCATAATCCCCTTGTTCAGGAAAACCGGTTTACGGATAGGTCTTAGCCGGACAGCAAAAACAAAACCGGGGCACAAGCCGTGTCCCGGTTTTCGTTTACACAGATTATAGGCTGAGCGCCTGGCTTACGCCTCTGGCATCACCAGCCACAGCACGATATACGCCAGCACACCCGGTCCGCCCGCCAGCGCGAAGACCACAAACAGCAGCCGGATGAGTGTCACATCAACGTTGAAATATTCCGCCAGACCGCCGCAAACCCCGGCAATCGTGCGTTCACTGCGCGAACGGGTGAGGCGTGATTTTCCGCTTTCCATCAGATTTCCCCTCTGCTCTGGGCACTTGGTTGGTCATTCTATTCATGTATACGCAGATTGTGGGGATATGTTGCAGAATGACTGCTATTTGGTGCGGCAGGCGGCTCACAGGCGATAAATCTCGTTCACCCGGCGCAGCAGTGCGCGCAGCACGTTAAAGATGATCGGGCAGACACCCGCGCCATCTATCGTGTCGTCCAGTGTCAAGCGGAAATCGGGCGTAAAGGCAGGGTAGATGCGGCAGGTTTCGGGGCGCTGCGCATAAACCGAACACAGGTTGCCCTGCAGGAAGGCGCAGGGCTTGGCGCGCAGCCTGCCCCACTCCCCGACCAGGGCTGCCTGTTCATGCTCAATATGGCTGTTCAGGATGCTGTCCAGCGGCACGAAGGTGCCATCTGCGAGGCGCTGCGCATCCTCCGGCGTAACATACACATCCAGCGAACGGCAGCAGTTGGCGCACTGTGTGCAGTCAATCGCGGCGATGACCGGCGCGGCAAGGGCGTCCACGAACGCATCGAGGCGGGCATCGTCAAGGTCATCGTCCAGTTGCAGTTGGTACAGCAGCACCTCGAAATCGTCCTGATAGATTTGCGCCAGTTCGGCAATCCGCGTGAGGTCTGTTTCGAGTGGCGGCGGCGCGGGGTCGGGGTCAGGGGCGGGGTCGCTCATGCCAATGCTCAATCTGCTCAATGAGCTGCTGCAAATACGCCGCGCTTTCCGGGCAGCCTTCCAGCGGTGCCCAGGGCGCGAATTTCTTGTGCGTCGCCGCGTCGTAAG
This sequence comes from Anaerolineae bacterium, assembly GCA_034435675.1. Taxonomy (GTDB): domain Bacteria; phylum Chloroflexota; class Anaerolineae; order Aggregatilineales; family Phototrophicaceae; genus DAOTWP01. Next base: position 1,470 of record DAOTWP010000245.1, read on the forward strand.
GACCCTGAATGATTTCCAGCATCGCGCAGGGCGTTAGCGCAACCATCGCATGATACGTGCGTGGGGGGATGTCCACAGCAGCAACCGGACCCTGCGCGTCCAGCACAACAATGTCCGCTACGCCGCCAGCAGCGTCAAACTCAAGACAGGCGATCCGCCCGACAAGCGCGCTGACCAGTTCCACCTTGTCCGGGTCTTCGTGCTTGTGCGGCGTGACATAGCTGCCGGGCAGAATCGCGTTGACCATGCGCTGCACAGGTTCATGATGCTCATGCAGCCGCCAGACGACCCGCCCGCGCTCTGAAGCCGCCGCCTTTTGGAGCAGGTCTTGCAGCAGTTGTTGGTCAATCACGCGCACGGTCTATTCTTCCTCCAGTTCGACCAGCGGACCGATATCCAGCGGAAAATGCAGATGTTCCCCGGCGTTGTCCAGCAGCACCATGCCCTGCTGAATGCTGTAATGATATGTGGCGCGCAGGGCAACCCGCCACTTCTCCCAGCCGTAGATATCCCACGCGGCAAGCTCTGTGTCTGACGCCATCACGATGAATTCATCGTAACGATCCCAACTGGTGAACACGCCGCCATGCTGGCGCTTCCACAACTTCTTGGGCACATCCAGCTTGTATGCCAGCGCGTAAGTGCGCAGCCCGATCAGCAGAATGTCAGTTTCGGGCACAAACAGCAGCTGCGGCATCTGGCAGGGGGCATGTGCGCACGCCTGCGTAATGACCAGAAAGGGCGCTTCGCCGCCCGTGCGCACGGTCATATGCTGCACGCTGCTGGTCTGGTCAGCAGGAAAATCGAGTTCTTCCAGCAGCGCCGTCCGATCCCGGTACTGCGCGTATTCATCGGATGACAAACGGGTGTCGATCCAGTGCAGCGTATACGCGCCAAATGTAATTTTCACAACACGTCCTTACATAACACCACAACATAAAATCATCTCTAGCGTATCAATCTAACGTCGCCCCGACAAAATCGCTATGACCTCTAAGGAATTGCTCACTGCTCACTGATTTTTTGCCCTCAAGCTGCACCTGCGCCAGCAGGTATATGCCCGCCGTCGTGCCCACCCCCACACCATGCGGCGTTACCAGCACCACACCGGGCGGCGCGCTGCCGTCCAGCACTGCCCCGGCATGGATTTTGAGCTGTTTGCCGTTCCAGAACGTGAACGTGCCGGGCCATGGCGTAAAGGCGCGCACGGTGCGCTCAATGCTGGCGGCATCCTGCGCCCAGTCAATCCGCCCGGCGTCTTTGGCGATCATCGGCGCATAGGTGCTGTAGGCATCATCCTGTTCCTGGGGCTTAATTTCCCCCTTCCGAAAACCTGGCAGCGTCTGGAGCAGCAGGTCGCCACCCAGCGCCGCCAGTTTGTCATGCAGTGTTTGCCCGGTGTCATCCGGCAGAATCGGCAGGCTGCGCTGGCTGAGGATCGGACCGGTATCCAGCCCGGCGTCCATCAGCATGATCGTAATGCCTGTTTCGGCGTCCCCGGCGCGGATTGCCGCCTGGATAGGCGCAGCGCCCCGCCAGCGCGGCAGCAGCGAGGCATGTACATTGATCGAGCCGTAGCGTGGGATGTCCAGCACTGGCTGCGGCAGAATTTGCCCGAACGCCGCCACCACATAAAAGTCAGGCACGCCCAACACCTTGAGCTGCTCCACTGCCTCTGCACGGCGCAGTCGTTCCGGCTGGAAGATTGGGATACCATGTGCCAACGCTGTGAGCTTGACCGGCGACTGTCTGATCTGCCCACCGCGCCCTGCTGGGCGGTCAGGCTGTGTGACAACACACAACACATCATGCTGCGCCAGCAGCGCACGCAGGGTCGGCACGGCAAAGTCAGGAGTTCCCATAAAGATCACGCTTGCCATCAACATCACCTTTCCGCAGCGCACGGCGGCTGCGTTTGCAGCGAACAGCCCAGGACACCACCACTTGCTACTGACCGAACAACACCCTCGCTAGTACACTTAGTCCACCCCTAGGGGTGTGGACTAAGTGTACTAACGCGAGTAGGGCGGCGGATCGTGTGATGAATACTTCAGGATGCTTGTGTCCCTACTGCGTGCATGGTAGTATGTACGGTTATGATAATTTGCCCACACCCCAATGTCCATGATGCGTAAACGCTGGTTCATCAAGCCGCCCGCCCCGCGTGGTGAGCTGCGCAAATATGACCGCATTTCGCCTGTGCTGGCGCAGGTCCTCTACAATCGCGGATTGACCAATCCTCAGGACGCCTTCGTGTTCTTGCTGGCGAAGGATTACAACCTGCTGGACGAACGCTTTAACGCCCTGGGCAAGAACCGCCTGAAAGATATTGACCGCACCCTGGCGCGGCTGCGCACCGCGATTGCCCGCCGCGAAAAGATCGTCATCTACGGCGACTTCGATGCTGACGGCGTGACCTCGACCACGCTGCTGACGCAAACGCTGTTGGCGCTGGGGGCAGATGTCGAGCCATATATCCCCCACCGCATTGACGAAGGCTATGGGCTGAACAGCGACGCTCTGTGGCAGTTGGCGCGGCAGGGCGTCAAGCTGGTGATCACGGTGGACTGCGGCATTCGCTCCATCCAGGAAGTGGAAGATGGCAAAGCCGCCGGGTTGGACATCATCATCACTGACCATCACTCGGTAGGACCGGAACTGCCCGCCGCCTATGCGATTGTCAACCCACAGCAGACCGACTGCAAATATCCGGAGAAGAAACTCGCCGGGGTCGGGGTCGCCTTCAAACTGGCAGAGGCGCTGCTGCGCACCTTCAGCCAGAACAACGGCAGCAGCGGCATGCCACGCCGCCTGAAAACCGAAGACCTGCTTGATCTGGTCGCCATTGGCACAGTAGCAGACCTGATGCCGCTGGATCATCTCGAAAATCGCCTGCTGGTGCGGCGCGGGCTGGACGTGATTAATCAGAGCAAGCGCCTCGGCATTCGTGCCCTGCTGGACGTAGCGGGCATAGCGCCTGGCACAGTCACGGCGACGACCATCGGGTTCGCCATCGGTCCGCGCATCAACGCTGCCGGGCGGCTGGACAGCGCCATGCTTGCCTACCAACTGCTGTCTACCGAGTCAGAAGCCGAAGCGAAAAGCCTTGCCGAACAGTTGCAGTCGCTGAACATCAAACGGCAGGATTTGACCCGCGAAGCGCAGGAATTGGTGCGCGGCAGTCTGCCCACAGACGATACCCCGCTGATTTTCCACGCCGACGAAGGCTTTCCACAGGGCATCGTCGGGCTGGTGGCGGGCAGGCTGGTCGAAGAATTTTACCGCCCGGCGGTGATCGTGCAGCAGGGACCCGACGAGAGTCACGGCTCCTGCCGCAGCATCCCGCAGTTCGACATCACCCGCGCGCTGGACAAATGCGCCGATCTGCTGGTGCGGCATGGCGGGCACATGCTGGCAGCAGGGTTCACCGTCAGTAACCAGAACATCGCATCGCTGCGCCAGCGCCTGATCACTCTGGCACATGACGAACTGCGCGGACAGGAGCTGATCCCCACGCTGGAGATTGACGCCGTGCTGGATCCCAACCAGCTTGACGAAAAACTGGTCGAAGAACTAAGTATGCTGGAACCGATGGGTTATATGTTCCAGCAGCCGATATTTGCTACCCGCAACGCGCGCGTGCTCGACAGCCGCACGGTGGGCAAAGACAGCCAACACCTCAAGCTGCGCATTGCCCGCGCCGGTCAGCCGCCGCTGGATGCCATTGGCTTTGGGCTGGGCGCATGGGCGTCCGGGATGCCCGAACGGATTGACCTCGCCTACCATCTGGAAATCAACGAATGGAACGGGCGGCGCAGCGTGCAGATGAACCTGGAAGACATTCGCGCGGCAGGCAGCGAATAATATGACGCACAACACCGGACGAACATCACAACTGCGCCGGTCAATGCTGCTGCTGGCGCTGCTGTCTTGCTGCTTGACGCTCGGCATGGCACGGCATACGGCTGCACAGGCGCAGGGCACGAACACGGTGATCACCAGCGCGGCGGGCGGCAGTCGTTTTGGCGTCGTCGAGGGCTTCTGGATGCCCGGCGATGCCTGTGAACTGGGCGCAGGCTGGGAACGCATCATCTTCGACTGGGAACAGCACCAGCCCACCGGACCGGACGACTGGAATACGCTCAATGTGGATGACCGCTGGCTGAAAGCCGCGAGCGACTGTGGGCGCGAAGTGGTGGCGATCTTCAAACACACCCCGGCATGGGCAACCGACGGCGTGCCCCGCGCTGGCGTCCCGCGTGGGCTGTACCTGCCGGTGGATGACCCCGACAACCTGTGGGCGAACTTCGTGCGGCGCACCGCCGCCTACTATGCCAGCCGGGGGGTTTACCGCTTCATCATCTGGAATGAACCGGACATCACGCCGGACACGTATGGTTTTGCCTTTGAAGGCACGCTTGACGACTATTTCCAGATGCTCAAAGTCGCCTATCTGGCGGCGCGGCAGGGCAACCCGCAGGCGCAGATTCACATCGCGGGCATGACCTACTGGCACGATGTCAACGCGGGCAGACGGCTGTATCTGGATCGCCTGCTGGAACGCATTCTGCAAGATCCCGCCGCCACCGCAAACGAGTATTATTTCCACGCCATCAGCCTGCATGTCTACTTCCGTACGGAAACGGTCTACAGCATCGTCAGCGAAATGCGCGACCTGCTGGCACGATATGACCTGAGCGCCAAGGCAATCTGGATCAACGAAACCAATGTCTCGCCCAACCTTGACCCCCTGTGGCTGGTCGAGCGTCCACAGTTCCAGATGGACTTAGAGCAGCAGGCAAACTTCATCGTGCAGGCGGCAGGGCTGGGGCTGGCGGCAGGCGCGGAACGCATCGCCGTGTACAAGCTGATTGACCAGGGGCTGCCCCCCGGCGCAGAAGCATTCGGCTTGCTGCGCCCGGACGGTTCACGCCGCCCGGCATTCTATGCGTGGCAGACGGTCATCCGGCAGTTCAGCGATGTCACCGCCGCGCAGTTCGCGCAGAGCGAACACCTGGACGCGGTGCTGCTGACGCACGCCAGCGGGCGGCAAACGCTGCTGCTGTGGGCACGCGATGACAGCCCCGCGCAGGCACAGATCAGCGCGACAGATGACAAAGCGTATTTGCTGGACGTTTATGGTAACATGAGGATTGTGCGCCCGGTGGATGCGGTGTACAGTCTGGCACTGCCCGGCGCGACCTGCCGGGGCGATGCAGAAGGCTGCCCGGTGGGCGGCGCAGTGTGGATGCTCGTACAGCCTGCGGGCAGTAGCAGTGTGCAGGACACCACAGCGGACGCTGCAACACCGCTGGTGTTTGAGTAAACACGGGCAGGCAAGCAAAGAGCCGGAAGGCGTGACTGAGTGGCGTTGTGTGGTAGCAAACTGGCGCACCTTACCCGGCGTGATACTTCATGGAAACGCAGCAAACAGAATGCAGGGCAAGCAGGATAAACAACGATGACACAAAACGGACAATTCTCCCCCTCCACCAACGGCAGTCAGCTGAACAGCGCCGCCCCGAATGATCGCGTGGATGCCAAAGGTGAGGTCAAATTCTCTTATGGCGGGCAGGCGGTTATTGAAGGCGTGATGATGCGCGGCGCGCATTCGGCGGCGATTGCCGTGCGCAATCCCAAAGGCGAAATCGTGGTTCACGAGCAGTCGCTGAACAAGACGCTGTATCGCGGGCGTATCGCACGCACGCCATTTGTGCGCGGCGTCGTGGGGCTGTGGGACGCGCTGGTGCTGGGCACACGCGCCCTGCTGTGGGCGGCAGAAGTCGCCATCAGCGAAGAAGAGGAAAAGGTCAACTTCAACGGTCCGGTGGGCTGGGGCATGATCGCCGTATCGTTCGCGCTGGGCATTGGCTTGTTCTTCCTGCTGCCCACGCTGGGCGCTACCGGCATCGGCAGCCTGCTGGGATTGACCGAACCGGCTGCCGAGAGCGGCAATTTTCTGGGCTACCAGCCGCTGCCGATTGGCTACGCAGCGACGGTGATTAACTTCATTGAAGCGATTATTCAGCTTGGGCTGCTGGTCGGCTATATCTGGCTGATCGCGCGCATCCCCGATGTCAAGCGGCTGTTCCAGTATCACGGCGCAGAGCACAAGACGATCAACGCCTATGAAGCCGGCGCAGACCTGACGCCCGAAATCGTCAGCACCTACCCGATTGAACACCCGCGCTGCGGCACGGCATTCCTGCTGACTGTCGTGTTTGTCAGCGTGTTTGTCTTCTCGCTGCTGGGTCGCCCACCGTTCATCTGGCTGGTGATTTCGCGCGTGGTGCTGATCCCGGTGATTGCCGGCATTGCCTATGAATACCTGCGCTTCACCGCGCGCAATCTGAGTAACCCGATTGTCCGTTTCATCGTCAAGCCCAATCTGGCGCTGCAACACCTGACAACGCGCAATCCCGAACTGCACATGTGCGAAGTGGCGATTGTGGCATTCCAGCGGGTGCTGGTCAGCGAAGGGCTGCTGGATGCTGCCGAAGCGACAATCCCCATGCCTAACCCGGCGGCGGTGTCGCCCACGCTGGCAGCAAGCGCGGTGACTGAGGGCAAAACTTAAGCCACGTGGCATTGCGGTAGGCAGATGCAGTGATTTGCCTGCCGCGCGTCCTGCTGCGGGTCAATGGGTCACGGCAGCAGGTCGAGGAATTCCCCATTGGCAGGGACGATGACGCTGAAATCCCGGCGGTGACACTCTGCTGCGGCTGAAGCCGCGCAGCTTCTCGTTGGTTAGGCATGGCTGACCTCCGAGCTACTTGCGCCGTGTCCAGGCGAACTACGCTTGCCCCGTAGAACG
>DAOTWP010000246.1:0-27002 GCA_034435675.1 Anaerolineae bacterium
GGCACGACCGATGATCTGAATCAGCGCCGATTCACTGCGCAGGAAACCCTCTTTGTCTGCGTCCAGAATGGCGACCAGCGACACTTCTGGCAGGTCAATGCCTTCGCGCAGGAGGTTGATGCCCACGACAACATCGTAAACGCCCATGCGCAGGTCGCGCAGGATCTCAACCCGCTCCAGCGTTTCGATCTCGGCGTGCAGGTGGTGCGCACGGATGCCGGTTTCGTTGAAATAGCCTGCCAGTTCCTCCGCCATCTTCTGCGTCAGTGTCGTGACAATGGCACGCTGTTTGTGCTTCACGCGCAGCGCGACTTCCTGCAACAGGTCGTCAATCTGCCCGGCAACAGGACGTACTATCACCACCGGGTCAAGCACGCCGGTGGGGCGAATCACCTGTTGGACAACATTATCGCTGATTTCGCGCTCGTAGGGTCCGGGCGTAGCGGTGGTATAGATGATCGAGTTGGTGCGCATCTGGAACTCTTCGAAACGCAGCGGGCGATTGTCCATTGCGCTCGGCAGGCGGAACCCATAGTCCACGAGCGTCTGTTTGCGCGAACGGTCGCCATTGTACATGCCACGCAGTTGCGGGATGGTCATGTGGCTCTCGTCAATTACCAGCAGATAGTCTTTGGGGAAGTAGTCAATCAGCGTCCACGGTGGGCTGCCGGGGGCACGCTGTTCCAGATGACGGCTGTAGTTCTCAATCCCGGAGGTAAAGCCAACCTCACGCATCATCTCCAGATCGTAGCGGGTACGCTGTTCCAGACGCTGTGCCTCAACCAGTTTGTCATTCTTTTTAAAGTAGGCAATCTGCTGTTCAAGTTCGCTTTCGATGTCATGCAGCGCCTTCCTCAGCTTATCGGGATCAGCCATGAACTGCACCGCCGGAAAGATCACAACGACTGGCTGATCGGAGAAGATTTCGCCGGTCAGCGGGTCAAAACGCACCACCCGTTCAATCTCATCCCCGAAGAGCGTCACCCGATAGGCAGCGTCTTCATACGGCGGGAAGATTTCGAGGGTATCGCCGCGCGCCCTGAAGTTACTGTGGCTCAGCGTCATGTCATTGCGCGTGTACTGCAAATCCACCAGACGGCGCAGCACCTTTTCGCGGCGGATTTCGTCACCGACACGTAATTCGAGGATCGCTTTGCCCCAGGTCTCCGGGTCGCCCGTGCCATAGATGCACGATACCGACGCGACAATCAACACATCGCGCCGGCTGAGCAGCGCCGCCTTTGCTGCCACGCGCAGCCGTTCAATCTGCTCGTTAATCTCCGTCGCCTTCTCGATGTACAGATCGTAGCGCGGCACATAGGACTCTGGCTGGTAGTAGTCGTAGTAGCTGACGTAGTATTCTACTGCGTTGCGCGGAAAAAACTCCTTAAACTCGGCATAGAGCTGTGCTGCCAGTGTCTTGTTGTGCGCCAGCACCAGCGTCGGGCGCTGTGTCTGGCTGACGACATTTGCCACCGTAAATGTCTTGCCTGTGCCGGTTGCGCCCAGCAGAATCTGGTGGGCTGCACCCTGCTGCACCCCTTCAACCAACTGCTCAATCGCTCTAGGCTGGTCGCCAGTCGGCTTGAACGCAGAGACCAATTCAAATTGTGGCATGTGGTTCGACCCTTCATCACAGAACGTCAGTTCGGGTGAGGAGGTTGTATTATAGCGCGAAATAAGGCGAATGGAAGGGCAGGGGAGCAGGTGTGCAGGGATACATCCGGGCATCCCTGCACAATGCGTCAGAGGGCGTTAGAAGTAGCCACTCAACAACTGCAAGATGGCTGCGATTTCGCCGGTATCGCCCAGGATAACCTGTGTGCGGCTGGTATCAGCGATTGTGCGCAGGGCACGCATCGCGGGGTCATCGGACGTTATACCATAGGCAATTGGGAAAATAATGATCGGGTTAACGCTCTGGCGTGTACGCTCGATTTTGGTGACCACATCTTCAAGGGTGGCACAGCCTTCTGCCTCACAGGTATCCTGCCCATCGCTCAGGAGGATGACAATTCGCATTCGTTCGGGGTTGGATGTGGCGTCGGCAATGTCAACCGTGACGCGCAGGGCGGTATACAACGATGTGCTGCCCCCCGGTTCAAGACAGGACGCAAAGCGGAATGCCGGGAACCGGCTGTCGCGGGGACCATCGCAGTTGACATGGTAGCGGACAAGTGCCTGATTGTTCTCAAAATTGTCCAGCGGATCCCAGATTGTGACGCGATCACTGAAGGACACCAGTCCAATCCGCGTGCTGTTCGGCAGGCTCTCGAGCAGCGTGATGATGCCTTCGCGGGCATTGTCAATGCGCTCTCCTGCCATTGAACCGGAAACATCCACCAGCAAGATCACATCTGCCTGACGTTTGATCTGTCCCCAGTTTTCCTGAATGGCAATCAGTGCATCGGTTTCGGGGATATCGAGGATGGTTGGTGGACCTTCAAGCGTGATACCGTTTTCCGGTGTGAAGGGATACCCAAGCTGCACATCGGGATTCGCCGGGCGGAACCCCTGCTGCATAATCAGCGTCTGCGGTCCACTGGTCAGCACAAAATCGGTGAACACCTGCGCGGCAGCCCGCTGTTCCGGGGACACCCACGAAGTGTTCAGAATACCAAAGGGGTGTTCATGCCAGAATGTGCCTTCTTCCGGGTAGATAGCAACCAGCGGTTCCTGTGGGCGTGTACACTGCTCGTCCCCCTGACGCCCGCCAGTGTTGATGCAGATCAGGTCAGTTTCTTCCAGCATGACGAAGTCAAGGAACTCTGGACCCTGCCCGATATATTCGAGAAAATCTTCTGTGCGGCGCGAATAATGGCGCACAAGCTGCTGGATGCCGTAAACGCAGCTCTGCACCGTACTATTCAGCACCGTGTTGCGATCCAGACGTTCCGTTGCATCGAGGACGCCGGTGGAACGCGCGCAGGCATAATACTGCTCAATCGTTGCGGATAAGCCTGTAGAGCTGTGGTTCGGGTCTGCTTGCCCGTAATAGACAGCGCGGCGGCAGTTTTCGACGCCGAAGTCACACCATCCATTCGGGCTGTTCAGCACTGCCAGCAAATCATCCCACCCCAGCGAGTCAACACCCAATGTTTGTCTGATGGCATTTACACGGCTCTCCCACCCGGCAATAATCACGGGTGTCAGCGCAGTCCCCGATGACGCAAAGACGTCAAACACCTGCTGGCTGGTTTCGTAGTTCACAATCGACAGCCAGTGGCTTACCGAAGGTGCAAAAATTGTTGGGCGATAAACGGCATCATAATTGCTGACACTGAGTGTATTGATGATGTCCTGTGCTACGGTGCCTGATGAACCGCCATCCACAGGATCAGTCCCCCAGACATAGACCGGGCGCTCACCTTGAGCCAGCGACTGCCCGGTCAGCGGATTGGTGCCATTCGCGTATGCCTGATTGAACTGGCGAATGATCTCAGGCATATAAGTCTGAGACTCCGGCGCATAGACGATATAGACCTCGATTGCATTGTCTGGTTTGCCAACACCGCCGTTCTGATCGTAAATCGCACGGGTGGTCCCCGGTGCAGCAGCAGCCCCCTGTGCGCTGCCGCCCTGACCACCGCCGCCACCACCGCTGCAAGCGGCAAGTGCCAGCAGCAGGACGAACAGGACCCAATGTTGTCTGGTATGTAACCACGCTTTCATGGTGTGCTCTTTCAGATGAAACCACTCAGCTAACCTTATTGGTACTGCTTTCAGCATAGCGCATTTCTGTATAATGACGTTTAAGGATTGTGGTTTACCCCCGAGGATTGGGGGATTAGTGGAAAGGACCCCACATGGCAATTCCGGGTGTGCATCAGCAGTTTAGCACTACAACACGCGGGCTGCGCCGCGACACGCCGCCCATGAAGCTGTTCGAGAAGGCAAAAAAGTACGGTATCTGGAATCCGAGCGATATTGATTTTACGCGGGATCGCGCGGACTGGGACACCCTGAAGGAGGACGAGAAAGATGTGCTGCTGCGGCTGACAGCGCTGTTCCAGGCGGGCGAAGAAGCCGTCACGCTGGATTTGCTGCCGCTCATCATGACGATTGCCCACGAGAATCGTATTGAAGAAGAGCTATTTTTGACAACATTTCTCTGGGAAGAAGCAAAACATACAGATTTCTTTGCACGCTTTTTGAGTGAAGTGCCGGGTATCTCCGGGAACGACTTAAGCCACTACCATACCGATAATTATCGCTCGATTTTTTACACTGCCCTGCCTGACACCCTACAGCGCCTGATGACCGACCAATCGCCAGAAGCGCAGGTGAAGGCATCGGTGACATACAACATGATCGTTGAAGGCGTGCTGGCAGAGACCGGCTATCACGCCTATTACACAATGCTGAAAAATAACAACCTGATGCCGGGGCAAATCAAAGGGATCAATTATCTGAAACAGGATGAGTCGCGGCATATCGCCTATGGCATTTATCTGATTTCGCGGCTGATTGCCGAACACCCACACCTTTGGGATACAGCCGAAGAAACGATGAACACGCTGCTGATGCCCGCCATTGGCGTCATCGAGGAAACGTTCGCGCTCTATGACCCGGTGCCTTTCGGTCTGGTGGTGGATGATTTCGTCAACTTTGCCATGATGCAGTTCCAGAAGCGGATGAATCGCATCGAAAAAGCGCGCGGCGCATCGCTGGATGAGGTGATGCAGGTGACGCACGCGGCGATTGACGCCGACGACGCTTGATACGGATCTGAACTGCTGCGGCGCCAGGGCGGGCATCCGGACAGGAATTGCCAGGGCATCCGCCTGCCCGCTGCTGGCTGCTGCGGCTGGTGAGGGCGGCGATATAGACCTGTGCGGGGTGCTGGTCGGCGGCGATTCGCGCCCCACCTGTTGGGACCGTATCCGGGTCTGAGGCTGCAAGGGGCGCAGGCTGTGCGCCGTTTTTGGTGTCGCGAATTATCACCTTCGCAAGCGGCGTATCGATTGGGTGTTTCCAGAGGGTCGAGTGCTGTCCACACGCCCAGGCTCGGCGCATAGTAGCGCGCGCGGTGGTAGTGCAGCCCGTTGGCGTCGCGTGGCTCGCCGGTGAACGCAACGTGCTATGCCCCGCTGCCGGCTGCCTTTGGCGGTACATTTCGCTGCCGCAGCCTACGCGAACCGCAATGCCATGCTATAATGTGGAACACATTCCGGCAGTAACTGCCCGTCCTGCGCACCCAGAGTGGTAAAGGTTGCCCGATGTCTGACCAGAGCGCCCCCGACAATATTGATAAACTCAGCCCCCAGCATCTGCGTACACTCTATGAGGTCACCACGCAGATGAATTCCAGCCTGGAATTTGACGATGTGCTGAACAACGTCATTGACAGCGTGATGCGCGTCATGAAAGGGCAGCGCGGATTTTTGATGAGTGTGGACGAACAAGGGGATCATTTTCATGTGTTGGTGCGGCGCGGCATTGACGGCAAAACGCTTGAAGAGGAGGGCTACAGCACCACGATTGTGCGCGAAGTCGCGCGCTCGCGTGAACCGCTGCTGACCAACAACGCAATGTTCGATACGCGCTATAAGGCTGGTCAAAGTATCATCATGCAGAAGCTGCGCGCCATTCTGTGCGCGCCGATGATCGTCAAGGGGCGGCTGGTTGGCGTGGTCTATGTGGACACCTCGATGAAGGATGGCAATTTCAGCCCGGCAGACAAAGACCTGCTGATGGCAGTGGCGGGGCAGGCGGGTATTGCTATCGAGAACGCGCGTCTGTACCGCGTAGCAGTAGAGAAAGGGCGTCTGGAGCGTGAACTGCACCTCGCCCGCGAAATTCAGGAAAGCCTGCTGCCAAAAATCCCCCCCATCGAAGGCTATGAGCTTGCCGCGATGTGGGAATCCGCCCGGGAAGTGGCGGGCGATTTTTATGATGTCTTTCAGCTCAGCAATGGCACTTTCGGGGTGGTCATTGCCGATGTCTCCGACAAAGGGGCGCCCGCAGCGCTGTTTATGGCGGTGGCGCGCACGCTGATCCGCAGCAATGCGCATGTGGGGCTAGACCCGGTAACGACGGTAGGACGCACCAACGACCTGATTATCGAAGACGCGGACAGCGGCATGTTCGTCACCGTGTATCACAGCGTCTTTGCGCATAATGGCGCCAGCATCAATGTCAATGCTGGTCACAATCCGCCGGTGCTGTATCGGCATACCAGCGGTGAAGTTCACTTTATGCCCCAGGGCGGGCGGGCACTGGGATGGTTCCCCGACAACCCCCTCCAGGGATTGGAGTTGCAGCTTGATCCTGGTGACGTGATCGTCTATTACACTGATGGTCTGACGGACGCAGAGAATCCCGCAGGCGAATATTATGGGGAGCGCCGCCTGGCTGAAGCGGTGCTGCGCGCTGCCGGATTGTCTGCCACCGACGTGATGCAGTATATCGCCAGTGATGTCACAACATTTTGTGAAGGTAATCCACCCTTCGACGATTTCACAATGATGGTGGTGCGTTATGTGGGGTAAAGCTTATGCAGAATAATCCCTTGATTGATCGTCTGGGGCGCGCCCTTCGGCGTGTTGCTCTGATCGCCGGCGCAGTCCTGCTGCTGGCAGTGACAACGCTGCTGCTGGTTTTTCCGGTAGACATTGGGGATGCGCTGGATGGCGTCAACCCGATTGTTCGCGTGGGCGTCATTGTGCTGGTGGATGCGGCGCTGCTGTGGCTTATCTACATGCAGATTCGCCCGTTCCCCCGTGCTAGCAAGGACGGCTTGATGGTTCGCCGCGCCGACGCTATCACGGATGTCAGCGTGGAGTCCGCGCGTGAGCGCGTGTTGAGCGTGATTAGTGCCGTGCCGGATGTCGTCGCTGTGGATGCCAGAGTGCAGGCGGTGCGTGGGCGCGCATTTATTGAATTGGATGTCGCCGTAGACAACCGCATCACCGATCTGCCCGGCAAACAGCGTGAGATTGACCGCGCCCTGAAACAGGTCATCCACAAACAGTTGGGCTTGCTGATGGCGGACCGCCCGCGTGTGCATGTGGAACTGAAGAGCAAAGACGCGCCAAAACCTGCCGCGCCCGCCCCAGTTGTGCCACCTCCAGCCGTTGAATCCAAGCCGGAACCTGAAAAAGCGCGTACCGGGCTGTTTGGCAGCGCCGACCGCAAAAGCGAAGAACAGACCGATCTGCGCGCGCCGGAAGTGCCCAAAACACCGGCACATCACGAAGACGAGGGGCAACATAAAGGGCTGGGCATTTTCCGCCGCCATCGCCCTGAGGAAGAAGTAGTGAAAGAACCGGAAGACAACGCTGTCAACGTTGAGGCAGCCAGGAGCGCAGTTGATTCAGGCGCTGCTGACACTGCGGTTGACGACGCTGACGGCGTTGACGCGATTGATTTCGCCCAACTGTGGGCACAGTCTCGCCCGTCGCAGTCGCCACCCGATATGCAGAAAGATGCCCCGCCTGCCGCAGAGGATACCCCTGCGCCGGATACAGACGCGGCAGATGCAGACAAGACGGATACCCCTAAACCGCCCTTCTCATGACTGCGCCGCTGTCAGATCTGGTGACTCAACTCGCCCACCGGCAGATTATGGTGGTGGGCGATGTTATTCTCGATGAATATTTGATTGGTACCGCCACGCGCCTCAGCCGCGAAGCGCCAATACCCGTGCTGGAATTTGAGGAACGGCGGCTGATTCCCGGCGGCGCTGCCAACCCTGCCGCAAATGTGGCGGCATTGGGCAGCCATGCGCTGCAAGTGGCGGTTGTCGGGGCGGATTCTGCCGCAGAGCAGTTGCGTGGGCTGCTGCAAGCACGCGGAATCAACACGGCGGGTTTATGCATTGACCCCGATCGCCCGACAACAATCAAAATGCGCATCATGGCGCACATGGGACTGCGTTTTCCGCAGCAGGTCGCCCGTATTGATACCCTCTCCCGTGAGCCGATTGATGCGGGGATCGCGGCGCAGCTGCTGGCACGGGTGCGCACAGCAGTTGGTACAGCGGATGCCCTGTTGGTTTCGGACTACCATGCCGGTCTGTTGACGGACAGTTTTGTGAGGGCGCTGCACGGACTGGCGAGAGACGCCGGGCTGCGACTGTTGGCTGCCGACGCGCAGGGCAGCCTTGAGCGTTATACCGGGTTCGATGTCGTCAAATGCAACGCTGATGAAGCGCAGGCATATCTGCGACGTTCGCTGCGCACGGAGGACGAATTCGCTTTGGCAGCGGTTGACCTGTGCCAGCAGCTTGCGCTCGGCAGAGGCATGTTTATTACCCGCGGCGCGGCGGGGATGACGCTGGGTTACCCCGACGGTAGCGCCGAACACTGCCCCGCCCCATTCATCACAGATGTATACGACACTGTCGGTGCAGGGGATACCGCCATCGCCGTGCTGACACTGGCGCTCACAGCAGGTGCCAGCCCCTTAGACGCTGCGCAGCTTGCCAATTATGCCAGCGGACTGGTCGTGCGCCGTGTGGGCAACTATGCGCCAACGCGCGATGAACTGCTGCAGGCACTAATCACCGCATCCGATTGACCAGCGTCCCTGTAACAAGCGACAGCACACTTCCTGCTCCCTTCCGTGCTGCATGCAAGCAGGATTTTTCCGCTCCCACCTGCCTGCTCTTACGCTGCTTGCAGTGCCGTGCGGCTGCAAGCAGCCCCTTGGCTTTTATCTTAGTTCACATATTTTCGGCATATATTTCATAAAAACTTCACGGGCATTACGGAACAGTGATGGTATCTTTATTGTATGATTGAGATAAGTTGAGACAGCGGACACAGCCAATTCAGGTACAACAATGTACAAGATACTCATCGTTGATGACGATAAAACAATCCTCGATATGATTGAGCAGTTGCTGGACCAGGAAGGACACCTGACCCTGCGAGCAACCTCTGCGCACGAAGCCCTGGCGCTGATTGAACGCGCAACCCCGCATATGGTAGTGATTGATGTCAACCTGCCAGGGATGGACGGCATCACACTTTGCCGCCGCCTGCGGCTGCGTCCGGAACTTTCCGAAACACCGATCATTTTCATTACGGGCGAAGACTCGTCTTACAGTGTTGTAGAGGCGCTGGGCGCAGGTGGCGATGATTACATCCGCAAACCGTTCGCCCTGCGCGAACTAGCCGCCCGGATACGTGCGCATTTGCGCCGCGTTGCACAGCAGTACACCAATGAAGATTTACCACGCATCCGGATCTACCCGGACACCTACCGCGTGTTTGTCAATGAACGTGAAATCGAACTGACCCGCGTGGAATTTGACCTGCTGCTGTACCTGTGTGACTCGCCTGAAGAGTGGCATTCCACACGCGACCTGCTTGCAAATGTCTGGAGTTACCCACAGGGTGTCGGTGATGCCGCCCTCGTGCGCAACCACATTCGTAATCTGCGCCGTAAGCTGGAAGACACGCCGGAACGCCCGGAGATTATTCAGTCCCGGCATGGTCGCGGCTATATCATCCGTGCCAATGTCGAAGTTTTCAGCAGCGCCTCGCGTAATCTGGCACGAGTCGCCGTGAGGAGCCATTTGTAAGCACCCTGTGTACCTGCTGACAACCATAACCCGAACTTACTCACGGTGGGGTCACCTGCCAGCCAATTTCACCAGCCAACATGCCGGGATACACCGTACCCGGCATGTTGTATTACAGCAGCAGACATCTGCCTGCGGGCATGTTTTCCCGCGCAGCCTGGAGCACCCATCGCTGCTGCACGCTCAAAACTCTATCAGTATCTTTACAGTTGCCGCACAACAATCAACTCTGGCTTTGTGGTATCATCAATTTACCGGGATAGACCTGACAATCATCCAAATCTAGGTTGAGGTCGTACCAATGCGTAAATTCATCAGGCGAATTATCGAGATTTTAGATGACACCCCGGCAGATTACGGGAAGCGGCGTTCCAGAGGGCAGAGCCTTGTGGAAATGGCGTTTATCTCGCCGCTGCTGATTATGTTGTTTGCCGGTATTGTCGAAATTGGCTGGTATGCAAATAACTACCTGAATCTGCTGGAGACTGCGCGTGTCGGCGCACGTGCCGGAACCGTCCAGGAAGGCGATAACACCCCCCTGCGTTGGGAAGAACGCCTTGCGCAGTTCAATGTGGTTGAGGAACTGGGCGGGCTACCTGCTGTTAATAACCCCGTTCGTGATTGCGGCTATATCGCCGCAAACGAAGATTATGCCGGGTTTTATAACATCCTCATGTGCCTGATGGTCAACGCCATCCAGCCGCTGGAAATCCGCGACGATATTACTAGTCAGGACGACATCGTCATTTCGGTGTTTGCCATCCAGTCCATTGATAATACCGATGGCGATGGAGACGGCGATATTAACCTGAACAATCCCGTGCCTTCTGCGGGTGCGCGCCCACAGCGCGTTCGCCAGCCCATTGTAGTCGGGCGCTATCCGGCAAATGCCAATGAATGCACGGTTGATGATGGCGGTGGCTACATCCGCATCGAGCGTGATCCATTCGATTACATTGAGAATAACTCGCTGAATACGCGATCTATTGACCTCGGCGGTGGGGTGCTGCGCACATTCCCGCTGGAGTTGATCCGCAACCCTGCCGAGCCTGATCCTGCCGGCTGGATTGAATTTCGCGATGACAGCTTTGAACGCCAGCGCGGCTTTGTGCTGTATGGCAACCACCGCGTGAGCAACACGGCGGTGAACTGCTATGGTTCCGAGTGGGATGTCGCCCGCATGGAAACACTGATGAACCTGCCGGAACTGGCGCGCAATAACCCCACTGGTTCGCTCACTGCTGACGAACGGGAGTGGCTGCCCAATCAGGGGATCGTTCTGGTGGAGATTTTCTGGCAGCACGAACTGCTGCTGCAAATTCCGCTGTTCTCGCCAGTGTTTGATATTCTGGGTCCCTCGACGATCATCTCCGTCTGGTCCGCCTTCCCGGTTCCCTCCGCAGAACCGCGGATCCGGTTCGAATAGGTACAGGCAAAACTATGATACGACAGTTGCTACCACGCTATATGAGAAAGCGCGAACGCGGGCAAGCGGTCGTTGTGCTGGCGTTTGGGTTTGTCGCGCTGCTGATGTTTGTGGGCATCGTCACCGATATCTCGCTGATGTTCGTGCGTTACACCACGCTGCGCCGTGCTGTGGACAGCGCGGCAATCGCGGCTGCCGGGCAGATGCGGCGGGATCGCAACATGGCGAATGTCCAGCTTGCGGCGCGCCAGTTTATCGAGTTTCACGGCATTGCGCCAGATACCGTGCTGGTCGAAACCTGCCAGACTGAACAGGCGGCGGCGGCGGCGGAAAGCCGCCCGGTGGACGCCGATTTGTGTACCAATGAACAGCGCAAGCTGGTGCGTGTGACCGCGCAGGTGCGCTCGCCAACCGTTTTCCTGCAGCTTTTCGGCTGGACGGACATCGTGTTGGAAGCCAGCGCCTATTCCGAAACCGCTGTGCTGGATGTCGTCATCGTCATGGACGTGTCCGAATCGATGCTCGAAAGCACGACCTATGACCAGTGGGCAAACATCGGCATGGGACGTGCCTATGTGCCCCCCACTGTGTGGGACTATGCGCGCAACGTCAACGGCGGCACTGACCCGACAGGCAACCAGTGGTTGTTCACGTGGAACGCCATGACCGTGGATGCCTCGCTGTATGGCGACCCGCTGGATCGTCCGGGATCCGGTTCTGTGCCGGGGGACACCAGCTACCAGACCAACCTAAACCCGCTGCTGATTGAGTATAATTATGGCGCTGCGGTGACGCTGGAACCGCGCACAGAATGTACGGTGCGCTTCTGGTCGAACTCAATCAATGTGCCCGTGCCCGATGGCAGCGGATTTAACCTGCTGAACCAGTACGCCACGAATGCCCCGGCAACCGACTGGGCGCGCCGCCGCCGACCCTTCCCCGATTTCTACGATGGCTTTGTGCCAACCTACAATTTCTATGGCTGCTGCAATGACCCCGGCAATGGGACGGTTGACGCGAATGGCAATGTTACCGGCATTAGCAGCGCAGCGCGTGATAACGACTTTTCCGACCTGATCTGCCAGCCGTTCAAAGAAGCACGCGACGCAACCCGCCTGTTCCTCAACACGATTGACTTTGAACGCGGTGACCGTGTCGCGTTTGTGACCTTCGACCAGCAGGCATTTCTGATTGACCCGGACGGCACAAACGGTGGTTTTACCCACATGATCGGCGGCGCGGTGGGTGGTGTTCAGGCGCGTGAGATGGCAACGACTACCCTCAACCGCTATGTGGGCGTGCGTTCCGAGCCGGCATTTTACCACTGGAACGAAACCACCGGCGGCTGGGACAGCTTCATCGCGCCCAGCTCTACCAATGCCGACCTGAGAGTGTCGGCAGATTTCCGTGAAGCGCCGAACAACTATCCGGTGGCAAATGACTGCGTGTTTATCAATGCGGCGCTGCCCTTCCCTTACAGCCCATACACCAGTGTCAGCAATATGACACCCATCTTCAACCGCGCGGTTCCGGGCGCGACTCCACTGCGCTGGGCACGTACACCCGGCGATCCGAATCTCGCGGACCGCGACGGCAACCCGGTGCTGACGACACAGAACTACGAGTTTCGTGGCGCCTGCCGTGGGACGAATGTTGGCGCGGCGCTGCGTGAAGCGAGCAACGCGCTGCTGATGCCCGAAACCACGCGCAGCGCTAATACGGTGTGGGTTATCGTGCTGCTGGGTGACGGTGCGGCTGGCGCCAGCGACCCGGTGGTGCGCAATGGGCAGCCGCAGACAACGGCAAATCCATATCTGAACAGTGGGAACAACCCGGTTCCGGCAGATTATGGCGCTTACGGTGTTTGCCCGACCACCAGCGGGGCGGAACTGTTCGATCCTGATGGTTTCCCCTATTGTTCGGACGAAGATGTTCAGACGCGCCATTTTTGCAGCTTCCGCAGCGCGCCATGCGACGGCAATGTCAACGATCTTAACTGCGGTTATCCTGTGGTTGGTTTCCCGGATGATACGTCAGACATTGATCTGGGGGCGCCGGGGTGCAGCGCCGACTACGATGTGGACGACTATGCTCGTGACTGGGCGGATTACGTGGGTCTGGAATCGGAAAATGGCGCGGACGCGCTGCTGCCGACAGTGTTCACGATCGGCTTCGGGCTGGACTTCTCGCAAGGCAGCGGCACCTGTGGTGAAAATGTGGCGGACTGTCTGGGTGAAGAACTGCTGCGTTATGTTGCCGATGTCGGCGATAACTTCCGCATTGACACCGATTACCAGCAGGCATGGCTGTTTCTGCGTGATGGGCAGCCGATTGGTGATTATGGTCCGCGCGGTATCTGCGAAGATCCCAATGCTCCTGCGGGGACGTATGCGCCGATCGCACCCACTGAAAATTGTGGGAACTACTTCAATGCGCCAGACCAGACAGAGCTGAATGTCGTCTTTAACGAAATCGCATCACGGATGTTCACGCGAATTGCACGCTAAAGCCGCTAACGTTGGCGAAGAAGTGTACTGATCGCGCGCACAACAGCAACTCTACACTCAGGTTCGAGGTTGTCGCCGGTGTATGGGCAGGTTTTCCTGCCTGTGCGCCGGAATGGACAAGGGGGCGTCAATGGATGCACAGGAAACAGAGCTGATTAAGCCAAAGAAGAAGAAAAAAGAGGGGCAAACGCTGGCAGAATTCGCCATTACCCTGCCGCTGCTGCTGCTGCTGATCTTCGGGATTATCGAGTTTGGACGGTTGTTCCAGAGCTGGGTCACGCTGCAAAACGCCGCGCGTCGTGCCGTGCGTTATGCCAGCACCGGGGATTATGATCTTGATCTATATTCCGATGTCAACGTCCTGGTTCCTTGCGAAGTTGGGGATACACGCGGCACACGTGCCACCTTAAGTTATGGTGGCGCGCCGGTCCAGGTCTATCAGGGTCCTGGTGAGAGCCTGTTTGCGACGTGGTATTCCGGCTTGAACTGCGACCCCGGCAAGGTCGAGGTTGACCGAGAGTCAGGTCAGGGCGTGAACGGTCCGCATGGAGAGATGCGCCGCGACATTTTGCGCATTGTTTCGATCCAACAGGAAGCGCGGGCAGGCGCAACTGGCTTGTGGCTTGATGATGTGACCTTCGAGAACACACAGGCAAACATCCGTGACGAACATCTCTATTCAGCGTGGAGCCATCGCCCGGATTTAGGCGCGCCCAGTCCGGAAAGCCTTGAACCGCGCTGGTTTGATGTGACCATTTGCAGCACGCGCGAGATGATGGATCCGCCCGAACCCGGCGGCGTGGGCGGGTCTTCTGCCTTCTATGCCAGTGGGGGCACGCGCCGCTTCCTCGATCAGGAAGTGCCCAATCCCTCCCTGTGCCATATGAACGAAATTCCATCGGCAGAGGCGCAGAGCGGCGGTGCAACGGTTAACTCCGGCGTGCCCTGGCTCGATGCGGGTGGTCCGGGCGACCGCGTGACCGTCACAGTGACTTATAACCATCCGCTGGTGACGCCGCTCGGTTTTGCCCGTTATATCACCATCTCGGCATCGCGCAGTGGTATCGTGGAATCATTCCGCGCGGCACGCGCCGTCAGCGCCATCAGCAATGTGCCGCCGGTGGGCAGCGGGTTTGCTACTTCGACGCCGACGCTCACCCCCATGCCGCCCAATCTGGTGCTGGATTTCCAATGCGGCACAGACGGTGTAGAGTTCCGCGTGACCAATGTCCTCCCCGGCGGACCAATGCAGTCACCGCAGGATTATCGTATCGACAGTGTGCTGATGGGCAATTTCCAGTTAGGCGCACAAGGCACCACTGGTTGGATTATCGCCGGATGGGGCACGCACCGCTTTACCAGCGGCTCGCTGGATGCCACGCATACCTGCCAGGAGCCGCCACCCACAGAAACCCCCACGGCAACAGCGACCGAGGAATTTACCTGCGATGCGCTGCAAGTCGAAGAGGTGCGTTTCTCCGGACCGCGCGTGTGGATCAATATCCGCAATGACAACCCGCAGCCGGCATCGCTGAGCCGTGTCAACCTGCTGTGGAAGGATAACGTGCTGGACTTCCCGAACATGACGATGTCAATTATGTCGATTGGCAGTCAGGTACACTGGACAGGGTCGGATAGCACTTCACCGACACAGACCAATGCGGAAGGGACATTCTATCCGAATGACCGTGCCGTAGTGCCCGGTTTCGACAACATCGCCCGCCCGATGGATACCACCACATGGGAAGGCGTGTTTGTCAACGGACCGGCGCTGCTGCAGGACTACCTGACCCCCTGGGATTTCGGCGGTTCAGAATTCTACTTCGTCTATCAGGATGGCGCAGGCAACATTCAGGAATGCATGAAGGCACTGTTCCTGCCGCCGCCGCCGCCCAGCCCCACGCCGAATCCGAATTCGCCGACGCCGACCTGGACGCCGGACTGCGCAGGGGAACTGCTGCAAATCCGTTTTGACAGCTTCCATGACTACGGTGTGGTTAAGCTGGTCATCGTCAATAATAGTCGTGCGGTTGCGCCGTTCACCGGGTTCAACGTCGTCTGGCGCAAGGCGGTGCCATCACTGCGCTTAGACAGCGTCAGCATTGGCGGTGGTATCCCCGGCGATCCCTCAAGTACAACGCTGTGGATCTCCGGCGCTACCGACCAGGATGCCAACTCGCCAACCATCGGTTCGCCCGGCGCACCGATCTCAACCATTACCACAGGACGCGAAGGACAGTGGGTTGCCCCTGGCGGTGAATACACCATCCCGGCGCAGTCGGCTATCGCCGTCTGGCTGAACTTCCGTGGTTATGCGCGCCCGTTGAGCGAAGCTGGTATGTCAGCGTCGGATTTCAACGGCAGCCTCTTCGAGATTAGCTGCGGTCGTGAGCGCCGTCCGTGGACGGGTGGTGGTAGTGGCGGCGGCGGCGGTGGCGGCGGTGGCGGCGGTGGCAGCAGCGGTTTCATCCCGCTGTTCGAAGTGCCCACCCCGCGCCCGACCAATACGACAGGTCCGACCAATACCCCGCGCCCGACGTATACGCCGTCGATCACGCCGACACCCGGACCACCGACGAAGACGTTTACCCCGGCTCCGCCGACGGTAACGCGAACGCCGGCTCCGTCGACGAATACTCCGCCGCCAACAGACATTCCGCTGCCAACGCCGGTGGATCAGGGACGCAACGACTAGTGCGTTAGCGTCACAGGATAATTAATCAGCAGGGGAGGGAACAGGCAGATCACTGCCCGAACTCTCCCCTTTCGTTTCTCTGCCTGCCTGGCGTGCTTAGGTCTGTAACGCGACGGTGGGCGCGCTGCTGCTCAGGAACGCCTACGCTGCGGGATAGGCACCCCTGCCTGTGCCAGTTTTTGCTCAATCGCCCTGCATGTGTCGCGCATAGACATTTCCAGATAGGGGAATGCCAGCCAGACATTCATCAGCCCGAACAGTGTGCCGGTCAACACCCTGAATGCGGGCACAGTTTCGCGCGGTGTCCACAGGTTGAAGGGTGGATAGCCCAACATCTGGCTGAAGCCGTCAATGCCAATCGGCGCGACGCCCAGCAGGATATACAACCACAGTGGCACCGGTCGCAGCCAGCGGCGCAGCCACACGGTGTAGATGATGCCCCCGACGAACATTGCCAGGTAGATGCTCATATCGCGCTCACACAGCGGCATTTTGTAGCCCATCTGCGCATCACCCAGGAATTCGCGTGAGGCAAGCTGCAACCAGGGCGTGAACTCGCGCAGATCCGCGCTGGTCAGTGTTTCGGGCACATAACCGTTGTACTGCTCAAAGTAGCGGCTGTAAATGGCGCTGAACTCGGTAGAATTGGCGGCATAAATGTCAAACGGGATCACACCGTTCGCCGCATCTTCCAGCGGATACACGGACTGTTCGCCGTAGAGGAAGAATGAACGAAAGGCGAATTGATGGCAGAATGGGCTGTAAATCGCGTAGAGCACCCGCCCCGGACCCTCGATGCCCAGATGCATCAGCGTGGGGGCAAGCACCGGCATCGCCACGTAAATGCCGAGAAATACCAGCGCGATACGCCCCCAATGACGCGCCAGAGCCAGTGTAAACAAATTAAGACGCAGCCCAAACGAACGTTGTGGCGTGCTTGCTGCCATAATGACCTCACTCCCGGCGAATGGAACTGTTCGCGCTTGCTGTTGTTGTGGATTGTGACGTGTCCCGGTACGGCGACAGCGCCGCTTGCAGGGCGGCTGCCGTGACCGGACCAAAGTAGATGTGGGTAATCACCCCATCGGGCGCAATGATAAAAGTAGAAGGGACACCGCGCAAGCGATACAGCGCAAAAAGCTGCTCGTTCTCATCCAGCAGGACATCAAATGTCAATCCGAACTCATGGACCCATGCCTGCACCGCCGCTGCGGGTTCCCCCAGATTCACAGCTATGAGGCGGAAATGCTCGTTTTCAGCGGCATACAACGCCTGCAAGGCGGGCATTTCATGGCGGCATGGTTCGCACCAGGTCGCCCAGAAATTCAGCACCACCGGCTGCCCACGCAGCGCCGTTAGTTGCAGCACTTCACCGCTAAGGGTGCGCAGGGCAAACGGCGGCGCAGGGGCATTGAGTTCCGGGGCTGCCGGGCGGGTTTCTCCGGGTAGCAGCAGGCGGCTGTAAAGCGCGGGGTCGGGCAGTCCGGTGGTGATAATCAGCCCTGCTGCCGCGGCAAATGCCAGCAGCGCTCCTACGGTCAGCAGGGCACGATGCAGCAGTAGACGGTACCGCCTCAAGAGGCGAATGCCTCATCAACCAGGGTTTCCAGCATGCCCGCTGCCAGTACACCCCGGTGGGTAGTGCGGATAATCCCTTCACGGTCAATCAGGTAGCTTACCGGCAGCCCGGCGACGCCAAACAGGATGTTGATCTCCTGGGTCTCATCCAGCAGCAGCGGGAAGCTCAGCCCCAGTTCGTCGCCAAATGCACTGATCGTTCCGGCATCTTCACGCAGGTTTACAGCGAGGATGACAAACCCTTCTGCCTGGCGGTCTGCATAGAGCTGCTCAAACTGCGGCATTTCCTGACGGCACGGTCCGCACCAGGTCGCCCAGAAATTGAGCAGCACGACCTGCCCGCGCAGATCACTCAGCCGGACGGTCGCGCCGGTAACGCTCCGGGCGGCAAAATCGGGCGCAAGATTGCCCGTGTTCAAGCCGACAGTCGGCACAGCAGCGTCATTTCCGCCGCCCGGCAGTGCCGCGCCGGAGTCAGCCGGGGCAGGCTGTTCCTGCGGTGCCGCCTCTGCACAGTTACCCAGCAGCAGGCAGTCTTCAAGCTGAATCGAGGCATCGCCGAACATGCTGTTCAGGTTCTGTGTTAACAGGCGCAGCTGACCGCTGGCGACCAGCACACCGATGATTACCAAAAAGACACCGGAGAAGATTTCGACCTTACGCATATGGCGTCTGAAGCGGCTGAGCACACCAACCGCGCTGTCCAGAAACACTGCTGTGAGCAGAAACGGCAGCCCCAGCCCCAGCGAATACACCGCGAGCAGCACAACAACCCACCCGATACTGCTGCCCTGGGACGCCATTGTCAGAATCGCGCCGTAGATTGGTCCGATACAGGGAGTCCAGCCTGCCGCAAAAACAATGCCCATCAGCGCTGAACTAGAAAACCCCTGCCGTCCGCTGGCGGTCATCTGGTGGCGCGTGTCGCTGTAAAATGCCAGTTCGAGTGTGTTAAGCGCCCGATTCCAGAAGCGTTCCGGCTGCGTGAAAGCACCACCCAACACCATGAAAACAACCAGCGCCCCCAGCGCCAGCAGCATAGGCAGTGGGATAAACCATTCCAGCAGTGTAGTGTCAGAGATCGCTGCCGTGCCAGCCAGCACCAGCGTACCTGTTGGCGCATCAATTGCGCCCAGGCGCGGCGCGGCGGCATCCACCAGCGTAACGCTGCCCAGAAAACTCCAGTAGATCAGCACGCCAGCAATGAGCAGCACAACCAGGCTGGTCAGCACGGTACGCAGCAGCGCCGGATGGCGGCGCAGGTAGGCGAAAAACGAGGGCAGCATCCCCATGAAGTGCAGCCCAAAGAAAATGATAATGATGCCACCTGCTCGCCCGATAATGTCAATAATCAACGTGCGGTTCAGGTTCTCGACCTGACTGATGAACAGGAACGGCAGAATGCCGATCACGGCGAAGACGAATGTAAACCCGCCAATGAAGGATAGCGCATGCAGGACAATCGTCAGGCGGCGGCGTGTCTGGCGCCCCTGGGGCGCATTGTCCCCCTGGGTCATGGCGGATGCCGTTTGCAGCGCCCGCCCGCCCATATACCCGACATAGGCAGGAACCAACGGCAGCACACATGGGGAGATAAACGAGATCAGTCCGGCAAGAAATGCCAGAGGCAGTGTAACATCAATCATGCGCTCTAAACCTTGCTATCAACTAGCCTGATTTGCTGACATTTAGATGCTCTTTAACGCACATTCATTACACCCTCGTCAGGAAACTGCGCGTACAACCAGCGTGCCAGCAGCGGCGAAAGCTGCACGGCAGGTCCGGATGCGGCTGCACCGAACAGATGATGCCAGTAAGCGCCGACCACCACGATTCCGCCGTTGAAAGCGAGGCAATAGGGCATACCATACAGGGTTGCGCCCGCGCTTTCAATAGGCAACCAGCTTGCAGTCGGTGTACGTGTGCCAAGCGTATATGTGTTCGGGGTCACCTGGTCGCCCAGCGCCGCGGGCGCGGTCAGGACAACCTCGTTTGCCCGGTATACGGTGAGCAGGTGTAGTGCCCTATCGAGCGTGATCTGCATACCCGGTACAGGGCGCAGCGGTGGCACTGCGCACACCCGCCAGTATGCCGCTTGTGACCAGCCCAGCCGCTGCCCGTGTTCATTGGCGAGCGCATACCATGCCTGCTCCTGCCGCGTTGCGGGCAGCATATCCGTAAGCTGCAAAATGCCCCCATGTCCCACCCGCGTGATTAACGGCGCATCCGCTGCCGCCCAGCGCCGCACACTGGCAGCCGGGGCGATCACAGTGACCCAATCGCCGCCGGTGGGCGCTGCGGCACTGCTGTAAGCAGCGGGCAGCAGCGGTTGAACGCCTGCGCAGGGGACATAGCCCTGCGGCACGCGATACCATTCGCCCTGCTTTTCCAGCAGTGGCAGGATGCTGTCGGGAAACAGGTGGCTTATGATCGGCGCTGCCTGACGTGGACTGCCCCGCAGTGGCAGTGCCGCCAGCGCGCGTCCCTGCGGTTGAATAGGCGATTCAGGTTCGCCCGGCAGCAGACCTGGCAGCAGCGCGGGAAAGGCGGCGTTTAACAGGGTAATGCCGCTGATTTTCAGAAAATCGCGGCGCGAGACCTGGCTGCCCATCAGGTCGCACTCACCGTAAACACGAGACTGTCGGGGCGCGACTGGAGAATCTGCCCGGCAGTATCGGCAGCGACCACCCGCACAAGATACTCGCCACAGACTGGTGGCTGCCATGCTGCCGCCCACACGCCCCACAATGGGCTGTTTCTGCTGACAAACTGCACAGGTGTCCAGTCGGCGTCGTCAATGCTAAGCAGAATTGCGCCAATCGGCACGGTGCTGCCGCTGGCAATGCCCGCGAAGATGACCTCTCCAGCTAACTGCTGGCGATGATGGGGACAAAGCAGCATGGCGGCGGGTGTCTGCTGCGTGTTGAACCCTGCCTGCGCGAGCAGTCGCGCGGCTGACCCTTCTTCTGCTGCAAGTGCTGCTATTAGTGCCCGTAAACTTTGCGACAACCGGGGCGTCTGGGGTATGTGACACTTAGCCGCCGCGGAAGCGCGCAATGCAAACAGAGCCTGCCTGCGGCAATATGAACGGCGCTGGTTCACGCGGGTCTCCTCATCAGGTAACAGATGCTCTTTATTGTAAGCGATTTTTGGGAACGGAGAGGGTAAAATCTGCCACTGATCTGTATGGGTCTCGTAAGAATCATGCGGTAAAAGTACTGTTTGTTTAGATAACACAACAGACGGCCATCATGTCAACCAAACTCCATTATCTCCAGCAGGTTGAAATCTTTCAGGATTTGTCCCAGCAAGAGATGCAGCAGCTGGATCATCAGGCATTGATGATGCAGTACAGCGCGGGACATCTGTTTTATGCGCCAGATGATCCTGTTGAACGACTTTTCGTTATCAAACAAGGGCAGGTACAGCTCTACCGGCTGACTCCTGATGGACGTAAGATCGTGGTCGCTGCGCTGGAATCCGGCGCGGTATTCGGGCATATGGCACTGCTGGGACAGCGCTTGCACCATACGTTTGCGGAAGCAGTCACCGACTGTCTGATTTGTGTCTTTCAGCGTGAAGATGTGGTGCAGCTTTTGCTGAAAAAGCCACGTGTGGCGCTGCGTGTGCTGGAAACGATGGGGCGCTGGTTGTTTGATTTGCAGGAACGCCTTGAAGAAACCACCTTCAAGCGCATTCCGGCGCGGCTGGCAGGGTTGCTGCTGCGCCTGAACCGTGAACACGGGCAGGCGGGCATCATCAGCGGCTATACCCACCAGACGCTTGCTGACATGCTGGGTACTTACCGCGAGACGACCACGCAAACCCTGAACGAGTTCAAGCAGCGTAATTTGATCCGCACAGGACGCAAATCTATCGAGATACTGGATGAACGCGGGCTTGAAACGCTGGCAGAGGCTTGAAGCAAAACCAACGCCGGGGTGCTGCCCCGGCATCATCAGGTTCAATCAGCCCCAAACCTAACGGGTGCGCTGTGCGGCTTCCACACACTTGGCGCCGTTTTGCCCCACGTTGGTTCCGTGCCGCACCCCCGCGGGGATGTCCACACGGTCACCGGCTTTCAGGACAATCCGCTGGTTGCTGTCGGGGAGGATAATTTCAAGGGTTCCACTGATGACGTAGAGTACTTTATCGTAGCCGTGTGAGCGAACTGCATAGCGGTGGTTAGGCATGTTCATCCACATATACGGGCGCAGTCCATCTTTTTGCATCAGCTGTGAAATGCTGTTTAGGGTAGGATGCTGTCCGCCAATCCAGCGGGTCACACGTACCGTCGTTGCTTGTCCGATAGCCATAGGCAGAAACCTTCGACTCCTTCAACTTCTGCCACGATCCCAATTGTGCTCATTGTAAGGCTGTTTGCGAGAGATCGCGCAATCTTTCACAGAAAATTGACGAAAACACACGGGATTTTACGGAGGTTCATCATTTTTGGCAATAGCCTTGTACATGAGTAACACAAGCTGTAACGCCCTTTGTGCTTAAAGTATGCAAATTCAAACCCGCCGAGTGTGGCTCGGCGGGTCTGATCGTGCTGGATGGATGACACGCGAAACTTATGCGCGCGGTGCAAACAAATCCTCGGCAAGCTGGATGCCTGCACTGGTAATGCGCTGCATGAACCCTGGAACATAGCCTGTCGCAGTGAAATATCCCTGAATCCTGCCATCCACCACGCCGGTTTCGACAAACTGGAAAATATCCTGTGTGGTGACCACATCCCCCTTTAACCCTGTAACCTCGGCAATGCTGACCAACCGCCGCGTGCCGTCATGTAACCGCTGCTGATTCATGACCAGATGCACCCCTGATGCCAGCAGATGGCGGATTGCCAGCAGTGGCGCCGCCGGGTTGGCTTCGGTTGACATCACTTCAAGGCGGGTGAGCGCATCGCGTACACTGGAGGCGTGCAGATTGAGCATTGAGCCGTCATAGCCGTTGTTCAGCGCTTGCAGCAGCGTCCAGACCTCGCCACCCTGTGATTCGCTGACGACAATCCGATCCGGGCGCATCTTCAGCGCGCTTTCGACAAGCTGGCGCAGGGTGATTTCGCCGCGTCCTTCAAGATTGGGCGGGCGGGTTTCCAGCTTGACTACATGCGGTTGGCGCAGCATCAGCTCGGAGTCATGCTGCAAAATAATGATTCGTTCGTCATCAGGAATGAATTCCGCGATGACGTTCTGAACAGTGGTCTTGCCGCTGCCCGTGCCGCCGGAGATGACAATGTTCAGCCGCCCCAAAACGCAAGCGCGGATAAATTCGCCCATCTGCGGGCTGAGCGCACCGTATTCGTACAGCATGTCCAGGGTCATTCTGTGAACCATCAGTTTGCGAATCACTATCGTCGGACCATTCAACGCAATCGGCGGAACGACTACATGCACTCGTGACCCGTCTTGCAGGCGCAGGTCAAGGATCGGGTTGGACTCGTTGACTTCACGCCCCAGCACGGTTGCGATGTTCAGGATTGTGCGCATCAGGTGTTCGCTGCTGCGGAATGGACTGGGCTGCACCGGTTCAAGTTTGCCCCGTCGTTCGACATAAACAGACTCATGCCCGTTGACCATGATTTCCGTCACACCAGGCTCCGACAGCAGCGCTTCCAGTGGGGCAATACCTTCCACATCTTCCAGCACTGCCGCGCGCAGGCGGGTCATTTCGGCTTCCGGCAGGTCAACCACGTTATCGCGCAGAGCCGCCTCAAACAGCGCTGCCGCCTGACCCACCGGAATAAAAGCGTCGAGCTGCGCGATTAAACGGTCACTGATCTTGTTCTTGAGGCTATCGAATTCGGCGTTCATCATTCTGACTCCTTCACTTGTCTAACTGACTCCCAGTATCAGCGGAATGGCTCAACAGCAGCACCGATCTTTAGCCAGATAAGCCCCCCTCCAATTGGTCAGGCATTGTCCAACCATGCAGCGCATAACCGTGGCGCAGTGCATAGACGGCTGCCTCTGTACGCGAGTTCACGCCAAGTTTGCTGTAGATGTTATCCAGATGAAACTTGACTGTACGCGGGCTGATGTGTAGTTGGGCGGCGATCGCCTTGTTGCCCAGTCCATCAATGACCCCGCGCAGAATATCGTGTTCGCGTTCGGTCAGTTCCACGGGCTGCTCGCTTGGAAAGCTGATGCGCAGATGAACGCTGCTACGGGTCTGGATGGACCAGGTGCCGCCCATTGCCTGAATGCGGCGCAGCGACGTATGCAGCGACTCGTGATTCACCGGGCTGCCATTGTCATCGCAGGTAAAAATAAGCTGCTCGTCCTGCCTCTGAAGCTGCATGCTGATGCGTGAGGCTCTACCATAGTAGATGGCGCGATACAGAGCATCCTGTGCCGCACGAAATAGCGCCAGTTCCGTCTGTGGGGAAGGTCGTTCGCGCAAACGCTGGGCGATCAACTGAATGTGTACGCCGTGTGCCCGCATCTCTTGATCCGCCAACATTTCCAGCGCGGTTTCCAGCCCCAACGCTTCCAGCGCGGTGGGGTGCAGGTCTGCCTGCAAACTGAGTGCCTGCTGAAGCAACTGCCGCGCGAGGCTGCCTAGCACGGCAACGGCAGTGCGCGCCTGTAGATTGCTGTTCAGCGTTTGTTCATACGCGCTGACCTGCGCCAGTAGTGTGTGGAGTGAATCGATCAGACGGCTTTGTAGTAGCCCGGCAATCCGTCGTCGTTCTGCCTCCACTGCGGCAGCGACATCTTCAGCACTAGCGACAAAACGGATTTCCTGTGCGGTAAATAGTTGTTTGTCCATAGCATAGTTTCCTGCATCCTATAGTCTGGATTATGACGCAGGTCTACGCGGTGTGAAACGGGTGACCGGGCGGGGAATGCCTGTCCGAATGGGCAGGATCAGCGTGCGCCACGCCGCAGCACCGCCAGCACAAATTGCGGCAGGCGCAGCATGCGCTTCAGGCGCCAGGGCTGGCGAATCAAGCGGAACAGCCATTCCAGTCCGGCACGCCGCATCCACAGTGGCGCACGCGGCACTACCCCGGCAATAAAGTCAAAGGTTCCGCCAACACCCATCGCCATTGCCACTTGCAGGCGCGGCAGGTTGCGCGCAATCCATT
This sequence comes from Anaerolineae bacterium, assembly GCA_034435675.1. Classification (GTDB taxonomy): domain Bacteria; phylum Chloroflexota; class Anaerolineae; order Aggregatilineales; family Phototrophicaceae; genus DAOTWP01. The sequence goes on from DAOTWP010000246.1 coordinate 24,835, forward strand.
TGTCCTGTTCGGGTGCCCCGTAAGCGACAAACAGCAGATCCGCACCGCTAGTATTGACGAGCGCAACAAGCGCATCTTCCTCATTAGCAGCAGGACTGCCGCTGTGTGTGCCGGCAATCTGCAAACCAGGATAACGCGCTCGCAGCACGGCAGCAGCCTGCTCTGCCACGCCGGGCGCTGCGCCCAGAAAGAATAGGCGCCATCCCGTTTGTATGGCACGTTCGGCAATTCTGGGCACACCATCGCTGCCTGTGACCCGTCCGGGCAGTGGCGTTCGCAGCCAGCGTGCGGCATAGATCAACCCGATGCCATCCGGCACACACAGGTCCGCCCGCTTCAGGATGCTGCGAAAATTCGTATCGTGCTGCGCCATAATCATGAATTCGGGGTTGGTCGTACAAACATGCCGCACCCGCATGGCATTTGGCAGCCCCGCGCGCCGTGCGGCAACCCACTGCTCAATCAGCCCTAACCACTGGTCATAGGTAATTGCGTCAACAGGCAGTCCAAGCACCTGGATGCGCTTGTGCCAGCGCGTACTGTCTGGCTCGGCAGGCGGCTGAGGCGGGGTCCTGTTTTGCAGCAGCGCCTCAGCCGCCGCAAAGACCTGTTCCGGCGTGACCAAACGCATGCAGGTTCGCGCTGCACAGCCTTCGCGCAGCCCGATGCTGCCGGCAACATAACTGCACGGGCTGCATTCGGGCGCGCTGCGCAGCACCACGCTGCTGCCCTCCGGCGTCCAGGGTCCCCACGCGGCATGGTTGCTCGGTCCGAAGATGGCAACCACGGGCGTACCGGCTGCCGCCGCAAGATGCATGATGCCGCTGTCTGCCCCGATAAACAGCGTGGACTGTCGCAGGACATAGGCAAGCTGTGCCAGCGTGGTTTTGCCAGTCAAATCTATGGCAGCGCCCTGCATGGCAGCGCGTACAGCGGCAGCCCCGTCCTCTGGCGTGCCCACCAGCACAATGGTCGCGCCGTGCTCCCGATGGAGACGGTCTGCCACCAGGGCGAACTGTGCTGCATCCCAGCGCCGCGCTTTGCTGTAACCACCGCTGCCGGGATGCAGCACAATGAGGGGACGCTGGCTGCTGACTGCGGGTAGGAGATCGGTTCGCAGCGTGGTAGCCATATTGACTTGTGCCGGGCGGGGTATGGTCGCTGCCCCCAGTAATCCAACCAGATCCAGCCAGTACTGTGCCTGATGCCGCGCGCCAAAGCCTTCATCGGGGATGCTGTGCGTTAGAAACCAGCCATTGCCGTTTTGCAGCCCCACACGCTGGCGCGCCCCTGATGCCCGCGCGATAAGCCCGAATTTAAGTGTACCCGCGCGCAGCGTGAAGTGGTGAAAGAACACCACCACGTCGTAAATGCCACCTGTGCGCAGCCGCCACAACTGGCGCAGGGCTGCGGATTTGAAGAACGCGCGCGAACTGTTGAATAGGTGCCGTTCAATAGTGATGACCTGGTTCACAAGGGTAGTATCGGCAATCACGGCGCTGCTGTGTGCTGCTGCCAGCAGTGTTAAATGGGCGTTGGGCTGTGCTTCGCGCAGCGCGGCAATAGCAGGTGTAGACAAAATCAGGTCACCAATGTCGGCAAGCTGGACGAGCAGAATACGTTGCGTCATAGCGCTTTAGAACCTTTTGCGGCAGTTTGCAGCGCGTCCAGCACTGCTGACGCTGCGCGTTCCCAGACAAATTGCGCCGCCTGTTCGCGTCCGCGCCGGATGAGTTCGCTGCGCCGCGCTGCATCATCAGACAGCGCGCTCATCGCGGCGGCGATAGCGCTTTCATCCAGCGGATGCACCAGCAGCCCGGCGTGTCCTACCAGTTCAGGCAAGCTGGACGTATCGCTGGCGATGACCGGCGTGCCCGCGTGCATTGCTTCCAGCACCGGAAACCCGAAACCCTCGTACAGAGATGGAAAGACCAGTGCGAGTGCCCCGGCATACAGCGCGCCTTTGTCCGCATCATCCACATAGCCGGTCAAATGAACCCCTGGTATCCCTGCGGTCCATGCAGGGTCATATAACCAGCCTGCTGCACCCGCCAGCACCAGCCCCACAGAACTGCCCGGATGCGCTGCCCGCCATAGAGCATATGCCTGCACCAGCCGGGCGATATTCTTGCGTGGTTGCAGCGTGCCGATGAACAGAAAATAGTGTT
>DAOTWP010000247.1:0-6321 GCA_034435675.1 Anaerolineae bacterium
CCGCTAATGGTGACACCACTGATATTGACCGTATATGCCCCGTCGATATGGAACACACGGTCAATGCCGTTGGCGTCAATGATCGTGTTGTCGCGCCCCGCGCCGGTGATGGTCATGTCCGCGGTGATGTCCAGATCACCCGCTGCCGCGCTGTTCTCGCCGCGTCCAGCGATGCTCAGCGTGTACGTGCCCGCCGGGATGCTGACGGTACTGCCGGGCACAGCGTTCGCGGCGATGATCGCCTCGCGCAGCGAGCAGTGAAGCTGGGTGCAGCCGCCATTCAGGTTATCCCCTGTGGCATTGACGACAAACACGGGACCTGCCTGCACGGGATCGGGCGCAGATTCAAACGCGCCGATGTCGCAGCCTGCTCCCTGCGGGCGGGCAACCCCGCGCTGGTCGGTGGCGGGGCACAGGCTCGCTTCGGCAGCATCAAGCGCCGGGCTGCCGGGCAGCAGCGCATGCGTCAGGGTTGGTCCGCCGTTTGCCGTCAGCGGTCCCAGCAGCGGGTCTGCCACCAGCGGAATGCCGCAGCTTGCATCGCTGCTCAGGTTGACGCCTTGCAGGGAGACAAGCATGCCAGCAGTGCTGCAATTCGCGCTGCTGCTCCCGGCGATGAGCGTATTGGTCAGGGTGAGCATATCATCAGCGGATGCCGAGGTTGCAAAGAGCGCACTCCCTGCTGTTCCGGCGCTGTTGCCCGCAATCGTGCTGTTGAGCATGCTGGTTGTGTAGCTGCCATCATCCTGATCGCTGATGTAAATACCCCCACCCTGCGTGGCGGCACTGTTGCCGGAAACGGTGCTGTTGGTGAGTGTCAGATTCCCGGCGTTCAGAATACCTCCAGCGGGACCGTGAGGGACTGTGTTTCCTGTAATACTGCTGTTGCTAACGATCAACGTACCCGCTGTGACGATGCCCCCGCCGAAGCCGCTCGTACCGGAAGCTGTGTTATTCTGGATTGCCGAGTCGTCGATCGTGGTCGTCCCCGCACTCATGAGACCCCCTCCTGATGCCCACGATGCAGTGTTGCCTGCAATCTGTGAGTTGACAATCGTCACGGAGCCTGCCAGCGCATCGCCCCCTGTATACGACTCGCTGCTGATTGCGCCACCCGAGCCGGCGCTGTTGTTCGTCAAAGTGCTTCCTGTGATCGTCAGGGAACCGCCACTGTTGACGATTGCGCCGCCAAATGTCGAGGCGTTCTCGGCATTGCCATTTGCTGCAAAGTTCCCGCTGAAGCTGCTGTCAGTAATTGCGAGTTCCGCCCGATCCGAGAAGACTGCCCCACCAAAGGTGAACGTAGCTAACGCTGTGGAAGCGCTGTTTTCGGCAAACGCGCTGCTGGTGATGTTGACCACTGCTCCCGGCTCAAGGTACATTGCCCCGCCGTTGAGTTCATTGCCTTCGCGCACCGTGACCGCACTGATATTGACGGTATATGCCCCGGCGATGTGGAAGATACGGTCAATGCCGTTGGCGTCAATGATCGTGTTGTTGCGCCCCGCGCCGGTGATGGTCATGTCCGCGGTGATGTCCAGATCACCCGCTGCCGCGCTGTCCTCGCCGCGTCCAGCGATGCTCAGCGTGTACGTGCCCGCCGGGATGCTGACCATGCTGCCCGGCGCAGCGTTGGCGGCGATGATCGCTTCGCGCAGCGAACAGTCGTCTATCGTACACGCGCCGTCGTTCGTGTCGGCGGTTTTGGTCACCGTGAACGTGCTGCCCTGCGCGCGGGCGGTAGGCGCACCCGGCAGGCTGAGCAGCAAGAGGATCAGTACAAGGCTCAGTTTACGCAACATTACGCAGCTACCTCTACTGGCTATTACACGTTAACGCCATTGTAGCGCGTCTACCGCAAGGCGCGAGGATCGCAGGTGAACCTGCTAAGAGGAATTTACAATCTTGGGATTTCTTAACGCCAGCATAATGCAGGGCAGCGTGTAATGCGCTGTTCGATAGGCCTGGAACTGCATCCTGTTACAGCCGGACTTCTGACAGCGTTTCAGCAGCACGCGCCGCTGCCAGCACCAGATCAAGCGATTTTGCCCCTTCGGACATCGGAATGCGCGTTACGCTGTCAGTGCGGATCGCATGAAGCAGATCAAGCAGCAGCGCACGGCGGAAATCGCGATCAGACTCGATGTGTTGCTCAGGCTGCTGCGGCATGCGGGTTGGCGTAAACGTCGCGGTATTGGCGTCGTGAAATTCGGCAGTCAGCCAGTGGGCGACCACACGATAATCACTGATCCACTTGCCCGGAATTGCGTTGTTGGTGGCATAAACCACTGCCAGTGCCCCGCTGGCAAAGGTAATCAGCGTCGCGCTGACATCCTCAATCGTGTAATCTGGCACATCACGATGAAACAGGTTCGCCTGACGGCTGTAAACGGTCACTGGATCGCCCGCAAAGCAGCGCAGCAGGTCAAACAGGTGAATCACCTGCTCAACCACCTGTCCGCCCGATTTGTCCTTCATGCGCCACCACGGGGCATGCAGCGCATTGCAAAAGTAACGCGCACTCATTAACCCGATGCCGCCTGTCGCCTGCTGCGCCTGAAGTGCCTTAAAATGTTCAACCGCCGCCCCGAAACGGTACATGAAGCCCACCTGCGTTTTGACCTGCTGCGAGTCTTCAACCATGCGCCACGCCTGTTCTGATGTCAGCGCGATTGGCTTTTCGATCAGGATATGCACGCCGTGCTGCGCTGCCAGCGCGACCTCATCACTGTGCCCATAGGGCGGCAGGCTGATGATCACCAGATCGAGCTGCGCCTGTTCAAACAGGTCACGGTGCCGCGTGAACGTCTGCGCGCCGGGGGCATATGCCTCGCGAAAAGCGGCGGTCTTGGGTGGGTTGCGATCACAAAAGGCAGCTAGCTCCACCTCCTGCGGCAGCCCGCGCACAATCTGCGCGTGTTTGTGGGCAAAGTCGCCACAGCCCAACAGCCCAACACGTAAGGGTTTCATCGTTTGCTCCAGTCAGAATTCGATCACCGCATGCACAACATCCTGCGGACGCTGATCCAGCAGTTCAAACAATTCATGCGTCCTGTCAAATGAACGCCGGTGCGTAATCACGCCGCGCAGTTCCAGCCGCCCTTCATGCTGCAAACGAATCGCCGTCTGCCACAGCCGCAGCTTGGTCCAGCGATGCTGCAATTCCGGCGCGACACCGGAAATCTGCGAACAAACCAGATTTACGCGGTTGTGATGGAACTCGTCTCCCAGGAACAACCCGGCAGCTTCCCCCTGAAAGAAGCCCAGCGCCACCACTTTCGAGGCATATGCCACGCTGCGAAGCGCTTCGTGCAGCGCCGCCGCTGAACCGCTGACTTCGATGCAGACATCGGCGCCCACACCGCCGGTCAGCGCCTTGATCGCTTCGGCAGGGTTTTCGCGCCCGGCGTTGATTGTGTGTGCCGACCCGTGCTGTTTTGCCAGCGCCAACCGCGAATCGTGCAGGTCAACGGCGATGACCGTGCCCCCGGATGCCTGCACCAGCAGCGCGACAATCTGCCCCAGTGCGCCCATGCCAAATACCGCCACTGTTTCGCCCAATCGCACGGCAGCATCAAAGACACCATTCAGCGCAATTGCCCCCAGATGCGAAAAGATACCGCACAACGGGTCAAGCTCATCGGGCAGGAGCCGGGGCAGTACATACTCCAGCGAGGCGACATGGTGGGTGCGGTGTCCCCAGGTGCCAAACAGCCGTGCACCAGGGCGAATACCAGTCACCGCAGAACCAACTTCAATGATTTCGCCCACTTCTTCGTAGCCGATGCCGACCACCGGGTAACCAACCGAGGGTTCCGTCTGAGGCAAGAACAAGCGCCGTTCAGCATCCCAGCGCTTATTCAGGTACGGATTCGTGCCACGATAGTAGGTCAGTTCAGTACCCGCGCTGATGCCGGAATACAGCGTGCGAATGCGCAGCTCGTCCGGTTGCAGCGGCGCGTCCTCGACCTGCTGGTATGCCGTTGTATACGGCGCGGTGATGGCAAATGCTGTCCCCATCTCAGCCTGTCTCCTGAATAGCGGCAGGACAAAACGCCTACTCGCGTCAAAGGTAGCGCCTAGGGCAGCGGGGTGTCAAGCATTTGCCATAATGCGCACAATCGGATCGGAACACCTCACAGCATCCAGAGGTATTCACCAATCTGTGCGGCGCATTCAACGCGCCTCACACCGCCGCTGCAGCAGGCTCGCGCAGCACCGCCGCAGCAGGCACGGGCGGCGCCACTGGCGGCAGGTACGCCGGGTTATCCCAGACGATCAGCATCGCCGCGCGCATTGGCGGCGGGTCGGACGAATAATCCGGGATCAACTGCACGGCACGGAAGCCCCGGCGCATCTGCATTGTCACCGTTGCGTCTTCCAGTTCGCCGCGCCGCACCCTGTCCGCGTATTCCTCGATACTCAGCACAGCCATATACCGGCTGTAGCCCGCCAGCAGCCCACCCGCATAAAACCCGCGCAGATCGAGCCGCCGCACCAGCGCGAAGCGCGCCTGATACAGCCGCGTGCCGATACCATGCCGGCGGTATTCCGGCTTCACGGCGAAATCAATGCCGTAGAGCCATTCTCCCTGTGGATGATGATTCTGAAGCGCATAACCGCCGATGGCAGCAAGCCAGTTCTGCGGCGGGTCGCCGGGCGTGTGCTGCGTGCGCAGCGTCAGTGCAAAGCCTACCACCTCGGCAGCGTGCAGCGCGACAAACTGCCCCACTGGAAAACGGCGGATGTGCGCGGCGATGCAGTCCGCCGGCATGTATTCCTCCAGTGCAAAACCGGGATAAATCGCGTGCAGAATCGCACAGATTGCCCCGGCATGTTCCGGACGCGCGTTTGTAATCTGGATCAGTTCGGACGTATCGGCAGTGCTGCTGGCAACTGCGTGTTCGACAAACATGTTCGTGTTTCCCCCAACCGTGTTCCGCATCGGCACAACGTGTGTGGCGCAGCATGCGCGGTACGGCGTGCCCATACTGCGGCAAATTGCTGTAGCGGGTGGCTGCGCGACTATTGGCGGTCAAGAACCGGAAACAGGGCAGCGCACAGGCAGCATCAGACAGCAGACCAGTGTCTGATATTCAGGCGCGAGGCAGGCGGCAACCGCAAACTCAATGCCGAACAGCAGGGCAGATGAATGCGACAATCGCCGGCGATCCGGCAGCCCGCGCAAAAGCGAATTGTTGGCTTTACAGGTTGAGCGACGTCACTTGAAGTGGGTGGGGAACTTGTGCAGCAAATCAAGCTGTTTGATTCGCGCACAGGCAGCAGCAGAGGTCATGCCAAACTGGTAATGTGGACTATGTGTGTGTGCCTGCGTCGTGTTATGCGCCGCAGTTTCTACCGTAAACATCAGAACCGTCCCGTACAGGCTGATATAGCTTTACCGTTAGGTCTGAACTGATTCTACTCCCGCAGGGGGCAGCGTGGCAAGGGCGCGGACTTAAGCTTTGCGCCGCAGCGCCAGCCATTGCAAGCCGATGATTGTCTTGGCGTCGGTGATCGCGCCCGTCGTGATCATCCCCAGCGCGGTGTCCAGCGTCACGCTGTGCAGTCGCAGATCTTCGCCTTCTGCCAGTACCCCGCCGCCGTTACCCTGGCGCTCTGCTGGGTCAAAGGTGGCGTAATACAGGAAGATACGCTCGGACGCACCGCCGGGCGACAGAAAGAACGTGGCAACCTGTGCGATAGTCTGCGCCCGGTAGCCCGTTTCTTCGACGATCTCGCGGCGCATCGTGGCTTCGGGGTCTTCGCCCGGTTCGACAATTCCGGCGGGTAGTTCCAGCAGCCAGCCATTCCCATGTTCATGTGCAGGATAACGGAACTGTTCGACCAGCAGCACCGCGTCGTCTGTGGGCGCGTGCAGCACCACTGCCACACCATCCCCGCGCTCCAGCTTAAGGCGCACGACTTCGTCGCTGAGCTGCCCATCAAAACGTTCGTAACGCAGGCGCGCTTCGATGATGCGGAAGAACAGACGGCGGAAAATTTCCTGCTGCTGGATGATCAGTACACGCCGGGGCATATTGGCTTGCCTTTCGCAGGTCAGGGTAGGGCTGAATGGCTGCAATAACTATAGCACAAAGGGTTCCCTAATTCTGATCTTCCCTGTTGTCGAAACCGGGCAACTGCGCATAAGCTGAAAACATCAGCCCTGGGTGGACCAGCGAGGCAAGCCCAAACCTATGACCGACGTCGTGCAGCACGCCATGCCGCAAACCGGACAAACAACGCGCCGCGATGTGCGCCGTGTGCTGCTTGTCACGTTGGTGCTTAACCTGCTGGTCGCCACCTGCAAAATCATCA
>DAOTWP010000248.1:0-19628 GCA_034435675.1 Anaerolineae bacterium
GGCATCTCCGGCAGTTGTTCCTCGGGGAAAAAATTATTAGCAACGGTTTCGCGGGTAGTTTGCAACAGCCTGCCCCCATAGCGCCAGCCCGAAAAAAGGACATTGACCCGCCGGGCAGCAGGCCAGTAGTACAGCGCAATCGGCTGTTTCACATAAGCGATGATGCCGGTTTCTTCCTGCACTTCACGCGCGGCAGTCTTCGCCAGCTCCTCGCCTTTGTTGGCGCGTCCGCCCGGCAAATTCCAGACTCCCAGATCATCGCGCTTAGAAAGCAGAATCCGGTAGTCGTCGTCCATCACCGCACACTGCACCCCTAATCGCAGAAATGCCCGCCCCAGATTCATTGCTGCCTCAGTTCTGCGCCGCGCCGCACGCGCAGCCTGCTGCTAATCCCCGTTCACAAGCTGCCGGGACAAACGATTATGCTGCTCAACCAGCACTGGCAGATCTACCGTAAGCAGCACGCCGTCCTGCACGACGATTTTACCATTGATCACCGCCAGATCGACATTGGCGGGCTGGCAAAACAGCAGCGCCGCGACCGGGTCGTGCAGCGCCCCGGCAAAGCCGACCTGATCCAGCCGGAAGGCGACAAAATCTGCCGCCATGCCGGGCACAAGCGCGCCGATGTCATCGCGCCCCAGCACCGCCGCACCACCCAGCGTGGCAATTTCCAGCGCTTCGCGGGCAGACATCGCCGCCGGGTTGGGCTGCCCATCCATGCCACCGACACGCTGAAGCAGCATTGCCAGCCGCGCCTCGCCCAACAGATGCCCCGCGTCATTCGATGCTGAACCATCCACGCCTAACCCGACTCTGACACCCCGGTCACGCATGTGGCGCACCGGCGCAATACCCGACGCAAGACGCATGTTGGAGGATGGACAGTGACAAACGCCCGTGCCAGTGCGGGCAAACAGTCCAATTTCGTCCGCATCCAGCTTGACGCAGTGCGCATGCCAGACATCCTCACCGACCCAACCGGCATCCTGCGCATAATCGCCGGGTTTCAGCCCGTAATGCTCCAGGCTGTAGGCAACATCATTGTCATTTTCCGCCAGATGCGTATGCAACCGCACGCCGTAGCTGCGCGCCAGTGCCGCCGATTCGCGCATCAACTCCTGCGATACTGTGAACGGCGAACAGGGAGCAATCACAATGCGCTGCATCGCATAGCGGCTAGGGTCGTGATATTCCTCCACTGCGCGGCGCATATCGCGCAGTATCGCCGCCTCGTCTTCGACCACGCTGTCCGGCGGCAGACCGCCCTTGCTTTCGCCGACGCTCATTGCCCCGCGTGACGCATGAAAACGCATACCGATGTCCTGCGCGGCACGGAGTTCGTCTTCAATACGCACATCATTAGGGAAAATGTAGAGGTGATCGCTGCTGGTCGTGCAGCCGGAGAGGATCAATTCTGCCATCGCCAGCCGAGCACTGGTATAGAGCATCTCGCCGGTCAAGCCCGCCCAGATGGGGTAGAGGCTCTTCAACCAGCCAAACAATTCCGAATCCTGCGCGATCACGCGGGTCAGCGCCTGCACCATGTGATGGTGGGTATTGACCAGCCCCGGCAGCACGATATGCTGGCGCAGATCAAGGACTGTGTCTGCTGTCTGCATGGGCATCTCTGCCAGTGTCCCCACCGCCACAATCACATTATCCTGCACATACAGCGCGGCATCGCGCAGTTCACGCCGAGCGGCGTCCATCGTGACCAGTGTATGAATATTTTTGAGGAGTAACGTGGTCAAAAAACAATACTCCAGTGTAAGGGTAATGTTAAAACGATGCTTCGGGCAGCCAGGCAGGTCTCGCATCCGCCTGCGCTTCAGGGCAAACGCCTGCCTACACCCCCGCCAGCGCGGAACCCTGCCTCAACGGTTTGATTACTCTCAGTATACCACAACAGGTGTATCCCCTCACCTGAGGATACACCCGCCCTGTTAAACCGCGCTCGATTTGTTACTGCCTGTATGCCAGGGCAGCAGGCGCCCAAAAGCGCCTATTTCTTGCCGTTCTTGACCTTTGCCGCGTCTACCATCTTGCGGCTCTCGATGACCGAATCCGCCAGTCCATATTCCACCGCAGCTTTGGCATCCAGATACAGGTCCCGATCCATATCGGCTTCCAGCCGCGCGCGTTCCTGCCCGGTATGCTTCATGAAGATGTCAATCAGCATATCTTTCAGGCGGGTAATTTCTTTCGCCTGAATGACAATGTCCGTCGCCTGCCCGCGTGCGCCGCCCAGTGGTTGGTGCATATGTACGGTGGCATTGGGCAGTACGTAGCGCATGCCTTTCGTCCCGGCAATCAACAGCACAGTGCCAAAGCTGGCAGTCACACCAACGGCAATGGTGCTGACCGGCGCGCTGATCGCCTGCATTGTATCGTAGATGGCTAACCCGGCATATATTTCGCCACCCGGTGACTGGATATGCATCTGAATCGGTTTCTCCGGGTCTTCACGATCCAGGAACAGCAGTTGGGCGACCATCAGGTTCGCCGTCTGGCTGTTCACATCCGTCCCCATGATGATGATGCGCTCCTTGAGCAGCAGCGAGTAAATGTCATAGGCACGCTCGCCGCGATTGCCCTGCTCGATCACCATCGGAATAACGTTACGGAAATCCATACATGACTCCTTACTCGACAGTACGTGATTGGATTATCTGTTCAACACTGGTGCGCCACAAGGCAGCACATCCTGTAACAACGGGCGAGGCAGACCCCCTAACACGCTTCATCTCCATGCCTGCGGTATGGGCACATCATGCCAGCAGTTCCGCGACAGCGAATACGCCGGCAGGCAGCATTCCCAGCGGGAAAGCCTCCGCGAAGGCAGCAGCGGCAGCCCCTTGTTCCGCTCCAGCACTCGCCAGCAGCACATCGCCCAGCGCTGCCAGCGCTGCCGCCGCGCGTGGGAATTCAGATGACAACCGGCGCGCCAGTTCCGCCATCTGACCCGGCAGTTCACTGGCACTGCTGTCAACCAGTAAATTCGAAATGGCGCGAACGACACCGGGTTGATCGGGTACAGGCACATGCCGCAGCACATCGCCCAGCGCCACTGCCGGGCAGTACTGCCAGCGAGCGTCAATGAACACCTCGTCAACTGCTTCGCGTACACCACTAAAGCCATCGCTCAGCACCTGCCGCACGTCCCGCAGCCCACGCCCGCGCAGCCTGCGCAGCAGCGCCTCCCAGTTGATGCGCGTTTCGCAGGCTAGCAGCACGCGCTCCCCTGCCGGGGTAACACCAACCGCCAGCGCCACACGCCCGCCGTCCGGCAGTGTTAACACATCGAGCCAGAGCGAGCTGTAGCGATCCTTCAGCGGGCGTGACTTGTAAGCCTCTGCCAGATCATCAAGCTGCTCACAGATGTCGGCTGCGAGACTGCGCGGCGCGGGAGGAATGCCAAGACTGACCAGCGTCTCCTCCACCGCCTTCATCGTGGCACCCTGCACGTAGACCTGCTCAACCAACGCCAGCAGCAGCGCCTCGGCGGATTCCGGCATGGTCAGAAACACAGGGAAATAGCTGCCGTGCCGCAGTTTGGGAATACGCACGACCAGATCGCCCAGACGAGTCTGCCAGAGGCGCTCGCGGTAGCCATTGCGATAATTATTACGGCTACCCCGGCGCTCGTAGTGCCCTGCCTCGACGCGCTGGCTGATCGCCACTTCCATGACTGCCTGCACCGCAGCGGACAAACCAGCGCGCAGATAGTCTTGATCAATTTCCAGCCCCAGCACCTGCATCATTTCATGGATGGTGTGCGCCATCACATCACCCTCACACCAGACGGTAGTTTCGTTTTGACGATACGCTCAGTAAAGCGTAGTTCCTGCAGTGCAGCAACTTTTTACACCACGTGCAGCGGCGCAATGACAATGCTTCTGCCCGCTGCTTGCAGTGTTGATACTAAACGAAAAGCGCCCCACTGGATAGTGAGGCGAGCGAACTCTATTACACTTCTTATGGGTCTGTAGTGTCTGGACAGTGACTATCCTGCGCCGCCAGCAATGCGCCACGCTGCTTTCAGCGTGTTATGCAGCAGCATCGTGATCGTCATTGGACCCACGCCACCGGGTACTTTGGTGATCGCCCCGGCGACCTCAGCCGCGCTGGCAAATTCCACATCCCCGACATACTTGTAGCCTTTTTCGCTTCCGGGATCATCCACATGATTCGAGCCAACATCAATCACTACCGCACCGGGTTTGAGCCACGCGCCTTTGACAAATTCCGCGCTGCCAATCGCCGCGATGACCACATCCGCCGCACGCACAACCTCCGGCAAATCCTTCGTCCGGCTGTGACACACCGTCACCGTCGCGTTCGCCTTGACCAGCATCAGCGCAACCGGCATACCAACAATGTTGCTGCGCCCGATGACCACCGCGTTCGCCCCGTTCAGCGGTGCACCGACTGCTTCGAGCAGTACCATGCAGCCAGTTGGCGTGGCAGGCGTGAACAGCGGCTCGCGTCCTTTCATCGCCAGCAGCCCGATATTGGTGGGGTGAATGCCATCCACATCCTTTTCGATGCCGATGGCGTTCAGAATGGTCTCTTCGTCAATATGTTTGGGCAGCGGAAGCTGCACCAGAATGCCATGAATGCGCGGATCAGCATTCAGGGTTTGCACCACTTGCAGCACTTCGTCCTGGGTGCTTTCGGCAGGCAGGTAATGCCCGATAGACTCAATGCCTGCGCTTTCGCAGGCGCGGCGTTTCATCCGCACATACATTGCCGACGCCGGATTATCCCCGACCAACACCACCGCAAGACCGGGCTTATAGCCATGTTGCTCGGCAAAGCGACCGGACTCTGCGGCAATCTCGGCGCGCATGCGTTTGGCAACTGCTTCTCCATCAATTATTTTTGCGACCAATGCTGTCCACCTTAAGGATTTAGTTATCCACAAACGGCGCGCGGTTTTCCGCGTGACTGCGCCTCATAAAGGCTAGCATAGCACGCCAACCACGCAGGCACGAGTGTAATTCATCACATCCAGTCAGGAACGGATGCAACCGTTAAGGCTGAATTGTTGTCAAAGCATTTGTACAACTCGCGCACAAATTCGAAAGCCACAAGTGCCATTTCTTCGGTAAGATAGATAACATGGCAACAGGTATATTGTGCCTGTTTCGCGCCTTAAACCGGGCAACCGACACAATTCATTGTGTTTTGTAAAACGAGGTCTCGAATTATGGAGCGACGAATTGGAACCAGCCAATCGCTGAAACAACATCTCCAGCGCGGTCAGGCGTTAGTCGAATACGCCCTGATTATCGTGCTGCTGGTGTTCGCGTTCGTCTTTGTGCTGCAAGCAACTGGACCGGCACTGAACAACGTGTTCAACAATGTCGTGAACAGCCTTGTCGCCGAAGCGGGCACGCCCCAGCCCGACATTGAGTCGCGCGGCGGACCGACACAGTTCTGGCTGACGGTTACCTGGGCGGCAAGCAACCGTGAGCAAGGGCGTCCGTTCCCGACGAACCTACCCCCGCCGCCAACGGAACCCCCAACAGAAGGTCCACCACCACCGGCGACCAATACCCCACTGCCCACTAACACGCCGACCCAGACAGCAACACCGGGTCCCACCGCGACACTGGCGGATATGGCGTTTGTGGCACCCTTTGAAGACCCGATGACCGAACCGGATCACTGGCGCGTGGACAACTCGGTCTTTCTGGGGTCTGCCCTGTGGCGCGTGGAGTACTTCCCCAACACCACGCTGAGCGGGTCGCCAGACTTTGATGACTTCAAGCAAGACGTCAGCATGCTGCCTGCCAGCGGTCAGCCGCCGGTTTCTGGCTGGCTTTCGACGAATTATTCGACGCGCTGGACCAAGGCGATTTATCTGGCACAGCCCACGCGCGTGACGTTCAGCCTCAGTTCGGACGACGGTGTGCGCCTGTGGCTGCTGCCCGCGGGTCAGCAGGCGGGCAGCTGCCTGAGTGGATCCGGCGTATCCAGCCCGCCAACACCCGGTCAGAGTAACGGACAAAGTAACCGCGTCTTCGGTGACCCGGCAACCCACTGCCTGCTGGTGGATGACTGGCAGAGTCAGGGCATGAACAGCACCCCCGCGGTGACGCGCACGATCCCTGCGGGAGCCTACACACTGCAAATTGACCATTATCAGGGCGGTGGCGGGCACGGATTGACCATGAGCACCAGCGGCGGCGGCGGTATGGGCAGCCCGGACGACAGCAATCTCGCCGGTGGCGCGCCGCTGTGTACATGGACGCACGCCGACACATCGCGCGCCAACAGCTTCCAGGATGCCAAATTCATGTGGGAAGAAAACGGCAGCGGCGACTTCCCGGCAAACATGCTCTGCCATCTGGAGTTTCGCGGGTATGTAGAAATCCCTGCGGGCATGACCAATCCTGAATTCACCTTCTGGGATGTCTGGGATTTTGGCAACGGCAACACCCGCGCCTGGGTAGAATTTGCCGAATATATCCCGACAAGCGACCCTGGTTACGGTTGGGGCGTCGAACGCGGACCATCCGGGGTAGTCTGGCAGCGACCGGCAGCGTCTAACCCGCTGCGTGTGGGACCGAGCAGCAACTATGCGTGGACGTTCAACCGGGTTGACCTGGCGGCGCTGGGCTTCCAGCCAGGTGATCAGGTCACGTTCCGCTTTGTCATCCAGAACAGCGGCGGCGGCAACAACCGGCGCTGGTACGTGGACGACATCGCCGTCCAGCAAAGCAGCACCGGCACGAATACCTACACCGTCGGCGATTTCTGGGATCTGGAAACCCCGAACCAGGAAGCAGACTTCATTACCAGTGGACGCTGGGCGCGTGTGGCGGCAGGCAGCAAGGCACGCGGCGCGTATTCCTGGCACGAAAGCCCCGGCAACAGCCAGCGCTACGATGTCAACTGGGAAGGCACAGAGCGCGTCCACTACATCGAATTCAACGGGCGTATTGACCTGAGCGGCAGCACCCCGGACCTCGAAGGCGATACCGGCGCGCCGCTGCTCTCCTTCTATCACGCTTATGAAATCGCGCGCGATGCCCGGCTTGAAGTCCAGTACACGCGCGACCCGTATAATGCCCTGCCCGCGACGTGGACAACCATCCCGGCGGTTGGCACCATTCTGCCCTCTGCAACCAGCACTCGCACGCAGGCATCGCTGGTGTTCTACGAAGTCGCGCTGGAAAACATCCCCAATTACAACACCCAACCTTTCCGGCTGCGCTTCGCACTGATCATCAATACCACTGACGGTGGGCGTGTGGCAGATGGTTGGTATATTGACGAAATCTACATCGAACGCGACGAAGTCGAACGCTTCTCATACTATCCGTTCCTCGATACTGCCGAGTCCGCCAATTCGTTCTGGCGTTCCAGCGGGCAGTGGGATCGCACCACTGAGAACGGCGTGTTCGACAGTCTTGCCTCGTATGCGGACAGCCCGAACCGCGACTACGTGCGCGGCGATGACTCAACGCTGACGATCCGCTATCCGTTCGACCTGAACGACGACACACCGGAAAACCAGACCCTCTACGGTGGCAATATCCACTACGCCAGCAATCCGGGTGCCGGGCTGCTCATTCAGGGCACGCCGGAAAACGTAGCAACCAATCCGGTGCTGACCTTCTGGCACTACCGCAATCTGAACAGCGGTGCCGCGCTCTATGTGGAATGGCGGCGCGCGGACGAAAGCAACAACTGGACGGCGCTGTGGTCGTACCAGTACGGCAACTCAACCAGCGGCAGCGTCTACAACGAAACCGGCATCAACCTGGCATGGGAACGTGTCGAAGTGGATATGGGACAAGGCATCATCGCCTATAACCCTACTGACGGCAACCTCTATGACGATGACATCCTCATCCGCTTCCGCCTGGATGTGCGCAACAGCAACGCACGCGACGGGGTGTATGTGGACAACATCCTCATCGAAAACCGCCGCGATAACGTCTGGGACTTGCGCCCTGCCGCTGCTGGTGGTGATGGCGTGACGTGGATCGAAACCTTTGAAGTCAATGACTGGGTCAACCGCTGGTGGACCGGTGGCGACTGGTTCACAGTGGAATATGAGGCACACACTGGGCTGCGCTCGCTGCACGAAAGCGGTTTTGACCAGACCGCCGCGCCGCCGAACGGGCAGCTTCAACCCGAACCGGCAATGAACGAAATGCGCAGCCGCCATGACACTTATCAGGTGCTCGAAATTCAGCCGATCTTTGACCTGACGGGCGTGGATCCGAATGTCCGCCCGACACTGTACTTCTGGTCACGGTTCTATACAGGCGATAATGACCGGATCAACGTGCAGATTTCGGTGGAAGATGGCAGCACGGAACAGGGCTATGACAAGATACGCGGGTGGAGCCGCTGGCAGAATGTCTGGGGGTCGCGCGTTGGCGACTCGTCCAGTCCGGACTATATCCCCGACGAATTTGCGCGCACCTACACGTGGGAACGCAAGCAGGTCTCACTGCAAAGTTACGTAGGCAGGCGTATCCGTGTGCGCTTTGTCTTCGACGCTTACGAGCAGGACAACAACCGTGACGGCTGGTATATTGACGACATCAGCATCACCTACCGTGAGCCGCAGCGCATCTACACCCTGCCCTTCGTTGACCTCGCCAGCAACTTGAACAACTGGGTCGCGGAAGGCACCTGGGGGCTGGCACCGGACGTGTTCTTTGGCGCGGGCGGTGGTCCCGCTTCGATTGGTCCAAATCCCTGGTTCGGCTACTTCTACCGCTGTCCCAACAGCGACTGTCGCACTAACGGTTCACGCGCGGCGGAAATGCTGGATCGCATCCCGCGTAACAATACGGACAGCCTGAATGCCGTGAATAACCCGGTTCCGTACTACGGCATGATTCATGGCAGTGTCACAACGACCTACAACCGCGACTCGGCGAGTATCCCGGTCACGGAGGTCGTGCTGGATGTGAACCATGACTACCGCCGCAGCGGACCGCGCGGCAGCAGTTGGGTCACTGATGATTTCGCCGGACGCTGGATCCGTGACATCCGCGTCAGCGCAGGGCAGTATACGTTTATCACGGTAGCCGACGACGGTGTGCGTATGCTGTATGTGCCTACCGGCACGAATCTGGGCGGCAGCCCCGGCGTGATCACCACCGCAAGCTGGAATATGATCAATAACTGGCGTGACCAGACGCGGCAGGTGGACTTGTTCACCGCAGATCTGGCACAGGGTGATTACACCCTAGTTCTCGAATGGTACGACAACGGCAGCGACGCGGTAATCGTGGCAACGGTGGGTAACAATAACTTCTCGTTTGAAGACTCACCCAAGCTGACACCGAGTCAGGGATTGATCAACGACGTACCAGCGGCAAAGCGTGGCAATTCTTCGCTGGTGCTGAACGGTGTGCTCGATGTGCGCAACCAGGCGGGCACGCCCAACTTCCTGCCGATCCTGGAATACTACACGTACTATGAGCTGAACTACGACAGCGTGGCGCGTGTGGAAGTGTCGGTTGACGGCGGTTTCACCTGGACACAGTCTGGCTTGACCAACAATATCCCGTCGACTCCGCCGATAACACCGGACAGCCCGACGATTCGCAATGCAACGATTACGCCGCCAAGCGACTGGCAGCGCCGCCGCCACAGCCTTGTGCCGTACATTGGGTCGCTGGTAGGGCTGCGCTTCCGGCTGGATCGCCGCGCGACAGATACCACGCAGTACGATAACAACAACTCGTTCTACGTGAGCTGGTGGGTGGTCAACATCCGCGTGTTCGACATCGGCGGTTAACCCGGACAGCGGGCTAAACACCACCAGACAGCACTTCTGAAACAGCAAGGGCGCACACACTACAGGGTGCGCCCTTCTGATTTAACTATAACCGCGCGGCTCTCATTGACTCCTCAACCAAATCTCTATGGATGCAGCCCCTCAGCCCTGCTACACTACCTCTAATTGGTGGTTCGATGACCAGATGAAGGATGCACCGAGTGACCCAGCGCGCAAGCCTCGCAGCACACGACCCCGGTATTCTGTTTGTGATGATTGGACCCGGCGGCGCGGGCAAGAACACGCTGATGTACCATGTGCTGGCAGATACGCCGAACCTGAAGCAGCTTGCTACGGCAACCACGCGCGCGCCACGCCAGAATGAGGCTGAAGGGCGCGAACATTTGTTCAAAACCGTCCAGCAGTTCCAGCAGATGCGTGATGCGGGCGAACTGATGGAATGGCAGGAAGTCACCGCAGAGCGCTTCTACGGCATCCCAGGGGAAACAGTGGAAGCAGTACTACAGGCAGGTCCAGATCTCATCGCGGATATTGATGTGCTGGGGGCAATGGTGCTGCGGCTGCGCTATCCACGCAACACGGTGCTGGTCTTTGTCCAGGCGCCATCGCTGGAAGCACTGGAAGCGCGCCTGCGCAAACGCAGCGCGGACCCGGAACCGGTCATTGCAGAACGCATGCAGCGCGCGCGCATCGAAATGCAATACCGTGACCTTTGCGATTATGTCATCACCAACGCCGACGAAAATGTTGACGCAAGCGCGCAAATCCTGCGCGAAATCATCCATGTTGAACGCATGCTGCGTCGTCTCGACCGCAGCGGTGTCACCAACGGGTTTCAGCGCGCCCATTTTGCGTATCACGTCTGGCTGACGCCTGTATACGGCACCGAAGTTCTGACCAACTCCAGCGCAGCACACGGTTATTACACCTGCGTCGTGCGCCCCAGCGAACTGCCCTACGAGGCAGCGCTGCGCTGCGCGCACGAACTCGCGCAGGCTGAGCCGGGCAGTGTAGCGCTGCTGCGTGACACCACGAGGCATGGCTCATTCGTCCCACCGCTGAGCATTGACAGCCACGACGACGCGCACCAGCGCCAGATTCGCTTCCATTACGCCTGCCTGCTGCCGGAACGGGCTACCCCCAGTGACGGCGAATGGACCGCGCTGAGCGACCTGCCCGCAGACCGCCGCGAGATGCTCAGTTTCTTTTTGACGGAACAGGTTAACACCCCCTGAACGAACTTCTGCAACGTTGGAGGCGTTGATGTCGAATCTGCGTGATCTGCATCTGAAACAAGGGGCAGTACTCGCCCCGGATGGCATCCCGCTGCATTACGGCGATCTGCGCGCAGAAGATCATGCCGCACAGCACACTGCCGTGCTGCTGGATCGCTCCCATGAAGGGCGCATCCGCGTCGGCGGGCGCGATGCATTTGCGTTAATGCAGCGCATGTCCACCAATGATGTCGAAGGCATGGCCGCTGGCGAAGGACGCCCGACGCTTTTTACGACCCCCAACGGGCGTATTCTGGAACGGGTGACTGTTTACCGTCACGAGGATCACGCGCTGGTGCTGACCGAACCGACCCGCGGCGACCCTTTTCGTGCCTACCTGCAGAAGAACATTTTCTTTAACGATCTGGTCACGCTCGAAGATATGACACCGTTGACAGGGCAATTTGCGCTGCACGGTCCGGCGGCAGATGCCGTGCTCGAAAGCCTGCTGCCGGGCACAGCCAACCTGCCTGCCATGCACAGCACAGACGCCGTTCTTGCGGGTGTATCCGCCAGCATCGCCCGCAATAAGCCCATCAGTGGCGCGCACTGGACGCTGGTGGTTCCGCAGGACCATGCAGCGGAGGTCTACGCCGCGCTGTTGGCAGCGGGCACGCCGCACGGCTTACGTCCGGCGGGCGGGTTGGCATATAATTTGCTGTGTGTGCGCGCAGGACGCCCTATGCTGGGACGGGAATTGAGCAGTGATTTTATTCCACTGGAAATCGGGTTATGGGATGAGGTCAGCTTTAGCAAAGGCTGTTACACCGGGCAGGAAATCATTGCCCGGATGGAAAGCCGGGGCAAGCTGGCGAAAACGCTAGTCCGGCTGCACCTGACCGCTGCCGCCGACGCCGGGCAGGAACTGCTGCACGCAGGCAAACGGGCTGGCAGGCTGACCAGCAGCGTAACAACACCAGACGGTGAACATCTGGCGCTGGGGGTGGTCAAACCGCATCTGGCGCAACCGCAGCAGCAATTGACTGTCGGGATGGGCGCAGTCAGTGCTATCGTGCTTGCGCCTGCCGGGAACCAGCCCGCACATTTGCTCACAGAAGAGACTATTTGAGGGAAGCCTGATCGTGAAGCTGCTGCGCAAACTGCTCGCCCTGCTGATCGCCTTTGCGATGATGGTGCTGCTGCCGCTTGCCGTCTGGAATCTGGCGGCATATGCTACACTGCTGAATCCGGATACCGTCAAAGATGGGCTGGCAACCCAGGGCATCTACGAGGAAGTTGTGCCGGTCGTGCTGCCTGTGCTGGCAGCCGACGAACCGCCGGTTGGCGTCAACCAGCAGACCAATCGCATCACCGAAATCATTACACTGGTCAACAACACCGATCCTCAAGCCTGGCACAGTATCGCCAACCGAATTGTCCCACCGGACTGGATCCGCAGTGTAGTCGAAAGCACGATTGATCAGGTCTACGCTGCTGCCGAAGGCAGTGCGCTGCCCCCGCCCGCTGTAGATTACACCCCCATTGTTGAACAATTGACAGGTTCTGCCGGGCAGAGCAATGCTATTCTACTGCTGGAAGCCATGCCAGCCTGTACACTGGCGCAGACCCGCACCCTCAACGCAGTGGCGGATGGCGCGTCCGAAAGCGCCTTACCGCTGTGTCTGCCGCGTCTGCCTGCCCACCGTGAGATTGTCCTCAATGAAATCACACACGCGATGGGGACGCTGGCACATTTTCTGGATACCCAGGCGTCCGCGCCGTTCTTTCTCTCGCCGGAGGACAGCGGCGGACTGCTGCGGTTGGGGCTGGTTGTGCGCGTCTACCGCCAGATGACCGGGTTGTTCTTCCTGATACCCGCAGCACTACTGGCGCTGGTTGTCGCCCTGGCTGTGCGCTCCCTGAAGGGCTTCAGCCTGTGGTCGGGCTGGATTGCCATCAGCAGCGCGTTGGTGGCACTGATTCCGCTGATTATCCTGCCGCTCACCATTCTGAGCACAATGGGCGAACTGCTCGTCCCGATCACGAGCGAAAGAGTGCCCGCGCTGGATGTCTTCATGAGACGCCTCCTGGGCGGGCTGGCATCGTCGGCATTCACGCAGTTCACCGCGCCGGTGCTGCTTCAGATCGGGGTTCTGTTGGGTGCGGGCGTGCTGCTGCTGATCGTGTCCTCCATCGCCCCAGTGTACTACCAGACACTCGCCAGCGCGGTGGGCAGCACGCCGCTGCCGAACAACCAGACATTAGTCGTCCCCGGCAGTCAAGGACGCACGCGCCCGTTCAGCACGCCGGCAGACGAGGATCGTTAGGGCATTCTCTCCAGCACGATTCAGGGTTGCCCTGGCGGCGGGCTGTCAAAAAACAGCCACCACCAGCGTGTCCATGGATCAGCTTCAGGCGGGGTGGTATTCACGTTAGCGGGCGCGGCTGCTGCGGGTGGTGGAACTGGGGTACCGCCTGCGGGCATCGGCACCACGAGGACTTCTCCCGGGCGCGTCATCTTGCCCTCGCCGCGCGCCCACTGCTCAACAAAGGCATCACTCTGGGCAAAATCGCGCTCGCCAATCAACGCCTGTTGGTCCCGCCGCAGTTGATCAATTTCCACCTGCACACTGTTGTAGGCGTCCTCAAGCGGCTGGATTGCGGCGAGACGGCTGGTGAATTGAATACCCAGAATCAACCCGATTGCCACAATCGCCGCAAACATCACCTGCACGCCCGAAAGCTGATTGCTGCGCCGGGTCCTGGACCTGGGCGCGGCATCGGGCATGGTGTCCGACTCCGCGCCGGGAATCGCTGTGGGGTCTTCGGGCAAGCGCTGTTCAACCTGTTCACTCATGGGCGATTACCTGAACATTCTCAACCGGCAGAATGCTGCGGGCAGCGTGTCACGCGCCGGGCACGCTTTACCCTCACTGTACCACAAAACAAAAATCCGGGTGCAAGACCCGGACTTTGTGTGCCGAAGGTGGGAGTCGAACCCACACTCCCTAGGGGAACTACGCCCTGAACGTAGCGCGTCTGCCGATTCCGCCACTTCGGCGCTTGGAGTATTGGAATTATAGCAGAACTCACCTGGCTGTCAATACACGAATCGGCAATCCCCCGCTATAATGCCGAACCGGGCACAGCACGCAAGTACCTGCGCTGCTGTCCCGCGCTTGACCGTAGACGATCAGGTAGTACCATGCCACGAACGAAAGTTACTGTATTCCTCGCACTGCTATTATTCACTGCGCTGTCGCTGCTGCCCCTCGCCGCGCAGACCGCCCCGGCAACAGCGGAAGCAATCGGGCAGGCGAATCTGCGCGCCGCCCCCAGCCTTGACGCCGAACTCCTGGGGGAAATCCGCGCGGGCACACGCTACCCGGTGAATGGACGCAGTGCCCTGTATCCCTGGCTGCTGCTGGGCGATCCGACCAGTTTGCAGCCGATTGGCTGGGTGTATCAGGATCTGGTAAACGTGCAGGGCGATCTTTCAAGCGTCCCCTTTACTGAACAGTCTGTTGATCCCAATGCACGTCCCGCCCTGCCCACCGCCACACTGACCGCAGCGGGCGTCTCCCCAATCACTGCGACCACCGGACAAGCGACCCCAACGCTGACACTGACCCCGACACTGAATGCGGCGGTCACGGGTACGCTCTCCGGTACGGTCAATGTGCGCTCCGGTCCGGGTGTGGAATATCCGCGTGTGCATGAAGGGCGGGCTGGCGATACGTTTGAAGTCCTCGGCTATCATACCCAGTTCCCCTGGGTACAGGTGCGCTACGCGCCCGAACCCGGCGGCATTGGCTGGATTCAGGTAGATTTGCTGGAAATTCAGGGGGATATTTACACGCTGCCGGGACTCAGCCAAAGTGTTTTCCCCACACCCACCCTGACCCCCACGCCGCAGATCATTCAGCAGAGTGTCGTCTTTGGCGGCGCAGCACCCGTACCGCTCAGTGCAGGATTCAGCGCGCTTGGCATGCAGTTGTGGACTCTGGTCCTCAATGCGCAGTTCGAGCCGGGCACAAGCCGCCTGGGCGCATTGTTCCTGATGGATCTGCAGACTGGCGAAGCAATCACATTCGGCAACAATGTCGCCTTCAGCGGGACGAGCATTAACAAAATCGCCGTGATGACCGCGCTGTACCAGCGGCTTGACCTGCCACCGGATGACCCCACTGCTGTAACGCTGGCAAACATGATGGTGTGCAGCGAAAACACCGCCACCAATCGCGTTCTCGAGATTATCGGTGATGGGGACATGTACCGGGGTGGGACAAACACGACTGCCATGCTGCGCCAGCTCGGTCTGCAAAACACGTTTATCCTGACGCCGTTCGAGACGCCGCCAATTGCCCTGCCGCCGCCGACGTTCATCATTGAGCGCCCGATCACGCGGGTGGACCAGGGGCGCGCCCAGCCCGACCCGTACAACCAGCTCACCGTGGACGAAATGGGCTGGCTGCTGGCGAACCTGTACCAGTGCGCCTACAATGACTCCGGCGCACTGCTGGACAATTTTGACGCTGCCTTCGATGGGCGCGAATGCCGCCAGATGCTGCACCTGATGAGTGGCAACCGCATCGGGGCGCTGCTGGAAGCGGGCGTTCCGCCAGGCACGCGCGTGGCGCACAAACACGGCTGGATCAATGATACGCACGGCGACGCAGGGATCGTCTTCTCCCCCGGCGGCGATTATGTGCTGGCAGTGGTGCTGCACGACTCGCGCGGGGCAAACCCCTGGCTCAACTTTGAAGAGTCGTTCCCGCTGGTCGCCGAAGTCAATCGCACGGTTTACAACTACTTCAACCCGACCGCGCCCTATGACAGCATCGCTACAACACCTGTGCCTGAACAGTGCATCCCGCCGGGTCAGTTGATCGTAGACCTGACCGCAGGTGTATTCAACGAGTGAGTGTTTCGTTGTCACGCACAGGTTGTCGGACATGTAACCACCCAAAACAAAAGCACCTGCCCGCTGTGGACAGGTGCTTGTTTGAGCGGGTAACGGGACTCGAACCCGTGACATTTTGCTTGGGAAGCAAACGCTCTACCAACTGAGCTACACCCGCAATCTAGTGATGATTATAGGCATGCTGTCAGGCGGTGTCAAGTGAGCGCCGCGTAGAACAACCCGTTTCTCACGCGATCACTGCCGTTTGTCAGTGTTTCGATACATCACGGGCAGCAGCGCTGTCTCGCGCCGTGTCTGTGCTATGCTATAATGTGGCGCGCGCAGGCACAGTTACCGGCAGCACTGCCGTTTTCCGCTCGCCCGCGCGTTTGTTAGCTACATTGCCGCATGCAGCCGGACTGCTGGCGGTCCTGCGGCAGCACTATTGGAACCCGCGTCAGGAAACAGCATGAGTCTCAACGGGAACAAGCCCGAAACGGTCAAAATCCTCATTTGCCTTCTGTATTATCTGCCACACCGCACAGGTATGCAGCTTTATATCCAACGCATCGCTGAAGAACTTGTCCGGCGTGGGCATCAGGTGACAATCCTGGCGGCACGGCATAAACCCAGTCTGCCGCGCGACGAGATGATTAACGGCGTGCGCGTAGTGCGGCTCACCGCACCGCCTATCCCAATCAGCCGCGGCATGATTATGCCGGCATATCCCTGGGCGGCTTACGGGCTGATGCGCCAGCACGATGTCGTCAGCATCCACACCCCCATGCTGGAAACCGCGCTGCTTAGTGTGCTGGGGCTGCTGACACGCCGCACGATTATTCCTACCCATCACGGTGATCTGATTCTGCCAAAGGGCTTGTCGAACCGGATTATCACCAGAATCATGTTCTGGATGTACAAATTCATGGCGGCGCGTGCCCCGCGTGTTGTCGCCTATACTGCCGATTACGCCGACAATTCCTACTATCTGCAACCCTTCCGCGATAAGGTGCAGGTGATTCATCCGCCTATCGAGATGCCCGCGCCCAACCCGCAGCACGCCGAAGAACTGCGCGCGCGCTGGTCGCCTGAAGGCGGACCCATCATCGGGTTTGCCGGGCGTTTTGTCGAAGAAAAGCGCCCCGACCTGCTGATCAAATCACTGGATCTCATCAACCAGAAATACCCAAACGCGCGAATCGTCTTTGCCGGGGAATATGACATTCGCTACGAGAACACCTGGCAGCATTACCAACCCATCGTCCAGCGCTATAAAGACCAGTTGATCTTTTTGGGCATGCTAACGGATATGCAGGACATGGCGGATTTCTTCGCTGCCTGTGACGTGCTGGCGCTGACCAGCGACTCCGAGTGTTTCGCCCTCGTGCAGGTCGAAGCGATGCTCTGTGGCACGCCGGTGGTGATGACCGATACCCCCGGTGGGCGTGTGCCGGTGCAGCTCACCGGCATGGGCAAACTGGCGCAGCCGGGTGATGTCCAATCCATCGGGTCGGCAATTGTGGAGGTGCTGGATAACCGCGCCGCCTATGTCAAATCGCGCGAGGTGATTGACGAACACTTTGCGTTTAAGCAGACTGTTGACCGTTACGAGGCATTGTTCCGCGAGTACGCCCGCCATGGTTGACCTGAAGACCATCGACTATATGACCCGCAATGAGGCGGACATGGCGTTCAAGCGACGTGTGCGCACCATTTTTGAGTGGGTTGAACCCCAGGACAATCACCTGATTCTGGACATGCCCTGCGGACGCGGCTTCTACCTGAACATGTTCCGCTACGTCAGCCGCTGCCGCCTGATCGGTGGCGACCTGGACTGGGATGTGCTGCTCAAGGCACAGCGCAATCTCGCCGGGCAGCCCGACATGATGCTGAACCACACCAGCATCTACGCACTGCCTTATGCTGCCGACACATTCGACGCGGTGATCCTCAGCGAAGTCCTCGAACACCTTGACGATGACCTTGCGGGGCTGCGCGAGGCGCTGCGGGTCCTCAAGCCCGGCGGTGTGGTCGCTATCACCGTGCCAAATGCCAATTACCCTTTCTGGTGGGATCCCATCAACAAAACGCTGGAAACCCTGTTCGGCACGCATATCCAGCGCGGACCGCTGGCGGGTTTGTGGGCAAACCATGTGCGTCTGTATACGGCGGAACAACTTCGCAGTGTCGTGCTGGATGCGGGCTTCGCAATCGAGGAGGAACGGGCATTCACGCATTATTCGTTCCCCTTTATTCATAATCTGGTCTATGGTTTGGGCAAACCCCTGCTAGAATCGGGCACGCTGCCCAGGAACATGGCAAAAGCAGCAGACCGGATTGCGTTTGAGCAGAACAGCGGCAGTCTATTGAATCCCATTAATCTGGGATTGAAAGTGTTTAACTTCTTTGACCGCCGCAATGTTATGAACGAAGCGCCGGGGCGCAGCACTGTTAACCTGTGCATCAAGGGACGCAAACCGAAACAGGATTAGATCGCGCCATGTCCGAGTTCACTTCAATGCCAGAAACAATGCCGGAGCAACCGCCCAACCCAGCGGAGGAGCAACCGCGCCCTGATGACACGCCCGCCAGCGCGGAGCACCAGCCGGAACTGCTCGAAGACCTCACACTGGCGCAGGCGCTCGCCCGGCTGCTGCGCGAACCGTCGAACACTGCCCGTGCCCTGGCAGCGGTGATGATGCCGCGTTCTCGCCAGCGCACAGGCAGCGCGCAAACCGAGATTCGCCCTGTTGGTCTGTTAGAAGCACAGCCTTCTGCGCCAGTGTTCACTTCCAGCGTGGCACTGCTGCACCCCGCGCAGCAAGCGGCACAGAACCCAGCACCGGCGCTGCCCCCCTGGCGCGAGCGGATGCAGAATGCGCTTCTGCGGCGCAAGTTCGGGCAAATGAGCCTGTTTGCGCTCGCGTTCCTGCTGGCGGTGTGGGGCACCAGCGTGTGGGCAGCGCCGGGACGCCGCACCAGTGACACGTTTTTTGCCGGGCTGCCGTTTCTTCTGTTCGGGGCGGGCATCTGGCTGCTTGCCGAAGTGTACGGAAGCTGGCAGGAACTGCAGGACTGGTTCGCCCGCCGCCTGTCCAGAACAGATTCCCCGCCAAGCGCTGAATTAGATCAACCGCGGGCTGACAGCCCTGCCTTTTCATTGACGACGCACCCGGTGCGCGTACTCGCCATCGTCGCCCTGCTTACCTTGAGCGGGCTGGCTTTCACGCTGAACTTGAACAACACCTTCACAACAGGCGGCATATTGGCGTGGTGGGGCAGCATTGCGCTGGCAGTGCTGGTTTTTATGCCCACGCCTCCCAACCCCGAAACCCTGTGGAGCGCGCTGGGTGCACGGCTGCGCGGCTGGCTGCCCCGCCGCAACGTCGTCACCCTCACGCTGCTCGCTGTCCTGCTGCTGGGCGCATACTTCCGGCTGGCTGATCTGCCATCTGTGCCGCCCGAAATGACCAGTGACCACTACGAAAAGCTGCTAAACGCGGAGGAAGTGCGCAACGGCTACTACCAGGTCTTTTTCACCAACAACGGTGGGCGCGAACCATTCCAGATGTACGCGATGGCGCTGTTCTCACACCTGCCCGGTCAGAGCATCAGCCACACATCGCTAAAGGCACTCTCGGCGCTGGAGGGCATTCTCACGCTGCCGGTGCTGTTTCTGTTCGGGCGGGAGATTATCGGGCGACACAACCGCCGTCTGGGCGTTCTGGCAGGCGTG